>NZ_JBFRDR010000004.1:0-334712 GCF_052113885.1 Lysobacter sp. TAB13 | reverse complement strand
GGTGTTGGTGGCGGTGAGATCCAGTGACCAACAGCGCACGAGCGCCCGAAATCGGGCCTCGCTGATTTTCGAACGGCGGTAATACCTGTTTTTCTTTTGCATTTCAGGAAGATAGCTGCGTTATGGGGCAGCTTTGCTTCCTAAGACCCAAACAAAATCCCGCCGGTGAGGGCAGAGTTTGTATTCAGAAGGCATGGCTATTTGGACTGGCAAACGGCGTCAGCATTGCCCCAGTTGACTTGCAGAGCGTATGCGCCGCCCGATCCTAACGGGGTGATTTCCGCAACGAGATCGCCTTTGCAGTAACGATCAATGCCTCCGTACGCCACACGCACCTTGCGCCAGCTATGCGCTTCCATCCGCTTCTGGCCATCCTCCGCGGCGAGCACATAGCGTGCCCCCTTCATTTGCACGCGAGCAGAAATGTAGACAGATTTTTTGTCAAAAATTTCCACGGCGGATAACTTGTCACCGGGGAACGCTGCAATCACCTCTTCCAGCTCTCTATTGATGACCTCTCGACTTGGCCTCACTGATTTACTCAGGTAACGCATGTGGCTAACAACGAAGTACAAGCAGAAGGCTATGAAAGCCAAGCCAAGCACATTCTTGATAATGGATCGCAGCGACATCACCACCCCGGAAGCGACCACGACGTCTGAGCACCGACGGAACCAGGCGAGACTTCCACGCCAGCCCCCACGCCGTAGAGGACCGCACCACCACTGCCTGGGGAATATGCAACACCTCCGCCGAACACGTCGTGTGCAGTGGCGGAATAGCCAAGACTCGTAAGGAACTTGTCGGTTTTAGCTCCTTGCTCTTTTGCATTGGGGCAATACGACATCAAGCTTCCTCCGTTCAACGAGAAGCTAAGTCCACGTACCCAGTTTGGATATGCTTTCGCGAAACCGCCAGACGCAAAGATATTGCCGCTACGGCTCAGTGTGAGGCTGGCGCCAATCACATATACCGATGCCGACAACTGAATGAAATCTGGCGCTCGCCCCCCTGTGCTTTGCCCAGTTCCACCGTCGGCAAGATAGACCACTCTGTATGCTGCCCCCGCCTCCAATCCAAGTGGGTCGGTATACGAGATTGGGTTCCCCCCGACATAGGCATATGTATTTATCCCACCTGCCAACCCAATCGGATCCTCACTGATAAACCGCGCCATCCCGGGATGGTAGTAGCGGGCCCGATAGTAATACAGTCCGCTATCGTCCCGTTCGCGCCCCGCGTACTGGTATGGATTACTAAACCCGCCCTGCGACGCCTCAGTCTGACCATAGGGCGTATAGTCGTAGCGCTGCACCACCGCGCCACTCGCGTTCGACAACGCCTTCGTGCTGCCCAACGCGTCGGTCAGAAAATACGTTCGGCCTGATACGTCAGTGCGCGCAAAGCGTTCGTCGATGCCCATACCGGTCAAGATGCCACTCACCACCGCGCCGCGCGTCTCTTGCACCGCGTCCAGGCCATCGTGCAAATATTGCACCGTCTGGCCGTTCTCGGTTTTTCCCGCACGGCGGCCCAGCGGGTCGTACACATAGCTGGCGATCGTCTGGCCGCCCTGCTGGATCGACACCAACTGATCGCGGTTATTCCACACATAGGTGCGGGTGCCGTCGTCGATCAGGTTGCCATTGGTGTCATAGCGCAATGTTTGGGCGTGGTATTGGATCTGCCGATGATTGTCGTCGAACGCGCTGCCGTCACTCGCCGCAGGCAACAAGGTGTTCGCCCATGAACCCGTTTGCGCTATGCGGCGACCGATTCGATCATAGCCGTAGCCCATAGCGCCCAATACCGCCCCATCAGCCTTGGCGTAAGCCAGTCCGACCAGATCGCCCGCATCGTTGAAGTCGTATGCCGCCGTTACGCCATTCGGCAATGTCATCGTCTTACGACGACCAATCTCGTCGTAGTCGAATGCGACTTCTTCCGTACCCTGCAAGATCCGGCGCAACTGATCGCCGTCGTCGTAACGGTACTCGACCTTGGCCTGGCTCCCAGCGGTCATGCCGATACGCCTCCCTACTTCGTCGTAATCGTACGTCACCGTGCCAGCGGCGCTGGTTTCGCTGCGCACGCGGTCGAACTCGTCGTACTCCCAGCTCAAGGTTCCGGCGGCCGTGTCTATCAGCTGGCGGCGGCGGTCGGCGGCGTCGTACACGACGGTCTGGGTGCTGCCGTCCGCGAGCGTCACCTTATCTGGACGTCCCAATACGTCGTAGCTGACAGTCGAGATTTGATCGCGGCGGTTCTTATGGGCCTTGACCCGGTCGCCGTCAAAATACGTCCACGTCTCGACCTGATCCAGGCTGTCGCGACGCTCCTTTACCCGGTCCCGTTCGTCGTAGACGTAGGTAATGCCGTTGCCATGCGGCAATAGCACCGCCGAGACGTTGCCGTTGTTGTCGTAACTGATCTCGGTGGTCCGCTGCATCGGATCGGTCACGGTCCGCACCCGATCGTTACTATCGTAGGTGCGCCGTGCGATCCGGCCTTCCGTATCACGCACCACCACCACCCGGCCCAGCGTGTCATAGGCCATACCGGTGGCACGGCCCAACGGATCGATCACCGCCGCCAATTCGCCGCCCTCGTAGTGGTAGGCCATCGTGTAGCCCTTCGCATCGGTGGTCGTCAGCGGCTGGCCCGCGAAATTGCACACGATCTGGGTGCTGCGGTTCAGCGGATCGGTAATCCGGCTCAAACAGCCGTCCGTGTATTGCAGTGTCGTCGTGCGATTCAACGGATCGGTCACACTGCGAAGGTCGCCATTATCGTAGTACGACATCCGGATCGATTGCGCCTTCGGCGTACCCGCCATGCCCGTCACCTGCGTGACCTGGCTTGCGGCGTTGTACTGATACTCGGTCTTGCGCCCCAACGGATCGGTGCGCGCCTTGACTTGCCCCGACGCATAGCGCTCGAACAAGTACGTCTGCGCCTTGTCCGTGCCGTATCCATAGGTATCGCTGATCGGATACGGCGCGGCGTTTTCGTCGAACAACACTCGGCGCTTGACTCCGTCCGGACGCGTCACCAGCACTGCCAACAGCCCTTCCGGCGTGTTGCTATAATTGAATGCGTAAACGCTGTTATCCGCCAGCGTCTGCCTGGATATCCGGCCGATCCAGCTACCGTACTTCGGATATTCGTTATAGACCACGCGATTCCCACGGCGGTCTGTCACCGACTCCATCACATGTTGCTGTAGGTACGTGCCGAACTTCTTGTGGTCCTTCGCATACAGGCAATAGCGCGGATCGACGTTGATCCCCGACGGGCATACGTCGAAGTCATCGGCAAACGTACTCACCAAATAGGTGTAGCGCTTGGCCGTCTGGTCCGGATAGGTCACCGTCGAGAGCAGACCCTTGTCGTTGTAGTCGTAGGTCCAGCTGCGACCGGTGTGATCCTGCGCCGTTTTGATCCGGTTCTGTGCATCATACGTAAACTTCACAGTTCGTCCGTTCGGCGATACCAATTGAGTCAGCAGGCCCGCGCTGTAGACCAATCGGGTCTGGTTGCCGAACCGGTCCTGCACCCATTGAAGCCGAGTGTTGTTATAGCTACCGAACTGCATCGTCGCGCCGTCGCGCAAAGTCACCCGGTACGCACGGCCATATGGTTGTTCCGGATCTGAGTCGAAGATCGAGCGCATCACGGCGCCCGCATAGCCGGTGCGCGATCCATTCTGGCGCCATTCGCCTTGCGGACCGGTGCCCGATAAGCGATCGAACTGCACGGCCGAACCATTCGGAAGCACGATGCGGATGGCCGCATAGTCATCGGAGGTGCGCTGCAAATAATGGCCGTACCCAAGCGACATGCCCAGCCCGAATTCGCGCTTGCCCATGTCACGCGGCCGGTAGTGCCGCTCGAGCGACAGCGGCACCACGTCGTTGATCGTCACGTCGGTGTCGGCGTAGATGAAATCGCCAGTGTGCAAGTCGACCGGGTCGCCCTCGGTGCCCGCACCACCCGCCTTAGCGTTCTGGTCCGCGCACTTCGAATCGGGGCATTCGCCGCTCTGATCCGGCGGCATACCATCCTTCGGCGGCGGATCGTTATTGGGCACGCTGTACATACCGCCCATCGTCTGGTGCAGCGCCACCCCGCGCTCGGGTTCGAACTGGCGTCCGTCCGCCGATACCGTGCCTTGGCCGTACACGCGCCAGCCTTCGCGCGGGTCGTAGATCCAGAAGTCCGCCACTGTCCCCGCCGGCTTGCGGTCGTAGTTCGGGTAATACACCCGGATCCCACCCGACGCCGTCGGCGTCAGACCTTGCACCTGCGCGCCACCCGGTTCCAGCGTGAACGCCATCGGGTGATTTTCCTTCACCGGGAACGGCGCGCGGTTCACCGGCGTCGGCACGATCGCCAGTTCGGTCACCAACCGCCCCTTGCGGTCGCGGATCACCGCGCCCGCCGGGATCCGCAACTCCAGGCCCGGCATGTCCGGATGGCCGATGCGCATCTCCTGCTTCAACGGCGAGGCAATCTGGATCTTGTCGCGCGCGGTGATCCGCGGCAGGTGCAGTAGATAGTTCAGTTCCGTCAGCTTGCCCTTGGCCACGCGCATGCCGACCACGAATTGGCCGTACTCAGCCTGCGCGCTATTGGCCGTACTGCCGTCCACGTACAGTTCCTGCCAGCCCGGCGTCGCGTCCAGCAAGGTGAACCAGCCGTCCGCGTCGGTCCGCGCCTTGTTCGCGCCGATGCTGACTTCCACGTTCGCCACCGGCTGTTCGTCGATCCGCACCACCCGTCCGCGCACCACCGTCACGCCGTACAGCGCCGCGGTCTTGGCCATCGACGGATTCGGCGTCGGCGCCTCATCCTGAGTATAGATACGCCAGCGACTGTCGGTGTTATCCGCGCCGGGATACCACACGGCGTCGTTGAGTTCCGAGCGCGCTCGGCATGGCGCGTACCACGCGCCCTTCTGCGCGCATCGACGTGCTTCGCCTTCACCTGTGATCTGCACTTCGCTCTGCGCCGTTGCCGGCAACTGGGCAGCGTTCAACGCAGCGGTGCGGAAATCGATCGCCGTGGTCGCCAGCGACTGGCCGTTGCGGCCGCGCACGCCATCGATCAGCAGCGTGTACGGCGAATCCGGAAACAGCGCCTGCTGCGGCGTTACGAACGCCAAGCGACCGCCTTCGGCCGGCACCACCTTCGCGGCGGTGCGGCCGCCGGGGCCGAACAACACCACACTGCTGGCGTTCACTTCCGCCGCTTGCAGCGGCTGGTTAAAGCGCAGCCACAGCCGGCCGTCCGGCGACACGTTCTGCGCCTTCGCCGCCGGCCACGAACCCGACAGCACCGGCGCCGCATTCTTGGCATCGGCCACGGCTGGCACCGCCGGCCCGAAGCGCTGTGCCTGCGGATCGAAGTGGGCATCGCCGCTCACCCGCCGGCCCTGCGCGTCCACGCCTCCAGACAGCCGCACCGTGCCGTCGCCTTCCAGCGAACCGGTATGCCCCAGCCGCGGCTGCGTCCAGGCGCCGTCCACCACCTGCACCACTCCGTCGCGCGCATCCCACACTTCCGCCTTGGCCACGCCCGCCACGCCCGGCGTCCAGCCGCCGCTCACCAACAACCGGCCATCGCTCAGCAACGTCGCCGCATGGCCCGCACGCGGCGCCAAGCCCGGCACCTGCGCCGGGGATAGCGTCTGCGCCGCCGGATCGAACCACAGGCCTTCGTCCTGCACCCTGCCAGCATCGTCCACGCCTCCCCACACAAGCACCCGACCGTCGGCCAGCACGTTCACGCTCGCTAGGCGGCGCGGCGAGATCAGCGGCCAGCGCCGCACCTGACTGCCCTTCGAATCGTCGCGGCGCAGGCTGAGGCCACGGCCGTCGCGCTCGAGCACCAGCCAACGGCCGTCGGGCAACTGCGCGCTTACTTCGCGCGATTGCAGCGCCAGCTGTTGCGACAACGATACCGGTAGCGGATCCAGCGCCGCGACCACTTCGCCCGGCCGCAGCAATGCCGCGCCCAGCGATAGCCCCAGGGCCAGCGCGATCGTGCCGATCCGCCAAGATTTGCGCTTTCCCTGCTCGATACGGTTCATGACCTAGATCTTCCTGAAGCTGTTTTATCAATTAGAGAACCACAGCGCCGAGATACTCGCCTGGCGGGAGCCGATGCTCAGTTGGGCAACGTACGCAATGCCGCGGAAAAACTCATCGTCCCGCTACCATTTGCAGGAGCAAAAATTGAAACGGTATGACGCCCCGCCGACAGGTTGCGCAGGTCCACACCACACCCGCCATCGGAGGCGTAGCAGGCTAGGCTGGTCACCTGAGTGCCGTCGCTGCGATAGATGTAGACCATCGCAGCGGCAACTGTATTCGGCGTCGTCAAAGCGCTGATCGCCAGACGGAAATTGGCACCTTGCGCGGCAGTAAAATCCAGATAAGCGTTCTGCCCGGACAATTGCGTCGACAAGTTCGCCGAAGTGCCATCCGCCATCAAGGTGGAAGACTGTCCGGCCAGCAGCCCCACCACCGCACTCACCGCCTCGCCACTGTTCGGATCAACGAACAACAGGTACTCACCGCTGACCGGCACATTGGCGATATTCATAGTCAGCGTCGTCGTGGTGTAGCTCTGCTGCAGAACGCTGCCATCGGGCTTGTATACGGTGTAGTAGACGCGGCGCCCCGTCGGCACCGTGTTTTGCCCGGATACGCTGAAAGCGAAGGACTCACCGGCGCTGGCAGAGAATCTGAGCCGAGCGTTCTCGCCGATTCGCGCAAGTGCCAGATTCAACGACGAGCCCGGCGTCAGTACATGCGCAGCATCCAGACTTACGGCAGCGTTGAAGCTCATCGTCGCGGTGTTGACGTTCGGGATGACCGTGACGGTGTAACGCCCAGCCTCCAGGTTCCACAGATCCAGATCGCAGCCGTTGTCATCGGTGCTGCAGCCTCGGCTGGTGACGCGCGATCCGTTCGCTCGATCCACATACACGGTCGCCGAGCCTTGGCTGATGATCAGGCTGCCGATGCCTATTCCGACATTCGCGCCCTGTTGGGCATCGAACCGGATGTAACCGTACTGCCCGGGCGACTGAGTGGAGAAGCTGCGCTCCGCACTGCCTGGCTGCAATTCCGCGGTTTGGCCCGTCAGCAGAGTCACCTGCATATTCGCGGTTTCGCCGCTTTCGGGATCAACGAAAAGCATGTATTCGCCGCTGACCGGCAGCTCATAAAGATTCATCGTCGCCGGCCCGGTGGCGTAGGCCTGCTGAAGCACGGTGCCATCCGGCCTGTAGACCGTGTAGTACACCTTGCGACCGCTTGGCATAGTGGTTTGGCTGGCAATGCCGAATGCGAAGCTCTGGCCCGCGTTAGCGGCGAACTTCAGGCGCGCATTCTCGCCGCGGCGCGACAGAGTCAGCGCCTTCGCAACGTCGGGAGTCAAGACGTGCACGGCGTCCAGACTGGCTGAAACACTGAAGTTCAGCACTCCCGCACCGCTGTTCGGGATGACCACGACGGAGTAACGACCGGCCGCCAGATTCCATAGATCCACGTCGCAGCCGTTGTCGCTCGGGCTGCAGCCACGACTGGTTACTTGAGAACCATCCGCGCGATATACGTACACCGTCGCCCCTGCACCGTTCGATCCGGCTATGGTCAGATCAGCGATACCGATGCCGACGTTGGCGCCTTGCTGGGCATCGAACTTGAAATAAACATTTTGTCCAGGCGCCTCGGCGGTGAAGCTGTGTGGTGCGCCACCGAATTGCAGGTCCGCCGACTGACCGACTGACAGCTTTACCTGCGAGCTCGCGGATTCGCCGCTCTCTGGATCGACGAAAAGCGTGTAATCGCCACTGACCGGTAGATCGGGCAGGTTCATGGTCAGGCCCGACACTGCGTAGCCCTGCTGCAACAATCCCCCGTCGGGCTTGTTCACTGAGTAATAAACTTTGCGCCCCACCGGCATAGAGATCTGGTTGGTCACGTTGAACACAAATGTCTGGCCAAGGTTGGCAGCGAATTTCAGCCGCGCATTCTGGCCGCGGCGTGGCAACGACAAATCCAGAGGCGTGTTCGGCGTCAAGCTATTAACGACGTCGGGGCTGACAGTGAGATTGAAGGTCATCACCCCATTTCCGTTGCTCGGCGGATAGACGATGGCCGTGTAGCGGCCGGCGGCAAGTCCTGCCAGATCGAGGTCGCATCCGCCGTCCGTCGCGTAGCACGAGCGACTGGTCAACTGGGTGCCGTCGGGGCGATACACGTATACCGATGCTCCGGCGATCGTTCCCGGCGTGGCCAGGTCGCTGATGCCCAGACCCAGGTTGGCTCCTTGGGTCGCATTGAACGAGAAATAGGCGTATTGACCGTTGATTCGAGTCAGGAAACTGGTCGGATCACCGCCGACGGCGATCGACTGCGACTCGCCCGAGCCCAGGATTACTTGCGCAGACACGGTTTCGCCCGCGCGAGGATCGACGAATACGAAATACTCTCCACTCGCCGGCAGCTCGAACAGATTCATCGCCACCGCGCTACTGGTACTGGCCTGTTGTAGCAACGAGCCGTCTGGCTTGTGGACCGTGTAACTGACGCTACGGCCACCCGGCACGGTGTTTTGCCCGCTGACACCAAAGGCGAAGGTTTGACCCGCGTTGGCGGAAAAGCGCAACCGTGCATTCTGGCCACGCCGATTCAGCGCCATGTTCACCGGCATGTCAGTGGCTAGCGTGATCACCGCATCGGCGCTTACGGTGGCATTGAAGCTCATCGTGCTTGCGGCCGCCGGCGGCGCCACCAGGACGCTGTAGGTGCCGGCAGTCAGGTTACTCAAGTCCAGATCACACCCACCATCGGTGGCGTAGCAGGCACCGCTGGTCAATTGCGTGCCATCGGGGCGATAAACGATCACTTGAGCACTGGCGATGGTGCCGACGGTCAGCAGATCGGAAATGCCCAAGCCAAGATTCGCGCCTTGCTCGGCGGTGAACTCGAAGTACACGTTCTGGCCGGGGGCTTTGGTCGCGAAGCTTCGCGGCGGCGTACCGCCATCGACCACGCCAACCTCTCCGGGCAGCAATGTCGCTTGCGCGATATAGGTTTCCCCATGATCAGGATCAATGAACAACGTGTACTGCCCGCTTACCGGCAACTTGGACAGATTGATCGTCAGATCGCCCGAGATGATGGTGTTGTACAGCGAGGCACCGTCGGGCTTATACAACCGATAGTTCACTTTGCGGCCCGCCGGCGAGGTCTTCGCACCGGTCAAACTTAGGGCAAATGTCTGCCCCGCCTCGGCGGAGAAAGTCAGCCGACCGTTCTCACCCGGCCGGGGCAGTTCGTAATTCAACGGAGCGTTGAGTGTCAATGGGGAAACCTTGTCCTCACTCAACGTCGCCTTGAACGACATCGTCCGATTGCCGTTGCTCGGCGGCATGACGGTGACGTTGTAGGTGCCGGTTTCGGGAATGGCCAGATCCAGATCGCAGCCGTTTTCAGAAGTGGAGCAGTTGACCGAAGCCAACTCGCTGCCGCCAGGCTTGTAGACGTAAACAAGCACCGAAGCCACGGTACCCGGTGTCAGCAGGTCGCTGATGCCCAGTCCCAAGTTCGCATCCTTGGCAGCATCAAATGTGAAGTAGACGTTCTGTCCCGGCGTTTGCGTGGCAAAGCTTCCGAGCGAGCCACCCGGATCCGGGCCGCCGACCTGGCCGGACACGAGCTTCGCCTGCATCGAAGCCGCTTCACCCTGCCCCGGATCCATGAAAATCGTATATGTGCCGCTTGCAGGCAAACCCGGCAAGTTCAAGGTCAAGTCGTCGCGTGTGTCGGCCTGATGCAACACACTTCCGTCCGGCTTATAGACTGTGTAGTAGACCTTTCCGTTCTCCGGCTGAGTGGACTGCGCAGATACGTTAAAGGCTCGCGTTTGCCCGGCTTGCGCCTGGAATGTCAGTCGCGCGTTCTGTCCTGGACGGGGAACAGTGATGGCCTGGAGTTCGGCGTCTAGGCTCAGAGGCAGAATCAGGTCCGTGCTCAAACTAGTCTTGAACGACATCGTGCGCGCGCCGGTGGCCGGAGGCGTCACCATCGCCCGATAGGCTCCTGCCGGCAGATTCGCCAAGTTCAGGTCGCACCCTTTGTACTCGGCGTAGCAGTACTCATAGGACAGTTGACTGCCGTCGGGACGATAAACATAAACGGTAGCCGGGCCCGTGCCGCCTGGCGTGGCCAACTCGCTCAGGCCCAACCCCAAGTTGGCGCCCTGTTCGGCCGAAAAGCTGAAGTAGATGTTCTGTCCGGCAGCGGCTGTGGAAAACGACAGCGG
Organism: Lysobacter sp. TAB13; assembly: GCF_052113885.1. Lineage (NCBI taxonomy): Bacteria > Pseudomonadati > Pseudomonadota > Gammaproteobacteria > Lysobacterales > Lysobacteraceae > Lysobacter > Lysobacter sp. TAB13. Next base: position 324,374 of record NZ_JBFRDR010000004.1, on the reverse strand, counting down.
ATCCTGTCCAGCCCCTATAGCGCCAGTTTCGCCTGGAATCAGTGTGATCTGGGCGGTAGAAGTCTCGCCATTCTTCGGATCCACGTACAATAGATAGCTTCCCGCGACCAACGCCTCCAGGTTCAAGGTGAGATCCGACTTGCTTTGTGCCTGCTGCAGCACGCTGCCGTCGGGTTTGTAGACCGTGTAGTAAACATCACGATCTGCGGGCGTGGTTGATTGCCCTTCGACTCGGAAAGCGAATGTCTGACCAGCCTGAGCGGAGAATGACAAGCGGCCGTTCTGTCCAAATCGGTCCAATATCAGCGTTGTAGGCACTGCGGGCGCCAAGCTAAGCGCACGATCCTCGCTCAGGCTTGCCTTGAACGACATCGTCCGGTCGCCTATAGAGGAGGGCTGCACGATCAAGCTGTATTGTCCAGGCATGCCGACGGTTAGGTTCAGGTCGCAACTACTGGTTTGGGCGTCGCAGTTCTCATAGCTCAATTGGCTACCGTCCGGGCGATACAGCCGAGCCTGGACTGCGCCAACCGAGTTTGGCGTAAGCAATTCGTGCAGACCGATACCGATATGACCGCCGACGTCGAGCTTCATCGTCAGGCGCTTGCTCTGGTTGGCCACGATCGTCGCCATCGCTACTGGTTCTGCCTGCGGGCCCAGCACGGGATTCTTTTCCCAGGCGAGATTCCACGAGGCTGGCGCACCGGGCTTCAACAACAGCAAGTTCACGCCAGCGGAAAGCGGCGGCAGATGCAACGACGGCACCTCTCCACTCGCCTCCCCTGTTATCAGCAGGCGATTGTCGGGCGCATAGACGCTGTACGTGAGCTTCGTAGAGCCCAGCCCGGAGAACTGCAGGCTGGTCATTTCCGCGCCCATCGTCGGCAACAACAGCGCAACCGATTGGCCTGCTGTGTTCGTCGCCACGGTACGCTCGCCCGCATCGAGCGCTATGCGCCCGACATTGATCACATCGGCCGGATTCGTGCCGGTGGGCAAGACGACGAAATCCGATTCGGTTTGTGCGCTGCCGTACGGTGTACTGATCGAAATTTTACCGGACCCGGCACGGCTGGGCACAGCGAATATGACCTGCGTGTTACTGGCATCACTGTGCACCGCCACGCGCGTGCCGATCAGGACCCGGCTCATGTCCGGCGCGGGATACAATCGTTGCCCCGTGACGGTGACGACCGTCGAGGCGTTGCCGATCATCGGTGTCACACCGGTGATCACCGGCGGCATGGCGCTCTCGTCAACGACGAAATCAGCCGGCCCCGATACGGTCTGGCTGCCGACAGTGACGGTCAACGGGCCAGTGGTAGCGCCGGCGGGGACAAGCACGTCCAACTCGGTGAGCTTGGCGACGATCACTGGCGCAGCGACGCCGTTGAAGCGCACCAGATTGTCGGTGGGAATCTCGCTGAACCCCTGACCTTCGATCCGGACGGTGATCCCACTGGCGCCGCGTGCCGGCGTAAATGAGAAAATCGCCACCTGTCCGGCCGCCAGCCGATCGATTTTCAGCAGATTGCCTACTTTGTCGTAGACGTAGCGCGCGCTCTCCCCAGACTGTTCATTGACGGTCACCACCAGGCGGCCGTTGTCGTCGTAGACATATTTGGTGGCCACAGCCCACGATGCGGTGAGCAAGGCCAGCATGCCAATGAACGGGGCCAGCCAGAACAGACGTGAGCGGCCCGCGGCATTCCGTTCCGATGATCGAAGCGTCCGCAGCAAGGGGAGCGCAGTCCGGGCGATTTCAGCAACGCGGTCTTCCATGCGACTTTCTCCGAGGGCTCCACCAACGCGGGTATTTGCCCTCAATCCGATGATTCATCGCAAACCGCCCGGCAGCGTCTGGCATGCCGGCCGGTCTGCTCGCGCCCTCACTGCCCGCCGTTAGGCGAAGGCGGCTGCGCCACTTCGATTTCCTGCTGTCCAACCCGCTTACTGCCGAAGTCCACTTCGACCAGGTAACGACCGAGACTCCAACCGCCGTCGCCTTGCTTGACGAACTGCAAATTCGTAGTGGCAGGCGCCGACAGAGTGACGGTCCTTTGCAACTCGGTCACCGTAGCGCCGTTGGCCATGGCGATGAGACGTGCGGAGATCGGCACGTTCTCGCCCTGTCCCGTGGTGCGGATCGAGGCGATGAGCTTGTCGTGCGGAGCGAAGCGCGTGGCCGCAGCGACGGAACCGTCGTCCTTGGATTCGTTACCGATGTCCAGGGCGAACAGCATCAAGCCGACGTCTGGTTGCGAATCGGCTCGGAGCGCGGGCGCCTGCTGCGAGATCGGCGGGTCGCCGTCGCTCTTGCCGCATCCGGCCGCGGTCGCTGCGAACAGCAGCACCGCCCAGAGCGTCTTGTGTCTCCACCACGACATCTTCGCCACCTCGTTTAGGTTTGTTGTCTTATGTACGCGCCGGAAACGGCAGACCGACTCCAGGCCAATCGCGCATGCAGATGGATCGTCGGCGTCGCCGGCGACCGTCGGTGTTGATGTCGGTATCCCCAATCGTCCATCCATGAGACTTCGCTGAGCGCTTGCAACGGCTAGCACCCATCGCCGCCGCCCCATTGGCCATGTTTCAGTATCGAAACATACAGCTCCGACACGAAGCTAGATAGCTATTCGATTTCGTTAATGAATCGTACAAAATCATATTTATGTGACGAACAACACCGATTCTGAAATTCTACGCGTAGCCATTCGCCACCGTACGCGCCTTATGGCAGACCCGTCTGCACTGTCACTGTGCCCATTGGTCCGACAGCGCTCTAGTAGATGAAGTAATGCGTGTGCCGCCGCCACAGCACGACTGGTATCCGTCTCAAGATGAGGCCGTTAAGGCCAACAGCTACTCCGAGCGAGCTCGCAATGCAGCCTGCTCGGCGATGGTGAGAGCGACGTTGTTGCGTAGGTACGCCGGTTCGATACGCTCGGGTGCGACGCTCTCGCCACGTGCGTAGGCGGCTGCGGCAAGGCGGGCGAGGTCGGCGGCGTGCGGCAGCGCGTTGGGGTCGATCGCGGCGAAACGCGCGCCCAGGCGCTGGCGCAGGGCACCGTCGGCGGCGGCGAAGCCGGTGCCGACGCCGAACCATACATTATCGGCTGCATTGTCGCCGAGGTCGGGCAGCGCTACGGCGTCGGGACCGAGCACTGCTTCGCGGTCGAGCACGAGCGGTTCGCCATCGCGCAGTTCGTAGGCGGCGGCATAGATCTCACCCATGCGCGCGTCGATCGCGCTGAGCACGCATCGCGGGCCTGCGCCGGTGGTCAGCGGCTGCGCACGCAGAGCCAGCACGGCGAGGGTGGAGATCGGAATCACCGGCACGTCCAGCGCGAGGGCCACACCTTGAGCCAGGGAGATCGCCAGGCGCACGCCGGTGAACGCGCCAGGGCCGCGGCCGATCGCGATTGCGTCGAGCTGGCTGCGCTTGAGGCCGGCTTCGTCCAGCAACTGCTCGGCCCACGGCAGCGAGAGCTCGGCGTGACGGCGCGGCGCGAGTTCGTAGCGTTCGCGCACTTCGCCGTCCAGCCACAGGGCGACGGAGCAGGCTTCAGTGGAGGTTTCGAAGGCTAGGAGGTTCATTGTTGCTCGTGGTTGTTGCTTTGGGTGTTGCGCGGTCGTTGGTGCGGCCTGGGTCTCGCATTCGTTTTTTGCTCGTCATTCCCGCGAACGCGGGCTCTGCTTTACTTCGGCGGAGCCGAACATCCAGGGCCTTTCGTGCGAGAACGCTTGAAGTCGCTGGATTCCCGCGTTCGCGGGAATGACGGGGTGAGGGAGCCGCGGCAACTGGATAGGTCGAAGTGTGGGCGCGCGCGATCGGATGAGGGGAAGTAGTCGCGCGAAAATCAATCACCCGCAACACAACCCCTCACCCACCTCACTCCGCAACCACCGCCGGATCATTCGGATTCGGCTGCCACAATTCGATCAGCCCGCCTTCCGGATCCACCACATACCCGAACTTGCCCTGCTCGCTTTCCTCATAACGATCGAGCACCTGACAGCCTTCCTCGCGCAGCGCCTGCAGCGTGGCCTTCAGATCATCGACGCGGAAGTTCAGCATGTAAGGCTTGTCGCTGGGCTTGAAATACTCGGTGTTCTCCGCGAACGGCGACCAGATGGTGTAGCCGGTCTCGCCGGTCTCCTCGCGCTGCCACGAGAACATCGCGCCGCCCCAGCCCTGCCCGCCGATGTCGAGGTGGCGCTCGTACCAGGCCGACAAGGCCGACGGATCGCGCGCCTTGAAGAACACGCCGCCCAGTCCGTGCACGCGCGGCTTGCGCGCCGACGCAGTCTGATTGTCTTCGCTCATGCTCTCACCCTCCCAGGTCAGCGGTAGTAATCGTCGTCGTCCGACGACGAGGCCGAAGCCGATTCTAGTACCACCGGCCGGCCGGAGAAGAAATCGGCCACGTCCTCGATCCGGCGCGTGCGCGGCAGCGGCGGCAGCGAGTCCAGGAAGGTCTTGCCGTAGCTCTTGGACAGCAGGCGCGGGTCGCACAGCACCAGCACGCCGCGATCGGTTTCGCTGCGGATCAGGCGGCCGGCGCCCTGCTTCAGCGCGATCACCGCCTGCGGCAGTTGCTCGTCGCGGAACGGGTTGCCGCCGCCGCGCTTGATCGCATCCAGGCGCGCTTCGAACACCGGATCGTCGGGCGCGGCGAAAGGCAGCTTGTCGATCACCACCACGCTCAGCGCCTCGCCGGCCACGTCCACGCCTTCGCGGAAACTGGCCGCGCCCAGCAACACGCCGTTGCCGGAGGCGCGGAAGCGTTCCAACAGCACGTGCCGCGGCGCCTCGCCCTGCACGAACAACGGCCACGGGCCGCCGCGCAGCAACTCGGCGGTTTCGCGCAGGGCGCGGTGCGAGGCGAACAACACGAAAGCGCGGCCGCCGGAGGCTTCCAGGATCGGCCGCAGCTTATCGACCAGGCTTTCGTTGTAATGCCGCACCGCCGGATCGGGCAGTCCCGGCGGCAGATACAGCAGCGCCTGTTGCGCCCAGTCGAACGGACTGGGCGCCAGCAAGGTCGTGGGCTCGGCCAAGCCGAGCTTTTGCGCGTAATGCTGGAAATGCCCGCCGACCGCGAGCGTGGCCGAAGTGAACACCCAGGCCGCGCGCGAACGTTCGCGATGCTCGGCCAAGGGCCCGGCGACATCCAGCGGCGTGCGCGCCAGGCGGAAGCCGCGCGCGGTGAGTTCGTACCACAACACGCTGGTGTCGGGCGCGGCCGGCGCTTCGGCGTCCTGCCCGGCATCGGCGGTTTCGTCCGCCTCGGCGCTGACCACCGGCTCGCGCGGCGGCGGCGAGAAGTCGTCGTATTCGGCTTCTTCCTGCACCGGCCGCGGCACCGGCGCACCGCGCCAGCGCTTGAGCTTGGTTTCGAAATCCTTCGCCCGCGCGTGGCAGCTGTCGAACCCCGGCGCCGCGGCACGCAGCGAATCGAGCGCGTTCTGCATCGCCCGCAGCGCTTGCTCCAGTTCGTCGAAGGCCGCTTCCACCGCCGGCAATTCGGCGGCGCGGCGGCGGGTCGCGCGCACCGGCAGGTCGTCCATCGCCGCGCGCAGGCCGCGCACGGCTTGTTCCAGATCGCGCGCCGGCACCTGCACCGTCGCCAGCGCGCCGGTCACCGTCTTGCATTCGGCCAGCGCGTCGCGCGCCAGTTCCACCAGCGGACGCGCGCTGATCGCTTCGCCGAAGAATTGCGAAGCCAGCTCCGGCAGCTGATGCGCCTCATCGACCACGAAGGCCTGCGCGCCGGGCAGGATTTCGCCGAAGCCTTCCTGCTTGAGCGCCAGATCGGCGAGCAGCAGATGATGATTGACCACGACCAGATCCGCCGCCTGCGCGCGCTGGCGCGCCTGCACGACGAAGCAGTCGGCGTACATCGGGCATTCGCTGCCCAGGCAGTTTTCCGCCGTGGAGGTCACCATCGGCAGCAGCGGCGAGTCTTCCGGCAATGCGTCGAGTTCGGCCAGATCGCCGGCGCGGGTGCGCCCGGCCCAGCTGACGATGCGCTGGAACTGGGCGGCGTATTCGCGGCTGGTGAAGCGCGGCTCGCCCTTGGCCTGCTCGGTGCGGTACTTGCACAGATAGTTGGCGCGGCCTTTCAGCAAGGCCGTCTTCAAGCCGATGCCCAGCGCGTCGCGCACGCGCGGCAGGTCGCGGTGATAGAGCTGATCCTGCAGCGCGCGGGTGCCGGTGGAGACGATGGTCTTCAGCCCCGACAACAGCGCCGGCACCAGGTAGGCGAAGGTCTTGCCGGTGCCGGTGCCGGCCTCGGCCAGCAGGGTCGAGCGCGACTCGAACGCATCGGCGATCGCCACGGACAAATCCTGCTGCGCAGATCGCGGCGCGAACGCGGCGATGTTGCGCGCGAGGTCGCCGCCTTCGCTCAGCGCGGCACGACTGGCGACGCCAAGGCGGCTGGGTTCCATGTAAGGCTCAGTAGCGCGGTTGGGCGGCGACGGTGCACACGCCGATCTTGGCCTGCGCTTGCTTGCGCGCCTCGGTCAGCGCGGTGCGCTGCGGAATCAACGCGTCGTAATGATCCTGGCGCTGGGCCAGTTTCATCGCCGCGTTGACCCCGTCGAGCTGGCCCTGCTTGGCCTGGGCGATGGTCGCCCAATGCCGGCGGCACAGCGGCCCGACCCGCGAGCCGCCGTTGTAGGCCTGCTGCGCGTAGCGTTCGGCGTCGTCGAGGCGGTGCAGATACAGCGCGGCTTCGGCGCGTTCCTGCAGCAGCGCCGGATCGTTGCCGTTGATCTGCAGCGCCTGATCCAGCGCGGCCGCGGCTTCGGGGTATTTGCGGGTTTTTTCCAGGGCATCGGCGCGCTGGCGCAGATCCTCGACCTGAGTGTCGCGGATCGGCTGCACGTCGAGCTCGCGCGCGTCGGCGCCGCCGGCGGCGCGCACCGCGGCGACCGCGGCCTCGCCGTTGAAATTGGCTTCGGCCAGCGCCGAGGGTTGCGGCGGCGCGACCGTGCAGGCCGCGGCCAGTGCGGTCAGGACCGCGATTGCGGCGCCGCGGGGGACGGCGCCGGCTAAGGAACTGCGCTTCATTGCTTACTGCTCCGGGGGCGGGGGATTGTTCGACGGCGCCGGTTCGCGCGCGGGTTCATCCTTGTCCTTGCCGATACCGAACCACGAGCGCCAGCCGCCGCCTGATTCCTCCGCGCCGGCCTCGGGCTGCGGCTCGGGACACGGCGCGTACTGCGGCGCGAAACCGGCGACGAACGGGAAGCGGCGCGCGCCTACGCAGGCGGCGTCGGTGGTGTTGGTGCCGATCACCGACTGCCAGTCCAGGCCCTTGTCGGTGACTTTCAGCGGCGCGGTGGGAAGGCGCGAGAAGATCGCCGACCACACCCGCATCGCGCCGGTGGCGCCGTACAGGCCGGTGGTCTGGTTCTGATCGTTGCCGACCCAGATCACCGCCAGATGATCGCCGGTCCAGCCGGCGAACCAGCTGTCGCGGCCGTCGTTGCTGGTGCCGGTCTTGCCGGCCGGCGACAGACGGCCCAGGCCGTCGCCGACCAATTGCCGGCCGGTGCCGTTGGTGATCGCCTGCTGCAGGGCGATGGTGATCAGGCGCGCGGCGATCGCGTCGCCTTCCTGCGCCGGCGCCGGTTCCTTGTCGTAGCGCTTGACCGCCTTGCCGTCGGCACCGAGCACGCCGCGCACCGCGTGCAGCGGCTGCACTTCGCCGCCGGAGGCGAGGAACTGGTACAGCTGCGCCATCGCGTACGGGCTTTGATCGACCGCGCCGAGAATCAGCGAGGGATTGTTCGGCGCCTGGATGCCGGCAAGCTTCTGCACCAACTCGCCGATGCTCTCCGGCGAGACCTGCATGCCGATGCGCACCGTGGCCTGGTTGTAGGACATGGCCAGCGCATCGACCATGCGCACCAGGCCATGGCTGCGGCCGTCGGAGTTGCCCGGATTCCAGTTGCGACCGCGGCCGAGCTTCACCGTCACCGGCGAATCGTCGATCCAGCTGGCGAGGTTGAACTCACTGGGCCGCGCCAGCGCCAGCAGATACACGAACGGCTTGAGCAGCGAACCCACCGGCCGCTGCGCTTCCACCGCGCGATTGAAACCGGGCTGGGTGAACTCGCGGCTGCCGACCACCGCCACCACTTCGCCGTTGTGCACGTCGGTGACCACCAGGCCGCTTTGCAGCGGCGGGCGGCGCTTGTTGTCCAGGCTCTTGAGCGTGCGCGCCACCGCGCCTTCGGCCTGCGCCTGCGCCGACGGCGACATGCCGCTCATCACGCTCAGGCCGGCGCCGGCCAGCGCATCGGCCGGATAGTCGCGCGCCAGTTGGCGGCGGACCAGATCGACGTAGGCCGGGAAACGGTTGGCGGCGATATTGCCCGGGTTCTGGGTGATTTCCAGCGGCGCCTTGATCGCGCGATCGTATTCTTCCTGCTTGATCAGCTGGGTCTCAAGCATTTCGCCCAGGACGAAATTGCGCCGCTGCAGCGCGCGCTCGGGATTGCGGCGCGGATCGTAGTAGGACGGGCCGCGCACGATGCCGATCAGCAGCGCGACCTGCTCGGTGTTGAGGTCGCGCAGATCGCGGCCGAACCAGAACTCCGACGCGGCGGCGACGCCGTGAATGGCCTGCGAGCCGCGCTGGCCCAGATAGACCTGATTGAAATAGGCCTCGAGGATGGTGCGCTTGTCGTAGCGCGCCTCGATCAGCAGGGCGTAGATGATTTCCTTGCCCTTGCGCGTCAGGGTCTGTTCCTGGCCGATGCCGAGCAGACCGCTGCGCGCGAGCTGCTGGGTCAGGGTGCTGGCGCCCTGCTTGGCGCGGCCGGCGGCGACGTTCTTGAACGCGGCGCGGATCATGCCGCTGATGTCGATGCCGATGTGGTGGTTGAAGTCGCGGTCCTCGACCGCCTGCAGGCCGGTGACCAACAGCTCGGGCACCTCCTCGATGCGCACCAGCCGCCGTTCTTCCTGCTTCTGCCCGTACAGCGTGGCGATGCGCGCCGGGTCCAGGCGCGCGACCCGGATCGCCTTGCGCGTGGTCAGGTCGCGCACGCCGGCGACGCGGCCGCCGGAGACGATCACTTCGATCCGGCGCGGTTGCACCACGCCGTCGACATCGTTGAAACCGCGGCTGGCGATGGTGAACTTGCCGCCTTCGCGGGCGTAGGTGCCCGGACGCTCGCCGCCGTCCTCGCGATAGGAAGCCGCGTCGAGTTCGGTCTTCAGCGTGGCCGGATCCAGCGCCAGGCCCGGCGCGAGTTCCAGCGGCCGCGCATAGACCCGCGTGGGAATCTGCCATTGCAGCTGGCCGAAGCGCTGGCCGACCTCGTGATTGAGGTAGAGCGTGTACGGAATCAGGAAGCCGAGCCCCAGGCCGACGGCGGCCAGGGCCCAGGTCACCAGACGGCGGCGCCAGCTCGGCGCGCTGCCGTTCTCGTCGCTGTCGTCGTCGTGCTCGTCTTCGTCGTAATCGATTCGGGCCACAGGGGTGCCGTACAGGGGGTCGCGGGGAAGTCTAGCGCAGGCGTCCGGGGGCCGTGCTCAGGCCGGACGGCAGGGGCATTGCGCATTCAGACCCTGTGAATAAGCGATGGTTCAGGCAGATGGGCCGTTTCCCGGCGTGTCTTCGATGTGGGAGGGGCTGTTCTAGTCCGCTTGGGTTGGCATCGGCCCTTGCCGACCCAGCACACCATCGCGCAGACCGCGCAGCATCGCGCCCAGATACGCCAGCCGCGGCTTGAGGAACAAAGCGGTGCCGACGAACTTCAACACCAGCCGCGGCAGATCCTGCGCCGCCCAGCGCCCGGGCACCTCGGCGCGGCGGTACAGCAGCACGCGGTTGCGCATCATGTAGTACAGCCGGGTCGGGCTGTGGACGACGGTGCGGTACGGCAACAGGCTCGACACCCGCACCAGATCACCGATGCGGTGCTGCATGCGCGCATCGCACACGCCGAACAGCTTGTAGCCGCGATGGCGCGCGCGCGAGCTCCATTCGATATCGACGTTGTCGATGAACAAACCCTCGTCCATGCCGCCGACGACATCGAGCACGTCCAGCGGCAGCAAGGTGCCCGAGGTGATGAGGAAATCGCAGTCGATTACCTGCCCCGGCCCGCCGAACAGCTTGCGGTTCATCGGAAAAGCGATGCGCACGAACGGCGCGACTTCGCCGGTGCGCTGGTCGCGGAACTGCGGCCCGACCGCGGCGACCGGGCCGTGCGTCTGCAACTGGCTGAGCTGATGGTGCAAGGTCGCGACCATGCCGGCATCGACGATGCTGTCCTGGTCCATCAGCAGGATCTGGGCGAAACCGGCCTCACGCGCGGCGCGCGCGGCCTGGTTGATGGCGCTGCCCAGGCCGACGTTGCGCGGCGAGCGCAGCACCTTCACGCCGCGTGCGCGCAGTTCGTCGAAATAGGCCTCCAGGGCCGCGCCGGTGCTGGCATTGTCGAAAATCGCGACCTGTCCGACCTGCGGCAACACCGCGGCGATCACCTGCTCCAGCAATTCGATCTGCGGGTGGTAGGTGACTATGGCGGCGCAAATCCCGGACACGCCGGATCGTGCGGAAGCGCTCATGCCGGACCGATTCCCGAATGCGGCCGGGCGCGTCCGCGCACCGGCAGGTAAGGCGCGCGCGGCGACGGAAGGCTGCAGAGAAAGGGCATGCGACCATTATCGCCCATCGCCGCGCCGAGGGTGCGGCGCGGGCGCGGGCAAGGCCATCGTCACGGCCATGCGGGCCGGACACGCAAACCGGACGGCGCCCGATCCTGCGATCGGAAAGCGCCGCGACCCGGCGCCACCGCGCCCGCCGGCAACCCCGCCCCGGCCGCGTAAAAACAACGGCCCCGGATCTTTCGATCCGGGGCCGATTTCAAAGCCGGTCGAACCGTCGATCGCTTTCGATCACGGCTCCTGGCACAACGGGCAGGTCGGATTGGTCGGCCCGCCCGGCGGCGGCTCGTCGGACCTCACGCCACGCACGTCGACGCTGGAAATCGTCGTGGCGCCGCTGCGCAGGGAAAAGCGCACGGTCTGTTCGGTGATCCAGGGCGCGGCCTGGGTGCCGGTCTGCGCGCGCGCGAACAGCACCGGGTTGGTGTTCTGCGTATCGGCGACCCAGACCTCGGCGTCGGCACGGTTGGAGTTCCAGCCGATATTGACCGTGCAGGCGCTCTGCCCCGCATAAATGATGCAGGGACTGGGGCTGACGCCGATCGAACCGCTCGGCCCGGGAGTGACGTTCACCGTCGTGAGCGCCGTCGCATCGCCGAACCACGCCTGCGTGTCGGCCACCATCCGCCATTGGAACGCGTAGTGGCCCGGCGCCGACGGCGCCAGCGCGTTGAACTGGAAGGTCACGCTCTGCTGCGGCGCGACCGTCGCCGGCAAGGCGACGCGATGCGTGCCCCAGGTGCTGTTGTCGATGGGGTTCTGCGAACCCAGGCGTACATGGCTGCCGGCAACCCAGGTGCCGGTGCCGGTGTTCTTGACGGTGATGCTGACCGGATAGAGCTGCCCCGCCGTCATCGTCGCCGGCACCGACTGGCCGAGGAACTGCGCCGCCAGCCCGAACTTCACCCTCGAACCGATTTCGCGGTATTGGTCGCGCAAGGCCGGAATGCCGCGGGTGCCGTTGGTGTCGGCATGCCCCCACAAGAACGGCATCAACATGATCACGCGCGCTTCGCTGTTGGCGTAGGCGGCCATCCGTCCCGGATCGTGATAGCTGTTGTCCAGCATGCCGCCCTGCGCGGCTTGCGGAACCACGATGATGCGCTGCTGCGGCCGCAGATTGAAGCTCAGCATCAGCAGGTCGTACAAGTAGCCGTCGTTGTCGGTGCCGTAGTTGTCCAGGCCGACCCAATCGAACAGGCGCAGGCCCTGGATCGCCTCGTCGTATTTCTTGCTGCCGATGCTGGCGACGGGAAAGTTGCTGGTGCGGGCATCGCCGCGAATGGCGTTGACCGCGTTGGCGAGCGCGGGATGCGGCGCGCCGCCCTGATCCTTCAGCCCGCACAGTTCGGGTTCGTCGATCGGATAGAACGCGACCACGGTGCTCGCTTCCGGATCGTTCGGCACCAGATAACCCGCGGTCACCAGATCGTCCACCAGCACGCGGAAATCGGCGGCCGCGCTGGGCGAGTTCGCGTACGGGCAGCCGCCGGAGGCGGCGAACACGAAGGAGTCGACGGACACGACCGCCTTGATCCCATAACTCTTGGCCTGTTGCAGTTCCGCCAGGATGATCGACCTGGCCTGGGTCCGGTCAGGGCCGGTCCATACATGGGTGATGTTGGTGTGCGCCTGATTCTCGGATTGATACGTGTTGTTGGCGAAATAACCGAAATAACGCAGGTGCTCCTGCGCCGATGCCGGCCGGGCGCAGACTAAAAGCAGAACGATCAGGATTCTGTAGAACATGGTCTTCTTCCATTCGTGCATGCATGACAGCTCGCGCGACGCCGAAACCAAACGCTCCCGCGACGCGCTCCACCGGCTCGTCCTTTCTGGGCCGGTCGGCGCCAATCATGCACAGACGAATCTCAAAGTCCGAATCGGACCCGAGCTATTACACAAAAAAACGCTGATACATCGCCGAAGCTGCGCAAGGACAACGGCCCGTCGATGAAATAAAAGCGTCTGCGCGCCGCGCACGCTGTTCGGATACGAAGCCGCGCTTCAGTCGCCGGCGGCCCGCGCCGTCTTCACCCGCTCGGTCAACTCGTGCAAGCCCGGGGCGGACGCATCGAGCGAACGCGCGGCCTGCAGGGCAGCGCGCGCGGCCTGCACTTCGCCCGCGCCCAGGCGCTCGTCGCCGACCGCGATCCAGCGCAGGGCCAGGCGCGAAGCGGCTTCGCGCAACGGCGCGCTGCTGCCTTCCAGAGTGCGGCGCGCGTCCAGGCATTCGCCGGCGCGGCCCAGACGGTTGCCGCTGAGTTCGCGTTCGAAGCAGCGCTTGGCGGTCGGCAGCAGCCGCGCCACGGCGGCGCGCACGGCCGGATTCTGCGGCGCGATAGCCTGCGCCGCGCGCAATTTGTCGTAGGCGCTGTCGCCGGGCGGGGTCAGCAGATCGCCGCGCTGTTCGGCGGCCGCGGCCTGCGCCAACAGGCGCTGCAAGGACTGGCGCTGCTTGCCCGGCGCCTCTTGGTCGAAACGTTTGTGCGATTCGCGCGCGCGGTCCAGATGCTGGCGCGCGACCGCGATCGAGGGCGCAGCCACCGCGATCTCGCGCGCCTGCGCCAGCTCGGCCTCGGCCTGGACGAAGTCGAAATCGGCGGCCAATCGCTCGGCGCGCGCGGCGTGGGCATCGGCGATGGCGACCAGGCCGTTGCGCGCGGCGCCGTCGTCGGCGCGCACCGCGAGCAGGTCGCGATAAGCGGCCAGGGCGAGATCCAGGCGCTGCCGGCGCAGAGCCTGATCGGCTTCGCGGCGGCGGCGTTCCAGATGGCGCTCGAGCACGGTGAGGCTGTCGGGCAGATCGGCATGGCCCGGATCGGCCTCCTGGGCGCGCTGGATGCCCTGCGCGCCGCGCACCAGCTCGCCGTTTTCCAGGGCCTGGCGCGCCTGTTGCAGCAGTTCGGCCAGGGTGTCGTCGCGGCCTTCCAGGGCGTCGTTGCGCTGCGGCTGCAGCTCCAGCACGCGCTGGTACAGCGGCAGGGCGGTGTCCGGCGCGCCGTCCAGGCGGCCTTGCTCGCGCGCGCTCGCCGCGGCGGCGACCATCCGGTCCAGGCCGGCGTGGGTGGCTTCGCGTTCGCGCAGGCGCTGGGCGAGGGTTTCGACCCGGTCGCGCGGGGTGGCCAGATCGCGGGCCAGATCCAGACGGCCGCGGGCGAATTCGAAATGGCCGCCGTCGATGGCCTGTCGCGCCTGCTGCAGCGCGGCCTCGCCGGTGCGGGTCAGGCCGGTGCGGGCGTCGCTGCGGTCGGGGTCCAGCGCCAGCGCGGCTTCGTACAACTCGCGCGCGCCGCGGCCGTCGGGCGAGGTCAGGCGGCCTTCGGCCAGCGCGCGCGCAGCCTGCTCGCGCAGGCTTTGCAGGCGGGTGTCGGGCCACAGCCATTCCGACAGCGGTTGCCGCCACACGATCAGCGCCGACAGCACCGCCAGCGCGGCGACCGCCAGCGCGATGCGGGTCCAGCGCTGGCGGCGGGCGCGGTCGGAGGCGGGATCGCGGCGCGGTTCGTCGTCGAAATGCAGCGCGCTCCAATCGCCGGCGAGGGGTTCGATCCGCGCGGCGCCGGCGGCGTGCGTGGCGGAACCTTCGGGCGAGGACGGCGGGCGTGATTTCACGGCGACAGGATAGCGCTACGAGGATGACGGTCGTGCTGTTATTTTCGCCATGGCGTGCGAGCGCAGTGCGAAGGCGAAGCGCGATGAATGCCGGTGTGGGGGGCCGGGTAGCTGATCGAAAGGCATCGGGGCTGAAAGCCCCTCCCACAACAGATTGCGAAAGCCGCGAAGTCTTTTGTGGGAGGGGCCTTCAGCCCCGACGCTTTTCGACCCGCCGCCGCGCAGCGCCCCACCTCAACTGCGCTGCGCGTACTCCACCCCCGGCAGCGACGACAGCTTGCCGAGCAGGCTCGACAACTGCCCGTAATCGCCCACCCGCAAGCGCAGCCGCAGCCGCACCTGCGCGCCGTTGCGCTCGACATCGCTGCGGATGCTGATCACGTGCGCGTTGCCCTGGGCGATCACGTTGCTGACTTCCTTGAGCAGCCACTTGCGGTCAAGGGCCAGGACTTCGATATCGACCTCGTAGCCCGAGCCCTTGCGCCCCCACTCCACCGGCAGCACCCGCTGCGGCTGGGCGGCGGCCAGGCGCTCGAACGCGCCGCAGCCGGGACGATGCACGCTGACGCCGCGGCCGCGGGTGAGGTAACCGACGATCGGCTCGCCCGGCAGCGGCTGGCAGCAGCGCGCCAGCTGCACCAGCAGGTTGCCCACGCCTTCGACGGTAAAATCGGTGGACTTGCCCGGCACTTTGCGCGGCGCCGGCGGGATGGTGGTGGTTGAACCTGAGGTGGGCGCCGGCGGCGGCGCCGACATCGCCCGTTCGTGCTCCAGCAGGACCCGGCCGATCTGGTGCGGGCCGATGTCGCCGAGCGCGACCTGCACGTACAGATCGCCGTCGCCGGCCAGATTGAAGCGTTCGCGCGCCGGCGCCAGATCGGCGCCGAGCACGCCGAGCCGGCGCAGTTCCTTGTCCAGCAACTCGCGCCCGGCGGTTTCGTTGCGCGAGCGGTCCAGCTTGTGGAACCAGTTGCGCACCTTCTCGCGCGAGCGGTTGCTGGCCAGGAAACCGTTCGAGGCCACCAGCCAGTCGCGGCGCGGTTCGCCGGTCTTGGCGGTCAGGATTTCCACCCGGTCGCCGGTGCGCAGCTTGTGATCCAGCGGCACGATGCGGCCGTCGATCTTGGCGCCGCGGCAGCGATGACCGACTTCGGTGTGCACGTGATAAGCGAAATCCAGCGGCGTGGCGCCGGCCGGCAGATCGATCACCTCGCCCTTGGGCGTGAGCACGTAGACCCGGTCTTCGACCAGTTCGGTGTCCAGCTCGCTGGCCAGCGCCTCGTCGCCGCCCTGGCCGCCTTCGCTCTTGGCGTCGAGCAGGCGCCGCATCCAGGCGATCTTGCGGTCGAACGCGGCATCGGCGCTGTGGCTGCCGACTTCCTTGTATTTCCAGTGCGCGGCCACACCGAGTTCGGCCTGGCGATGCATTTCGTGGGTGCGGATCTGCACTTCCAGGGTCTTGCCTTCCGGCCCGACCACGGCGGTGTGCAGCGAGCGGTAGTCGTTGCGCTTGGGCCGGGCGATGTAGTCGTCGAACTCGCTCGGGATCGGCGTCCAGGTGGCGTGGACCACGCCGAGCGCGGCGTAGCACGCGCCCACGTCGTCCACCATCACCCGCACCGCGCGCAGGTCGTACAACTCGCTGATCGGCGCGTCCTTGCGCTGCATCTTCTTCCAGATGCTGTAGATGTGCTTGGGCCGGCCGGCGACTTCGGCCTTGAGGCCCTGCGCGGCCATGGCTTCGCGCAGGGTGCGCTTGACCTGCTCGATGTAGCGCTCGCGATCGCCGCGCTTTTCGTCCAGCAGGCGGGCGATCTTCTGATAGGTCTGCGGTTCCAGATAACGGAACGCCAGGTCTTCGAGTTCCCACTTGAGCTGCCAGATGCCCAGGCGGTTGGCCAGCGGCGCGTGGATGTCGCGGGTCAGCGCCGCCAGTTCGCGCCGCGTCTCCGGCGCCAGGGCGTCGGCGTGGCGCATGCGCGCGAGCTGGCGCGCCAGCAGGATCGGCACCACGCGCAGGTCGCGCACGATCGCCAGCAACAGCCGGCGCAGGCCCTCGGTGCCCGAGCGCCGGCTTTGTTCGGCATGCAGCGCCCAGACCTGGCCGGCGGCGCGCTGGCCGTCGAGCAAGGCGGCGACCACCGGATGTTCGCGCTCCAGGCCCGGGCCCAAAGCCGCGGCCCAGCCCGGATAGACGTGCAGGATCGCCGCGGCGACGGTGTCGCTGTCGGCGTCGAGCAGGGCCAGCGCGTCCATGGTCGCGGCGACCACCGCCGGCGAATCCAGCGCGCCGGCGCCGGCCTCGGGCTTGAGCGCGGCCGCGCTCAGCGCCTTGCGCAAGGGCGCGGACAGGGCCGCCGCCGCGGGCAGCGCCAGCACGTCGGACAGGGGCGAATGGGACTCGGCGGGGGAAGCGTTCACTGCGAAGGGTCGGTGTGCTGGCGGAGCCTGTTCGTTGGGGAGCGTGCGGGTCGGGCGGCGGGCGGAACGGTGGCGGTGAACGGCGACCGCGCTGCGGCGGCGCGGCGCGCGCGATACATCGAAGCGGGCGCGGCTAACGTCTACACTAGCGAGCAACCGCCCCGAGGAACAGCACGAATGTCCGCGATTCCCCCTACCGCGTTGCGCCGCCTGCCCACCGCCTTCGCGCTGGCCGCCTGCCTCGCCGCCGCCCTGGCCGCACCGGCCGCGATGGCGCAGCAGAAGATCGAACAGCAAATGAGCGCCGAGCAGTTCAAGAACGCCGGCCTGACCAAGCTCAGCGACACCGAGCTGAGCAACCTGAACGCCTGGCTCAACCATACCGTCGATGCCGAGGCCAGCAAGGCCGCGGTCAAGGCCAAGGAAGAGTCCAAGCACGAGCGCACCGGTTTCCTGTCGGTCGGCGCATCCAAGGAGCCGGTCGTCGCGCGCCTCAACGGCAGCTTCACCGGTTTCAACCGCGGCCAGACCTACGTGCTCGACAACGGCCAGGAATGGCGCCAGGAAGACAACGCCGACCTGCCGGGCGTGCGCACGCTGGAATCGCCGCAGGTGCGCATCACCCCCAGCATCATCGGCAACGCCTGGTACCTGTCGGTGCAGGGCTACAACACCCGCGCCAAGGTCAGCCGCGTCAAGTAAACCGTCCCTGCTCCCGCGCGCGGCCTCGCGCGCGGGCCCCAACCGCTTGCACATCCCGCTTCGGAGTTCGTCATGCGTGTGCTGTCTTCGTTGACCGTTGCCGTGCTGTTCGCGATCGCCCCCGCCGCCTTCGGCGCCGAGCGTCCCTACGTGCCGGTCGAACAACGCTTCACCGCCGAACAGCTCAAGGCCACCGGCCTGGACACGCTGTCGGCTCAACAGTTGCAGGCCTTGAACGAGTTGTTGTCGCAAGACCAGAACGTGGCGGTCACCGAAGCGGTCAAGCAGGTGCGCACCGAGCGCAAGGGCCTGCTCGATCGCGGCGACGTGGAACCGGTGACCAGCACTTTGAAGGGCGAGTTCCGCGGCTGGTCCAGCGGCACCGTGCTGACCTTGGAAAACGGCCAGCGCTGGCGCGTGGTGGAAGGCTCGCTGTTCCTCGGCAAGTCCGTGCCGGCGCCGAAGATCACCATCCGTCCCGGCCTGATGGGCGGCTGGTATCTGGAAGCCGAAGGGCAGACGCCGAAGGCCAAGGTCAAGCGGCTGGATTGAGGCTGGCGATCGGATAGAACGAAGGCGGCCAAGGCCGCCTTCGTTGTTTCTGCCCGAGGTCTCTGTAGGAGGGGCTTCAGCCCCGATGCTTTCCGATCAGAGGCGATGAAGCTTGTTCGCTCATAGTTCTACAGCGATCTGAGCCGAGAGCTTCGGGGCTGAAGCCCCTCCCACAAAAAACCTCGGGGCTCTGCCGCAACGACAGCGCCAGCATCAACCGCGCAAGCCGGCCAACCGCTGCGCCAGCTTCTTCGGCGACACCCCGCCGCGCACGCCCAGCTCCTGCGCGAACAACGACACCCGCAGTTCCTCGATGTCCCAACGCAGCGCCTGCCAGCCTTCGCTGTCGTCTTCGCCGGCCGCATTGGCCGCGTCCAGCGCATCGACGAAAGGTTTGATCTCCAGCATCCGCGCCTGGTCGCGCACCGGGTCGCGCAGCGCGCGTTCGCTGCGCACCGACAAGGCCTTGAGGTAACGCGGGTACTCGGCCAACGCGACGGTGGCGACATCGCGCAGGAACCCCGGCGGGGTCAGCCGCGCCAGTTGCGCGCGCATGTCGTCGAGATTGCCGCTGGCCCAGCCCATCAGCGGCGACTCCAGGCGCGCGCGCACTTCGGCGACCGCGCTGAGGATCGCCTCGGCCTGGCGCAAGCGCTCCATCGCCTCGGGAAACAGCTTGCGCGCGACGGTGTCGCGGCGCAGTTCGAACGCGGCCGGATCGCGCACCGCGACGAGTTCGGCGTCGTCGCCCAGCAGCGATTGCAGGGCGCCATCGACCAGATCCTCGCGCAGGCGGTCGCTGTCGCGCGGGCGATCATGCGCGGCGGTGCTCTTCCCCGCGCTGGTCTGCAAGGCGGCGATCTGTGCCGCGCGGGTCGGCGACAAGCGCTCCTTGCGCGGCGCGGCCGATTCGATCGCCGCGTACAGCAGCCCGGTCTTGGCCTGGATCGGCAGCTGCTTGCGCGATTGCTTGAGCTTCTCCGCCATCGCGATCGTCAGCAGCCTGCGCACGCCGCGCGGATGCGCGCGCAACGCGGCCTCGCGCTCGGCGTGCACGCGCAGCGACACGGTTTCGCCGTCGTCGTGCAGGGCCGGGAACGCCGGCACGCCGGCCGCGCCGGGCACCGACATCGGGATCGGCTGCTCCGGGAACGCGGTCAGGCCGCGCTGGCCCAGGCCGTCGGCGGCCTGGGCGGCGAAGGCGCGCGCCGCGCGTTCGCCGAAGCGCGCGCGCAGTTCGTCCAGGTCGCGCGACTCGGCCAGCACCGTCGCCTCGCTCTGCTTGCCCTTGCCTTGCGGCGCATCGAGCAAGCGCAGATTCATGCGCAGATGCGGCTCGATCGACGCCGCATCGAAATCCGTCGGCGCGACCTCGGTGCCGCCGAGCTTGCGCAGGAAGCGCGCCAGCGTGCCGACCAGATCGTCGCCCTCGGAGCTGGGATAAGCCTCGAAGAACGCCTTGGCGAAATCCGGCGCCGGCACGAAGTTGCGCCGCAGCGTTTTCGGCAACGACTTGATCAAGGCCGCGGCCTTGTCGGCGACGAAGCCCGGCGCCAGCCACGACAGTTGGGCCGGATCGAGCGCGTTGAGCAGATGCAGCGGCACCGCCAGGGTCATGCCGTCGTCCGGCGCGCCCGGCTCGAAGCGGTAACTCACCGCCAGCCGCGCGTTGCCCAGTTGCAGATACGGCGGGAACCGCGCGGCCTCGCTTTCGCCGCCGATCATCAGATCGTCGCCGGACCACTCCAGCTTCGCCTTCTCATCGGCCGGCAATTTGTTGTACCAGACGTCCAGCGCCTGCACGTTGTGCACCTGCGCCGGCAAGCGGTCCAGGTACCACTGCGCCATCCATTCCTCATCCACCACCAGCCCGGCGCGGCGCTGTTTGGCTTCTTCTTCGTGCGCCTTGGCCAGGGTGGCGAGATTGCGCGGCAGGAACGCGGCGCGGGTGTTGATCTCGCCGGTCACCAGCGCGTCGCGGACGAAGATGATGCGGCTTTCTTCCGGATACAGCGCGCCGTAATGGATCGGCCGCTTCGGCGCCAGCACCAGCCCGAACAGGCTGATCTGCTCGCTGCCGACCACGCGGCCTTGCGAACGCGCCCAGCGCGGATCGTGATGACGCCGCGCCAGCAGATGCGGCAGTTCCTGGATCGCCCAGTCCGGCTCGATGTTGGCATTGGTCATCGACCACACCCGCTCGGTATCGAGCAAGGTCGCCGACAGCACCCACGGCGGCGGCTTCTTGGCCAGCGGCGAGCCCGGGAACAGCTGGAACTTGCGCCCGCGCGGGCCGTCGTAGAAACCCTTGTCGGCGCGGAAACCGATCTGGGTCGGCAGGCCCGCTATCAACGCGCGATGCAAGGTCGCGTAAGCAGCCGCGTCCATCGGTTCGTTCGACGGCGCGCGCGAGGCCCATCCAAGTTCATCGCAAAGCAGCTTCAACTGCCGATGCAGCTCGCGCCACTCGCGCATGCGCAGGAAGCCGAGGAAATTCTTCTCGCACCAGGCACGCAGCTTGGATTGGGTCAGCTCCTCGTGGGCGTTCTGATAGCCGTCCCACAAATTCAGGATGCCGACGAATTCCGAACGCGGATCGGCGAACAGCGCATGCGCGGCGTCGGCCGCGCCGCGCTGGTCGGCCGGGCGTTCGCGCGGATCCTGGATGCCCAGGAACGCGGCGATGGCGACCATCTCGCGCAGGCAGCCGTGGTCGTTGGCCGCGACCAGCATGCGCGCGAGCTTCACGTCCACCGGCAGGCGCGCCATGGTCCGGCCGATCGCGGTGAGTTTCTTGCCTTCGTCCACCGCGCCCAGTTCGGCCAACTGCTGCCAACCGTCGGCGACGGCGCGGCTGTCGGGCGGCTCCAGGAACGGGAAGTCCTCGATATGGCCCAGGCCCAGCGAGAGCATGCGCAGGATCACCCCGGCCAGCGCGGCGCGGCGGATTTCCGGATCGGTGTAGCGCGCGCGCGATTCGAAATCCGCTTCGCTGTACAAGCGATAGCAGGTGCCTTCGCTGATGCGGCCACAGCGGCCCGTGCGCTGGTCGGCGCTGGCCTGGCTGATCGGCTCGATGTGCAGGCGGTCGAGCTTGCCGCGCGGGCTGTAGCGCTTGACCCGCGCCAGGCCCGGATCGACCACGTAGCGGATGCGCGGCACGGTCAGCGAGGTTTCGGCAACGTTGGTCGCCAGCACGATGCGGCGCTTGGGGCCGGGATTGAACACCCGGTCCTGGTCGCGCACCGACAGCCGCGCGTACAGCGGCAGCACTTCGGTCTCGCGGTATTTGCGCCGCTCCAGCGCCTGGTGCGCGTCGCGGATCTCGCGCTCGCCGGACAGGAAGATCAGCACGTCCCCGCGCGGGTCTTCGCGAGTGATTTCGTCGCAGGCCGCGACGATGCCGTCGTTGGTCGAGATCGCGGCATTCGATATCCGGGATTCGGGATTCGGACGGCCCGGACGCCGCGAGTCCGCTTCAACGCCTCCCGACTCCCGACTCCCGGTTTCGGTGTCCTCCAAGGGCCGATAACGCACGCTGACCGGATACCCGCGCCCTTCCACGTTGACCACCGGCGCATTGTCGAAATGCGCGGCGAAGCGATCGGTGTCGATGGTCGCCGAGGTCACGATGACCTTCAGGTCCGGCCGCTTCTTCAGCAACTGCTTCAGATAGCCCAGCAGGAAGTCGATGTTGAGGCTGCGCTCGTGCGCTTCGTCGATCAGGATGGTGTCGTAGGCCGACAGCCAGCGGTCGGACTGGATTTCCGCCAGCAAGATGCCGTCGGTCATGAACTTCACCGCGGTGCGCTCGCCGACGTTGTCGTTGAAACGCACCTGGTAGCCGACGGTTTCGCCGATCTGGGTGTTGAGTTCCTCCGCCACGCGCCGCGCCACCGCGCGCGCGGCGATGCGGCGCGGCTGGGTGCAGCCGATCATGCCGGCGGCGCCGCGGCCGGCGGCCAGGCACAGCTTCGGCAACTGGGTGGTCTTGCCGGAACCGGTTTCGCCCGCGATCACCACCACCGGATGCTTGCGGATCAATTCAACGATGCGATCGCCTTCGGCCGCGATCGGCAAAGCCGGGTCCACCGGCGCGCGCGGCAGCGACTTCGCGCGCGCTTCGCGCTGCGCGACGGAAGCGGCCAATGCCTGCGCGAACGCAGCCTGCGCCTTGTCGTCGCCGGGCTTGCCGCTCCAGCGCGACCACAGGCCGTGCAGACGGCCGCGATCGCGGCTGAGCGCGCCGTCGATGGCGCGCCGCGCCTGCCGTAACGCAGCGCTCGCGTCGGCGTGATTAGACTGTTGGGTATGGCTGGTATTCATCGATAGATCGTTTGCATCGCAGCGCTAGGAACAAACCATTTCACATCTTTGGCGACAGCGCCTATTGTCGCCGCAAGTTCCGGAAAAACCGCTCCGGCACAAGCTCGAAATCCCCGCTTCAAATCCACAGAACCCCCGCAATGGAGAAGGAGTCGCACATGGCCAAGTCCACCAAGCCCGTCAAGACCAAACCCGGCAAGTCCAAGGCGCCGGTCAATCCGGCCGCATCGCCTGCCGCGGGCGACGGCGCGCCCTCGATCGATATCGGGATCTCGACCGCCGATCGCAAGAAGATCGCCGAAGGTCTGTCGCGCTTCCTGGCCGACAGCTACACCCTGTACCTGAAGACCCACAACTTCCATTGGAACGTGACCGGGCCGATGTTCAACAGCCTGCACGTCATGTTCGAGACCCAGTACACCGAGCAGTGGACCGCGCTGGACGAGATCGCCGAGCGCATCCGCGCGCTGGGCTTCAATGCGCCGGGTTCCTATGCCGAGTTCGTGCGCCTGACCTCGATTCCGGAAGAACCGGGCCTGACCGACGCCGCCGACTGGCACGAAATGGTTCGCCAGCTGGTGGTGGGCAACGAAGCGGTGTGCCGCACCGCGCGCAAGGTACTCGACCAGGCCGACGACGTCGATGACGCGCCGACCGAAGACCTGCTGACCCAGCGTCTGCAGACCCACGAGAAGTATGCGTGGATGCTGCGTTCGCTGCTGCAGTGATCGCCCGCGCAGTTCAGCCGGCGATGCGCTGAGCGCGGCGCCGGCTTGTTCGATCCGACCCCTTCGCCGGCAACGGCGGAGGGGTTTTTCGTAAGTCCCGCCGCCGCGCTCAGGCCGGCGCGGCTTGCGCCAGCGACGGCAACGGCGCGCCGGCGCGCTCGCATTCGGCGCGCCATGTCTCCAGGTCCTGCCGCGCCTGCGCCAGGACCCAATCGCGGAACGCGCAGATCTTGGCGCTGCCGCGCCGCACCTCCGGATAGGCCAGCCAGTAGTCGCGGCTGTCGCGCACGATCAGTTCGAACGGCTGCACCAGCCGCCCCGACGCCAGTTCGGCGCGGAACAGCAGCGGCGAGGTGATCGCCACGCCCTGTCCGGCCAGCGCGGCGGTGACCTCGTACTGCTCCACGCCCAGATCGATCGCCGAGACCAGCGGCGCCTCGCCCGCGGCCACGCCGGCCGCGTGCAGCCATTGCCGCCACCAGCGCTCGCGACCGATCCGCGCCAGTCCCAGCAGATCCGCCGGCGTGCGCAAGGCGCCGCTGGCCATCAGCGCCGGACTGCACAGCGGCGTGAACAAGCCCGGCAGCAGGAAGTGCGCGCTCATGCCCGGCCACTGGCCGCCGCCGTTGCGCAGGCTCAGGTCGAACTCGCCCTGGGCCAGATCGATCAAGGGCACGCTGGTGTCCAGGCGCACCGCCAATCGCGGCTGCGCCAGCTGGAAGCCGCCCAGGCGCGGCACCAGCCAGTTCGCGCCGATGGTCGGCAGCGCGGTGATCGCCAGTTCGCTCTGCGAACGCTCGCGGCTTTGCGCGAACGCGCCGCGCAGCCCTTGGAAGGCGTCGAGCACCGCCGGCGCCAGCCGCTCGCCGTCGCGGGTCAGCACGACCTTGCGCGCCAGGCGCTGGAACAGCATCAGGCCCAGGCGCTGCTCCAGGCGCTTGATCTGGTAGCTGACCGCGGCCTGGGTCATGTCCAGCTCTTCCGCGGCGCGGGTAAAGCTGCCCAGGCGCGCGGCGGCCTCGAAGGCGCGGATCGCGCTGAGCGGGGGCAGGGTCGGCCCAGTCATAAATTCAGCTTATGCATTGGCGTTGATTTTCGGCTTGTCCGGCGCCGCCCCGGATTCCTAGGATTCGCTGGAAGCAAAGCATAGCCCGCACCGACCGAAACGGCGCGAATCCGCCCCAGACCAAAGCCTGCCTAGGCCATCTTTACCCCGGAGTTCTCCATGCCGCGCCGAACCCTGCTGACGCTCGCCCTCGCGACGCTGTCGCTGCTGTCCTGCCCCATCCCAGCCCTCGCCGCCGCCGCGGCCACGCCCGCGGCGGTGGTCCAGGCCGACCTGCGCGCCCTCAACGCCAACGATCTGGAAGCCTTCCTCGCCCTGTACGCGCCGCAGGCGCAGATCTTCGGCCTGCCCAAAGACCCGCGCCGCCTGGCCGGCCCGCGCCTGGAGCAGATGTACGGCGCCGACAGGCTGCGCGCCTCGTTCGCCAAGGCGATGGCCGAACCGGCCACGCCGAAGATCCAGCAGACCGAATCGATCACGCTGGGCGAACTGCTGGTCGGGAAGGTGCGCATCGACGTGCCGGGCCAGAGCGAGCCGACCGTGATGATGGTGGTCTACCGTGTGCGCGACGGCCTGATCCAGGACCTGTGGCACGTGGTCCGCGAAAGCGACGACAACCGCGGCCAAAGCGCCGCCGCGCTGGCGACCATGCACGCGCTGGTGCAGACCAGCAACCGCGCCGACGCCGACGGCTTCCTGGCCCTGTTCGCTCCCGATTCGCGGCATAACCGCATGTCCGACGATCCCGATCGACTGGCCGAGGAACAGTCGAAGAACATCGTCGATGCCGCCAGCCGCGATCGCGTCTACCGCGCGCTGTACGCCAAGGGCGACGGCCTGCAGGTGCAGACCCTGGCCGCGTTCGCGGTCGGCGATCTGGTCGCCATGCACGAGCGCATCACCGACACCGCCAAGCCCGGCGAAGTGAAGGAACTGGTGTCGATCCTGCGCGTGCGCGACGGCCTGGTACGCGATCTATGGCCGCTGCAGCGCGTGGTGACCGGGGCCGCCGTCGCAGGGACCGGGCGATGAAATACTGGCGCTGGTGGTTGATCGCCGCCCTGCTGGCGGTGTCGTGGCTGGCGCTGGCGCAGGCCGAGAGCGCGCAGGAAGCGGTGGTGCGCCGCTACGTGCAGGCCTGGAACGACGACGATGTCGAAGCGTTCCTGGCTCTGGCCAGCCAGGACGCGCGCACCTATCGGCGCGATCGCGACGACGAAGGGCTGGCCGGCGCCTCCATCGCCGGCGCCGACGCCGGCGAACGCGCCCGCTTCTACCGCGGCGCGTTCGCCAAGCGGCCGCATGTGCGGGTGGACATCGTGCAGATGCAGGCGGTGGACGACATCGTCATGAGCCGCGAAAGGGTCAGCGGCGGCGCCGACGGCAAGATCGCAGATGAGCTCACCGTGTATCAGGTGCGCGATCGCAAGATCTGCAATGTGTGGCATGTGAAGCGGCGCTCGCGCTGAGGGATGGGGCGCGGCGATCTGAATGAAAAGCATCGGGGCTGAAAGCCCCTACCCAAAGCCGCGGCCATTCCCGACCGACCGAAGGACCGGCGCGGGTAAACTAGCCCCATGCCCTCCCCCGCTCTAGAAATCCTTCACCGCGTCTTCGGCCATACCGCGTTCCGCGGCGAACAGGCGCAGATCGTCCAGCACGTGATCGACGGCGGCGACGCCCTGGTGCTGATGCCCACCGGCGGCGGCAAATCGCTGTGCTACCAGATCCCCTCGCTGGTGCGCGAAGGCTGCGGCCTGGTGGTCTCGCCGCTGATCGCGCTGATGCAGGACCAGGTCGAGGCGATGCGCCAGCTCGGCGTGCGCGCCGCGTACCTGAATTCCACCCTGAGCGCGGACGCCGCCACCGAAGTCGAGCGCCAGTTGCTCGCCGGCGAGCTCGACCTGCTCTACGTCGCGCCCGAGCGCCTGCTCACCGGGCGCTGCCTGAACCTGCTCGACCGCGCCAAGATCGCCCTGTTCGCCATCGACGAAGCCCACTGCGTCTCGCAATGGGGCCACGACTTCCGTCCGGAATACCGCGAACTCACCATCCTGCACGAGCGCTGGCCCGACATCCCGCGCATCGCCCTGACCGCCACCGCCGACGCGCCGACCCAGCGCGAGGTCGCCGAGCGGCTGACCCTGGAAGACGCGCGCCGCTTCGTCAGCTCCTTCGACCGTCCCAACGTGCGCTACCGCGTCGTGCACAAGGACAACGGCACCCGCCAGCTGCTGGATTTCCTCGCCGCGCACCGCGACGAGAGCGGCATCGTCTATGCGTTCTCGCGCAAGCGGGTGGAATCGGTGGCCGAGCAACTGGTCGCCGCCGGGATCAAGGCGCTGCCGTATCACGCCGGCATCGAGGCCAGCGTGCGCGCCGGCAACCAGCGCCGGTTCCTGCAGGAAGACGGCGTGGTCATGGTCGCGACCATCGCCTTCGGCATGGGCATCGACAAACCCGATGTGCGCTTCGTCGCCCATATCGACCTGCCCAAGTCGATCGAAGGCTATTACCAAGAGACCGGCCGCGCCGGCCGCGATGGCGAACCGGCCGAAGCCTGGCTCTGCTACGGCCTCGGCGATGTCGTCAATCTGCGCCAGCTGATCCAGCAAGGCGAAGCCGGCGAAGAACGCAAGCGGCTGGAGCTGCGCAAGCTGGATTCCTTGTTGGGCTTCTGCGAGTCCACCGAGTGCCGGCGCAAGAGTCTGCTCGGTTGGTTCGGCGAACCGCATCCGGGCGATTGCGGCAACTGCGACAACTGCATGGAGCCGCCGCAGAGCTGGGACGGCACCACCGCCGCGCGCAAGGCGCTGTCGTGCGTGTACCGCACCGGCCAGCGCTTCGGCGCCGGCCACGTCATCGACGTATTGCGCGGCGCGGCGACCGAAAAGGTCACCCGCTTCGGCCATGAGGAACTGAGCACCTTCGGCATCGGCAGCGACCTGGACGCCAAGCAGTGGAGCAGCGTGTTCCGCCAACTGGTCGCCGCCGGCCTGCTGGAAGCCGACATCGAACGCCACGGCGCCTTGCGCCTGACCGCCGACAGCGCGCCGGTGCTGCGCGGCGAGCGCAGCCTGCGTTTCCGCACCGAAGCGCCGAAGGCCGCGCGCGCCAGCACGCGCAAGGCGCGCGGCGGCGCCAGCGCGGCGCCGATGATCGACCTCGATCCCGAATCGCTGATCCGCTTCAACGCCCTGCGCGAATGGCGCTCGATCACCGCGCGCGAGCAGAACGTCCCGGCCTACGTGATCTTCCACGACAGCACTCTGCGCGCGATCGCCGAACACGCGCCGGACGATCTGGACGAACTCTCGCGCATCCCCGGCATCGGCGCGAGCAAGCTCGACCGCTACGGCGAGGCGGTGCTGCAGCACTTGCTGGATCAGGCCTGATGCCGCGATCGGCGAGATGAATATGTAGAAGCGGCTCAAGCCGCGGCCGCGATATCGCAGCTGCGATGCAAGCGCGGTTCCGCGGTCGCGGCGTGTGACCGAAGCAAATCCCCGCGGGACGCCGCTCCTACCCCCAAAGCTGTGCTTCGCTTCCGGCCCCGCCCGTCCTCACTGCAACTGATACGAGAAATTCAGATTCCAGCGCGGCTTGCGGTCGTCCGCTTCCAGCGGCAGGTCCGCGGTCGGCTTGGCGTAGGCGAAATCGAGGTTGTAGTGCTTGTTGTCCGACAGCCGCAGGCCGATGGCGAGCGTGCCCAGCTTGTCGGGCTGCGGACGGCGGCCGTCGGTCAGCGATACCTGCGCGTGCTGCACCACCACGTACGGCGTCACCGCCTTGAGCCAACGCCGCTGCGGACGGAAATTGCGGCTGAATTCCAGGCCCACGCCCCAGCCCTTGTCGCCGGAGGTCTCGCCGGGATCGTAAGCCAGGCCGAAACGCGCGCCGCCGAAACTGATCTGCTCCGACGACGGCAGGCGCTGGCGGGTGTACTGCCCGCTCGCGCGCAACACCGCGGCGTAGCGCTGATCCTTCCACGTGCGCGTCTGCGCGTAGCCCAGGCTGTACTTGGTGAACGAAACGTCGCTGGCCGCGGCCAGATTCACGCCGCTCAGATTGGTCAACGTGTCCGCCGACGCGCCCCAGGCATTCAGGCCGCGCGCGATCGCGAAGCTGACCTGGCGCGCGCGATCTTTCTTGGCGTGGGTGTAGTCCAGCGAGCCCTGCACCACCCGGGTCTTGGAGCGCTGCTCCAGGCTGGCGCCGTTGATGGTGTTGAAGTAGCGGTCGGACTGATCGGCCGCGTAGATGCCGGCCGACACGAACAGCGAGCGCTCGTTGCTCAGCCGCAGCGGATAGCGCGCGCTGATCGCCACGCGGTCCTGCTCGACGCGGTGATCGAGAAACTCCGGCAACGGTGTATTGGTCACCGGCACGCCGCGATAGCGCGAACCTTCGGCGCGTCCGATCCAGCCGTCGCTGCCGAACAATTGCGAATACCCGGCGCTGTAGAAGCGCTCGTTGCCGCGTCCGTCCGGATACAGCGCCGCCAGGCTCCATTGCTCGGCCAGCGAAGTCAGCGCGTTGAGATTCAACGTCGCCAGTCCTTGAGTACCGGGATGATTGAACTCCAGCGCCCAGGTCGCGTCGTAGCGCTTGCCGTCCACGCTCAGATCGAGCGAGGTCGCGCCGTCGGTGGTGGTCGGCGCGGGCACGTTGATGTTGAGCTTGGCCCCGGGCAGGAAGCCCAGGATCTGCGAATAACGTTCGAAGGTGCTCTGGCGCAGCGGCCGGTCATCGACGATGTGCTGCGCGATCGCGCGCAACTTGCGTTCCAGATTGCCGGCCTTGCCGCTGATGTTCACCCGCGCGACATAGCCTTCCACCGCCACCACGCGCACCGTGCCGTCGGCGAAATCCTGCGTGGGGACATAACAGAACGACAGCGCGTACCCGCGGTCGCGATACAACTTGGTGCAGGCCGCGGCGGTGGTGAGCAGATCGCCGACGGTGATCTGTTTGCCGGCCAGCGGCGCGAACAAGGCGGTGACCTGATCGAACGGCACCGACTTGACCCCGGACACCTCGAACTTCGCCGGCGTGAGCTGCAACGCCAGCAACGCGGCCATTTCCGGATTCTGTTGCGGCGCGACGGTCGTGCTGACCTTGGGTTCGGCCTTGGGCAGCGGCGCCTGCGGCAGGGTCTGCAGCGGATTGCCGGTGCTCGGCAATCGCGGCGGGGCGGTCTGGGAATACGCCGGCACGCTCGCCTGCAACAGCGCGGTGACCGCCAGCGCGAGTGGATAGCGCTTCCCCCAAAGCCCTGTACCCATGCGGTACCCCTTTAGCGATGGCTGCAACGACTGCCAATGAGGACGCGCGCCCGCCCTGGGCCGAACGCGCATCCGCAAGTCCTGCTTTCACTCTATGCCGTTATGGCGCGACGGGAACGGCACCGTACCGTTCCCGCGCGCTGTGTCACACACCGCTTACGGCTTGTTGCCCTTCTTGCCGAGCAGGCCGGTACCGAGCAAGCCCCCCTTGCCGCTGTCCGTGCCGCCGAGCACGCCGCCGAGCAGGCCACCGTTGGCGTTGTTGAGCCCGGTCGCCCCGGCTACGCCGTTGACGACCGTGCTCAGCCCCTGGGTAACCGGCTGCAGCGGACCGTTCACGGCCGCCGTGGCTGTATTGCCGACCTGACTCACGCCCCCGCCCACGCCGGCGACCGCGCCGCCGACCAGGCTGGTGACCGGTGCCAGCGGCGTGTTCGCGCCGGTGCTGGCAAGACCGGTGCCGACGCTGCCGACGGTGCCGCCGAGTCCGGCCACGCCCGTGGTCACGCCCGCCGCGGTCACACCGACCGGGTTGGCGATCGAACCGGCATTGCCCAGGCCCGCGGTGATGCCCGCGCCGACCGTGCCGAGATTGCCGCTGACGCCCTGCACCGCGCCGCCGACCAGATTGGTCGCCCCGCCCGGTACCGGCGCGCCGCCGATGGCCGCGCCGAGCGCATTGCCGGCCGAAGCCACGCCGCCGACCACGCCGCCCGCGCCGCGCGACACGTTGGCGACCAGATTGCCGCCGCCGCTGCCGCCGGTACCGCCGCCGTTGGTCTGGCCCAGGCCCGCGATCGGCGTGAGCACCTGGCTCAACGCGCCGGTCAACTGCTGGCCCTGCGGACCTTCGAGCACGCCGCCGAGCTTGCCGCCGACGGTCTTGACGCCGTTGCCGACGCCCGAGACCAGTCCGCCGGCCGCGCTGGTGAGCGGCTGGATCGGCGAGCCCTGGAACGCGCCGACCGTGGCGACGGTCTTGCCCAGGTCATCGACCGTGGTGCCTACGTTGACCACCAAATTGTCCACGCCGCCGACGGTGCCGCCGAGCGGATTGCTGATATTGCCGATCTGGCCGAGGCCGCCGCTGGTGGAGGCGCCCAGCCCGCTTACGGTCTTGCCCAGGTCATCGACGACCTTGGCCAGACCCTGCGTGGTCGGATTGTTGCCGCCGAGCAGCGCCTGATTCGGAATCTGCGCGCCGAGCGTGCTCACGCCGCTGCCGATGCCCGATACCAGGTTGCCGGCCACGGTGACGATCGCGCCTACCGCGTTGCCCGGAGCACCGGTGCCGCCGGGGCCACCGGGATTGCCCGGACCGCCAGGACCGCCGGGGCCGCCCGGATTGCCGGGGCCGCCCGGACCACCGGGATTGCCCGGACCGCCAGGACCACCGGGTCCGCCCGGATTGCCGGGACCGCCCGGACCGCCGGGATTGCCCGGACCGCCAGGGCCACCGGGACCGCCCGGATCGCCCGGGCCACCGGGACCGCCGGGCTCACCGGGGCCGCCGGGACCACCCGGATTGGGATTGAAATTGGATTTGACCCCGCCGGAACCCGAGCAGCCGGTCGTGGATACCGTGATCGTCAAGATGCACGCCGCGAGCAGGCTGTAGGAAAGGGCCTTACGAATGCTGTGAGTATCCATCACGTCCTCCGAATGCAGCTCTGGGCAGCTTCGTGCCCTAGGGGTTAATCGCTACGCCTGCGTTCGCGGGGGCGACACCGGTCGAGCGCCGGTAACACACATTCGAGGTGTCATTTCGTGTGCACCGTGAACAGGCTGCTCCTGATTAGTGTTAAGGACACGTGATGAAACGGCTCGATCCGATTGGACCGGCGGAGATTTCCGATAGCCGGCATTTTCCGTGAGAAAGCGTGATTTTCATTCACGACGGCGTGCTGGAACGCGGGCCGCCGGGCAAAGCGGTCAATCGCCCTGCGGCGGGGTACGGACAGGCTTGGGCGGCCTCGGTTCGCTCACGCAAACTACCACCGTAAAGTGTGATCTGTTCGACCGTGTCAGGCGGCCGAAGATCTAACTTTCGGGATTAATGGGGCACCGACGGGCACTCGGACGATGTCTTAAATACAGAGGTCTGCGCCGCGGGAAACCGGAACGGCCGCACAGACCGCCGGTGCGGCAAAGTGTGATGAACTACGTAAATTACGCAAATCTACGCCAAGCGACTACGCAATTTAGACGTGCGTAATCGGAGCGCTCACCACTCCACCGTGCCGCGGATCACCGCCTGCACCCGGCCGCCGATCCAGACTTCGCCGTCTTGGTCGATGCGCAACTCGATATAGCCATCGCGGCCGACCTCGCGCCCCTGGCTGACGCTGTACGCATCGCCGCGCGCGACCCGGCCGGCGGCGAGCAAGGCCGAGGCGATCGCCGCGTTGGCGCTGCCGGTGACCGGGTCCTCGGCGATCCCGTCGCCCGGACAGAACGCCCGCACCACCCAGGCATGGCCGGCCTCTTCGCTGCGCGCGAACACGGCCAGGCCGAGCGAATCCTCGCCGCTGAGCGCGGCGATGGCGGCCAGATCCGGGCGCAGGCCGCGCACGGCGGCCGCGTCGGCCAACTCGGCCAGCCACCAGCGCGGGCCGTTGTCCCACAACGCCGGCGCCAAGACGCCGCGCGCCGCGCCGGCCAGCGCGGCGTCGATGAGTGCATCGTGCGCGGCATCGACCGCGCACGCGCGAGCGCGCGGCGTGCGGATGCTGATGCGAATCTGATCGGCGTCGTGCGCGACCTTCACCGGCAGCAGGCCTGCGCCGCATTGCTGGATCAACTCGACGCTGTCGGCCGCGACCCGCCGCGCATCCAGCACCGCCCAGGCGGCGCCGATGCTCGGGTGTCCGGCGAAGGCCAGTTCCTGGCGCGGCGTGAAGATGCGCACGCGGTAATCCGCGCCGGCCTCCGGCGGCAGCAGAAAAATGGTTTCCGGCAGATGCATCCACGCGGCGAAGGACTGCATCGCCGCCGTATCCATGCCTTGCGCGTCGAACACCACCGCCAGCGGATTGCCGGCGCCGATGCGGTGGGCGAACACATCCAGTTGCAAATAACGTCGCAGGCTCATGCCCCGATCGTAACGGCCGCGGCGGGCCGCGGCGATGTGGCTTTAGGCCTGTTGACTCGGGCCGAGGCGGCTCGCCGACGCGCCGCTCAGGGACAGGAGTTGGCGCTCTTGTAGTCGGTGTACTTGTCGCGGCCGTCGAAGTAATGGATCTGCGTGCCGTTGAACTTGATCTTCTGCAAGGCGCCGTTGAGCAACTGCTCATGGTGCAGATGCGCGCCGAACGAGGTGCCGGTGTTGCCGACCGCGCCGATGCCCTGGCCCAGGGCGACGTTGTCGCCAACCTTGACCGAATACGAATTCAGATGCGCGTACAGCGTGCTCCAGCCGCCGCCGTGATCGATCACCACGTACTTGCCGTAACTGGTGTTGCCCATATTGCGCACCTTGCTGACCCGGCCCTTGGCCGCGGCCACGACCTTGTCGCCCGCGCCGTTGTTGCGGCTCAGGTCCACCGCCAGCTTCGGGCTGTGGTTTTCGCGGGTATTGCCGTGCCAGACCTGCTTGCATGGAAACGGCATCTGGAATTTCGGCGCGGCGGCGAACGCGGACGGCAATGCGAGCGCGGCGCTCAATGCGACGGCGAGACGAACGTAAAAACCCGGCATGCGAACTTCCTCGAAAGAACATGGGATGGACGGCGGCGCCTGCGCGCCGCCGCGAATAAACCGCTGCGGAGCGGTCTCCATCCACGAGTGGAGACCGCACCGCAACGCTCCGCCAATCGCACGTCCGCCGAAGGAGAGCGCGGTCGGTCGGGCCCGAGGGGGCATAGGGCCCGTGAGTGCGTGGCGGAGAAACCACAGCGCGCCGGCACGAAGGTCGCAACCTTGCGCCGTCGCGCGAAACCATCAGCGCGCGTTGGCGTTGCGAGTCGGCGGCGCTGCGACGGCCGCGCGAGTGATCGCCGCTTCGCTTAGCGATGGTGCGACCGCCGGCTGGCCGCCGTCCGACAGCGCCTGCACCTGCGCCAGAAACGCCGCGCGATCGGCCGACAGCGCCACGCTGGTGACGAACGCCGCATACAGCGCCAGCATCCAGACAAAGCGCAGCCGGCGCCGCGCGGCGCGGCGATGCGGTAACGAAGACATACGACCACTCCAGAACAAGACACCGACCGTACCGGCGACAGCGAATGCCCGAATCCGAGCGCAAGCGTCCCCGGCCGCCGCGACCGGCGCGGCGGATCGAATCGAAACAGAACACGGCCGCGCGATAGCACGCCGCGACAGCGCCGGGCCGCGAGTCGTCCGCGGCCCGGCCCGGACGCTATGCGATCAGCACAGCGCCGGCCGCATCAGCGCCCGTCGATCAGGCGCGTGGCGATATCCGGCGAGAACGTCCCGGCCGGCGTGTTCGGCGCGATGCCGCAGGGGCCGTCGGAATCGCCCGGCACCTTCACCCACAACAACATCTCCGCGCCGCTGGTGGCGGTGCGCGAGACCACGCCGAGCTTGCGTCCGGCCGGATTGCACCACTCGCCGTTGGAGCCGTTGCCGTTGCGGCTGGTATCGACCACGAACGGTTTCTCGTAGCCGAACTGGCTCTTCAACTGCGCCTTGACCGAAGCGCCGTAGGCGTTGGAATCGGCGGTGGTCTTGTAGTTGGACACATTCAGGGCGAAGCCGCGGATCTCGCCGACGCCGGCCGAGTTCAGACGCCGCGCCATTTCGTCCGCGGCGATCCAGCCGGCGTTGCCGCCGTCGTGATAGACCGTCGCATTGGGCGCGCGCATCTTGAACTCGCGCGCGGCATAGCTCAGCAAGCCGAGCCGCTCGGTCTGCTTGAGCTCGCTCAGGCAGTCTTTCAACTGAGCCAGGGCGTCGGGCTCGATCACCACCACGGCGCGGCTGTTGCCGATGCCGGAGGCGAAGCTGGAAATCCAGGTGCGATAAGCCTCGGCGCTGCCGGCGCCGCCTTCGGAATGGCTGCCGCAATCGCGGCTGGTGATGTTGTACGCGACCAGGATCGGCAGCTTGTCGGCGGCGCGTGCGGCCTCGACGAAACGCGACACGGCGCTGCCGATGTTGCCGCTCCAGTTGCCGAACCAGCGCGCCATCGGTTTGGTCGCGATCGAAGTCTTGATCTTGCTCGCGCGCGAGTCGGAGGCATGATCGCGCACCCACACCGCCGGATTGGAATCGGGATCGACGTAGAAACCGCTGTTCTGGTTCGCCGCCGCCGCGCTGCCGCTGCCGAACACGGCGGCCACGGCCAGCAGCAAGGCCGCCGGGGCGAGGCGATTGCGCGAATGATTCCGGGCCTTCGATGCCACGGCCTTGTTTGTTTGACGCATGTCTCCTCCTGCAAGTGACGCGTTGACGGTAGTGGTGGGCGGCGATGCGTTCGTTTCGCGCGATACCTAGTTTTTGTTGCTACAGCCATCAGCTGTACTTTGTTCGCAAGCGCCTGCGCCCGGCAAAATGACCGCACCGCCGGCGCCGCACTTTTAAATTCCTCACACTTTCGAATATTGGTCGCGGCAATCATCGACAGTGAAAATTCGCCGTGTTAGTCGTGGACGCATGCTCCCTTCCCCGGAGCATGCGTCCATCAACTATCGGCCGGCCCGAACCACAACGATCAAGCGCAACCGAACACTCCCTCCAGAGCACGCGTTCAGTCTAAGCAGATAGGCTGTCGCCGACCTGTCGCAGTTGCGGCAACGACTCAGGCCGCAGCGCATCAGGCGCGAGACCGGCCTGTCGAATCCCCTATCACTTCGCTGCGCCGTTCGCGCAAGGCGCACGGCTATGCAGGTTATCCAGGAGTTTCAATGCGTA
Source organism: Lysobacter sp. TAB13 (assembly GCF_052113885.1). Taxonomy (NCBI): domain Bacteria; kingdom Pseudomonadati; phylum Pseudomonadota; class Gammaproteobacteria; order Lysobacterales; family Lysobacteraceae; genus Lysobacter; species Lysobacter sp. TAB13. The sequence continues at coordinate 289,115 of NZ_JBFRDR010000004.1, read as the reverse complement.
TTTTCTTGATCGAAGACAATCTCGACCTGGCCCAGGCGGTGGTGCAACATCTGCGCCGCACCGGCAACGCCGTCGATCACGAATCCGACGGCCTCAACGCCTGCCGTTTTCTCGAACACGAACGCTACGATCTGATCCTGCTCGACATCGGCCTGCCGCGCATGGACGGCCTGAGCCTGCTCGCCGAACTGCGCCGCCGCGGCGACGCCACGCCGGTACTGATGCTGACCGAGCGCTCCGACATCGAAGACCGGATCAGCGCGCTCGATGTCGGCGCCGACGACTACATCGGCAAGCCCTTCGACTTCCGCGAACTCAGCGCCCGCTGCCGCGCCCTCACCCGCCGCCGCCAGGCGCAGACTTCGAGCCTGGTGCGCATCGGCCCGCTGGTGATGGACAACGCCGCGCGCCGGGTGAAGTTCGAAGACCGCACCATCGACCTTCCCAATCGCGAATACAGCCTGCTGGAAATCCTGGTAGGGCGGCTGGGTCAGGTGGTCAGCAAGAGCGAGATCACCAATCGCTTGTTCGCGCTCAGCGAAGAGGCCGGCTCGAACACAGTCGAGCTGTACATCGCGCGGTTGCGCAAGAAACTGCCGCAGCAGTTCCTGCGCATCGTCACCGTGCGCGGCTCGGGTTATCTGGCCGAGACCATCCGCGGCGAACCGATTCTGGCCGCGTCGGCCGGCGCCGCCCACGACTGAGCGCGCATGACCGAGCCCGAACACGCGCGCCCATCGATCCGGCGCACCCTGCTGCTGTCGATCGGCCTGTTGTCGCTGGTCGGCATGCTGCTGCTGTTCTTCGGCGCCAGCCAATATGGCCGGCGCGCCGCGGATTTGTCCTACGACCGCTTGCTCAACGCCTCGGCGCTGACCATCGCCGACAGCATCACCCTGGTCGATGGACAGTGGGAGGCGAACATCCCCTGCGCCGCGCTGGAACTGCTGTCGGCGGCGCCGGACGACCGCGCGTTCTACCGGGTGTTTCTCGCCGGCGGACGCACCCTCACCGGTTACGACGACCTGCCGCGGCCGCCGTCGGTGGCGAGCGATCACGCGAGTTTCTTCGATGCGCGGTACCGCGGCGAAGCCGTGCGCTTCGCCGTGCTGCGCCGCGCCGCCAGCAGCGCCGACGGCCCGGAAGCGGCGCTGGTGCAGATCGGCCAGACCCGGCGCGCGCGCGATGAAGTCGCCAAGGACATCGTCTGGCATGTCACCGGATGGATCGCGTTGTTCACCGTGGCGATTTTGTTGCTGGCGTGGTTCGCGATCGATCGCGCGTTGCAACCGCTGGTGCGGATCGAACAGGATTTCAGCGTGCGCACGCCGTTCGACCTGCGCCCGATCACCCGCGCGGTGCCGACCGAGCTGTCGCACGTGGTGACGGCGCAGAACCACTTCATGTCGCGGCTTTCCACCAACATCGACGTGTTGCGCACTTACATCGCCGAGGCCGCGCACCAGATGCGCAATCCGCTGGCCTCGCTGCGCGCGCAGGCGCAGTTGTCGCTGCATCAGAACAATCCGCAGCAGTGGCGGCAGGGGCTGTACGCGATCGAGCGCCACTCCGGCAAGCTCAGTCGCCTGCTCAATCAGTTGCTCAGCCACGCCAACGTGACCCATCGCGCCGAGCTGCACAACTTCAAGCCCTTGAACCTGGAAACCATCGCCCGCCAGGCCTTGCACGAATCGGTGCCGCTGGCCGAACCGCGGCCGCGGGTGAGTTTCGAATGCGAGGCCGGCGACACTGCTCTGCACGGCGATGCGCTGATGCTGCGCGAGGCGATCAAGAACCTGATCGACAACGCGATCAAGCACGGTGCCGGCGCCGAGTCGCCGGTGCAGGTGCTGCTGGAACAGGACGACTGCGGCCTCGCGCTAAGCGTCAGCGACGCCGGCCCCGGCATGAGCGCGGAGGATTGCGAGCGCGCGTTCGAACGCTTCGGCCGCGGCGAAAACGCTTCGGCGCAGGGCGCGGGATTGGGACTGGCGATCGTCAAGCGCGTGGTCGAAAGCCACGGCGGCCGCGTCGTGCTGGCGCCGTCGCGGCTCGGCGGCCTGAGCGTGCGTCTGCATCTGCCCAAGGACGCGGCATGAAACTGCTGCGACTGATCGCGACGATGGCGCTGTTCCTGATCGCTTCGGTCGGTGCGGTGTATCTAGCGCCGGCGCAGGCGCGGCCGAAGCAGAACGAGCGCATCGCCGTGTTCGAATCGTCCATCGCCCGGCAAGGGCGGCTGGTCTTGCACGGATCGGCCAACGTCGGCCTGATGCGCGCGTTGATCCTCGACTATCAGCGCATCCATCCCGGCGTCGAGGTGCGCTACTCGCATCTGGACACGCAGGATATCTATCAGCGCAGCGCGCGTTCGGCGGCGGCGCAGGAGCGCCCCGACCTGCTGCTGAGCGCCAGCACCGACCTGCAGATCAAACTCGTCAACGACGGCTACAGCCAGCCATACCGCTCACCGCAGAATCAGGCCTTGCCCGCGGCCGCGCGTTGGCGCGATGAGGTCTTCGCCTACGGTTACGAACCGGTAGTGATGGTCTACAACACCGCCCGCCTGGATGCGCAGCGCGCGCCACAGACCCGCAGCCAGTTGCAAAAGCTGCTGCGCGAACCCGCGCACCCGCTACGTGGCCGCATCGCCTTGCAGGACCCGCGCGACAGCGCCGTGGCGTATTTCATCGCCACACAGGAAGCCAAACTGCTCGGCAACGATGCCGGCCCCATGCTGACCGCGCTCGGCGAAAATCAGGCGCGCTTGTTCAAGCGCATGGACAACTTGCTCGATCAGCTCTCGTCCGGCGAAATGGTGGTTGCCTACGGCGTCTTCGGCTCGTACGCGTTGCAGCGCATCGAGCGCGGCGCGCCGCTGCGGATCGTGCTGCCGCGCGATCATCTGCTGTTGGTCGCGCGCACCGCGCTGATCCTGCGCGACGCGCCCAATCCGGCCGAAGCGCAGCGTTTTCTCGACCATCTGCTGTCGGCGCGCGGACAGGCGATCCTCGCCCGCGAAGCCAAGCTGATTCCGGCCCGCACCGACCTGCCCGCGTCGGCGCGCATCTACCCGGACCTGGACCCGAACAGCACGACCCTGCGGCGCACGCCGCTGGGCCTGGGCTTCCTGGTCTACCTGGACGAAGTGAAGCGGCGGCGCTTTCTGCAGCAATGGCGCAATTACCTGGCGCCCGACAGCGCCGCCACGGTGGCGGCGCGCTGAGTCGCCGCTTACGCCAACGGCACGAGCTGCAACTGCTCGAACAACTGGTTCTGCGCCTTCTTGGCGAGCGAGCGCGGCACCTTCGCTATGAACCCGCCGCCGCCCAGTCCGACATCGCCCTGGATGATGAAGCCGTTGATGCGCACGTAGCTGGTGATCGAATACTTCGTCCCCGAGCGGTCCAACTCCAGGAACATCGGCGCGGTCAGAAAGCCGCTGCCTTTCTGATAGGTGCGCTTATCGCCCTGGTTGTGCTTGAGCACGTAACCGTTGCCAGCGGCCCAGGCATCGACGATGGCGTACACGTCCTGCTGCGATTCGAACTCCACATGATCGCGCTGATTGCTGCCGTTCTTTGCCATCAACGCCATGACGTTAAGAAAAGCCAACCCGCACAAAGCGCCGAACAGCGCCAAACCGACGATTCCCATCAAACCCGCTCCTTTTAAGTGTTTGCGATGATCCAGCGCATGGCCGCAGCGTTTCCGGCGGCGACCAGCGGGCCGGCATCATAACAGCCGCGCCGCGTGCGCTATTTGCCGCTGGTGTTGGCCTGCGGCGCGGTCATGGCCATCCGACCAGCTTCACCGCTATGGACGCCGATACGCACCACAGCACGACCCACAGCGCGGAGGCTCTGACGGCCGCCAACAACACGAAGCCGATCACCGCGATGGCAACATCCGCCAGGCCGCGCACGCCTTCGGTCAGGACTGGATCGTAGAACGCCGCAACCAGCAATCCAACGACAGCGGCGTTGACGCCGGCCATCGCGTTGGCGGCCCAGGGCCGCTGCGCCAGGCGCCCCCAGACCGGCAGCACCGCCAGCAACAACAAGAAGCCGGGGATGAACACCGCCAGCAACGCAACGGCGGCACCCACCAGAGGCGAAGAATTCAACGGCACCTCGGCACCGAGAAACGCAGCCAGGGAGAACATCGGCCCGGGCATCGCCTGCGCAGCGCCGTAACCGGAAAGGAAACTGTCCGCCTCCAACCAACCGCTCTTCACCACCGATTCCTGCAACAGCGGCAACACGACATGACCGCCCCCGAACACCAACGCGCCTGCCCGGTAGAACGCGGCGGCCAGTCCTGCGATCGTGGGCTCATTCGCAGACGGCCACATCAGCGCGCCGCATAGGCCGAACAGGAAAACGCTTAGAAACACTATTCCGCCGCGACGGCCGTAACGGATGGGAAAGGCAGCGACGGCACCTGCGGTCACACGCCTGCATACCAAGATCCCGAGCATTCCTCCGAGCGCAATCGCGATGAGCTGCATCCAGGCGCTGCCGGTCGGCACGATCAGCGCCGCCGCACCGGCTGCGATCAGGGCACGCGTCGCATCCGGCGCCAGTTGCCGCACCATGCCCAACAGACCGTGCGCGACCACGACCACGGCAACCAACTTCAGACCGTGCACCGTCACCGCGCCAAGACCATGCCCGAGCCGCGGCGCCAGCGCGGTGAAGCCGATCATCAACAGCGCCGATGGCAGCGTGAACGCGACGAAGGCCGCAAACGCGCCGAGCCAGCCGCCACGGAACAACCCAATCGCAAAACCCATCTGGCTACTGGCCGGTCCCGGCAGAAACTGACACACCGACAACAACTGCGCGAAGCGGGCATCGTCCAGCCAACCCCGCCGCGTCACGAATTCCTGGCGAAAGTAAGCCAGATGAGCGATCGGGCCGCCGAACGACGTCAGGCCCAGACGCAGAAACACCCGGAACACTTCGCTCGCCGAGCCCGGACTTAGCGCGTCTTTGGGGGCTATATCGGACAACGGCGGCTCACTGTGAAAGTGAAGACAGGCGCCATGCTACCAACACGCCTGCGTCAGTTAGAGGCCGGGAATCCGCAGAGGGCTTGTGGGTTCGCATACCCATCACTGGGGCAATCGACAAGTTCGCTCCATAGACTTGATCGCGCCGGATCGAACTCCAACGCTGCCGTGCCGGCTAACGGATAAGACCGGCGGTACTAGCGCCCTTACCGCGCCAGAAGCCTGAGCGATCGCGCACGCAGAATAAGAAAAGGCACCTAGGGCGTTGGCCCCAAGTGCATCTTTTATTTGGTGGAGCGTGAGCAACCGGGATCCAACTCTCTTGATTACCCACGGTTATCCAGAGGTATTCCAAATCAAGACGCCTAGCCGGTGTAGCCCAGCCCTCTCGCCGCTGCCAGACCAAGCTGAGTCGCGACGTTGCCCGGCGGCCGCGCAAGCACGGCGCAGGATTATTTGCGACGCATCGGCGTGATCGCAGTCACGGCGAAAAACGCCATGTCGCGGCAGCGGCCGGGCTCGAAGCCGCGGCCGCGCAGGCGTCGCCGCGGCGCTAGGGTCGTTCCTAGCTTGCGGGCGCCCGAGCCCCCATTAAGGTTTAGCGCAAACCCCACTCGCACCCGCGCCCATGACCGACCCCACCCGTCCCGTCGCGCCTCCGCCGATCTTTCCGCTGCCCACCGATTCCAGCTACGACACTGCGGTGCTGGCCGAAGCCAACCGCATCGTCTCGGCCCACCAGTACTGCGGCCGTACCGATGTGGAAGGCATGGCCTACGCGGTCGCCGACTACACGCGCCAGCATCCCGAGCAGGGCCAGCAACTGCAGGACGCGATCGGCTCGCGCCTGCTGCCGATGGATCAGATCGCCCTGACTAATGCGGTGCAGACCGTGCAGCGCCTGGATCAGGCCAAGCCGATCGGCACCCAGCACGGCGTCGCCGTCGACATCGCCCCCGGCGACAGCGAGCGCAGCGTGCTCGACAAGGGCTACCGGCAGATGGCCGTCGACGCCGGGTTGTCACCGCAGGCCGCCGACGAGTTCGCGCGCCGCGCGCCGGCGCTGGACGACGGCAAGCTGCACGCGCCGTCCGGCGATCCGCAGCAACAGGGCGCGGCAATCGATTTGTCGGCCGCGCGCGACGGCAAAATCGAACTAGCGCCGACCTCGGCGCAGTCGGGCCTGCTCAAGCTGCTAGCCGCGCAAGACCGCTCCAGCCTGGATCCGAACGCGCCGACCGGCGCCGCCGCCGGCATTCCGTTCATGGCCGACGGCAGCCGCGCCGGCGCGCCCGGCAACGGCGCGGTGACGCCCGAGGTGGCGGCCGAACTGCTGCGCAATATTTCCGAAGGCAAGCCGCCGTTCCGCCCCGACCTCGGCAAAGTCGGCCCGGTGTCGTGGTTCGTCACCGAAGGCAATCCGCACGTCGGCGTCGGCAACGACAAGGGCGTGGTGGTGCCGGTGGAAGTCGCCAACACCAGCGGCAAGCCGCCGCTGCAGTTCGGCGAGCGCGAACTGCTGGAGATCTACGACCGCAAGCACGCCGCTGCCTACGCCGAGGTCGAGCAGCAGGTGCGCGCGAAGGCCCAAAAGGGCCCCGACGAGCCCCTGTCCAAGCGCAACCAGAACACCATCGAACGCAGCGCCAGCAAGATGGCCGAGCGACAGATGTGGACCGAGGTCGGCGAAGCCGTGGCCAAGTCCGAAAGCGGCGTCGGCAAGGTCAGCCTGCAAGACAGCGTGTTCTCGCGCTCGGCCAACGGCGAGTTCACCCTGACCAGCCGCGCCGAGAACGTACGCATCCAGGGCGGCGCGAAGGGCCTGCTCGATGTGATCAAGAACAACGGCGTGAAGGCCGATCCGGACGTGCTCAAGTCGGCCAACGAACTGGCCGCGCGCGAAGGCTGGGCCGGCAAGGTCGAAGGCGCGTTCCGGGTCGGTGGACGGGTGCTGATCGTGGTGGGCCTGGTCGCCGACGGGTACCGGATCTACACCGCCGAGGACAAGGTCAAGACCGTGGTCGAAGTGGCCGGCGGCTGGGCCGGCGCGGCCGCCGCCGGCGGCGCGTTCGCTTCCGTCGCCGCCCCGGTCAACGCCACCGGCCCGTGGGGCTGGGCCGCGTACGGCGTCGGCACGCTCGCCTCCGGCGCGATCGGCTACATGGCCGGCTCGGAAATCACCAAGACCGTCTATGAGCTGGTGGTGGAAGGCAAACCGATCGAGATCGGCGGCTGACGACGCGGCCTGACAGCGGCCCGACCCCGATCCGATACCGACCCTATTCCGGCAAGATGCAGGCCATGAACGCAGAACATCGATCCCACATCCTGCTGCGCGGCCCGGTCGGGCGCTGGCAATCGGCGCTGGGCACCGCCGCCGGCCTGACCGGCGACCGCATCGAATTCCACGACGGCGGCCACGGCGTGCTGCACAGTTGGTCGCCGGCGTTCGGACAGGAAGCGCTGCCGTTCGAATGGCGAATGCAGGCGCCGGGGCATTTGCTGGTGCGCCAGATCTATGACGACGGCGACGACGAAGTCGAAGCCTGGACTGAACTGGAGCTGGAGTTCCGCGAACGCGCCAGCGACCTCGGCGCGCAGATGGTGCTGGCGGAAAAAGACGCCGAAGGCTTCTGGCTAATGCTCGATCCATTGGCCTGGGTCGGCCCGCCGCAGTGACGCGGCGGCACGCGGCTCAGAAATCGCAGGCTTCCCAGACCGGCGCGGTGCCGTCGGTGGAGCGATCCTAGAAGCCCGCATTGAGGGTGTTCTGCGCCCAGGCGTTGGCCTGGACGATCTGCGCCAGGCTCAGGCCGGCAGCGACCGCGGCCAGCGCTTCGTCGGAATAGCGGCTGGATGTCGCGCTGCATCCGCGCTAGGTGGCGGCGTGGCAAGACCATGTTGCACAGTGAAATGGGGAAGGACCCGGTCTCTAGGCGCTTCAATGCCTGCGATCCACGAAAAGCTACAACTGGGATTCCGGCATTGGAGTGTCGCCTCTCGATATATTCGAGTTATGGATTTGCTTGATTGAACAGTTGCGAGCCCAGCACAGTGTGGACACGCCATCTTGCGTGGAATCGAAAATCCACAAACAGCACTACTGGACTCATGCGACCCATGCTGCTGGAAGCTAGCAACGTCACGTAGTGGAAGGCTGCGTCTAAGGCTCTCTTGCAAGCGCCTGCTTTCTGCTCGCAAAACTCAATCTACGAATTCGCTCTTGGCACCAAAGCGGCTTCGCGCAGAACGCATGCGAGATGCAAGGACAGGGAATTCAATCGACTGCCGCCGTCCGTCTTACAAGCCCTGAAGAGACTCTCGCATGTTGGCGATCGCTCCCCAGCGCTGTTGGCTGTATTGCCAGTACCGCTCGAATTCAAGCAATTGAAGGGAGATGAAACGGTGCAGTAGACGCGCGAAGCACGCTAATTTTCCCGGCAATTTTCCCGGAGCAAGAAAAAAGGTACTTAGGAGCGATCCTAAGCGCCTGTTTTATTTGGTGGGTCGTGAAGGATTCGAACCTTCGACCAAAAGATTAAAAGTCTTCTGCTCTACCGACTGAGCTAACGACCCGAAGTGGTGCGATTCGGTCCCGGCGCTGCGCCGGGTCGAGCATTCTAACAAAGCTTGCGCCGCCGAGTCAGGCCCCCCGGCAATTCGCGTTCAGTGGCGCGGCGCGGGCGGGGTCAGACGTAGTGCGTGGGGTCGGCGGCACCGGCGGCGTTGAAGCCTTCGGCGCGCAGGCGGCAGGCGTCGCAGTGGCCGCAGGCGCGGCCGGCGTCGTCGGCCTGGTAGCACGAGACGGTCTGGCTGAAATCCACCCCCAGGCGCAGGCCTTCACGGACGATGTCGGCCTTGCTCATGAACTGCAGTGGGGCCTGGACGCGCAGTCCAGCGCCTTCCACGCCGGCCTTGGTCGCCAGGTTGGCCAGGCGCTCGAAGGCTTCCACGAATTCGGGGCGGCAGTCGGGGTAGCCGGAGTAGTCCACGGCGTTGACGCCGCAGAAGATGTCGTTGGCGCCGAGCACTTCGGCCCAGCCCAGGGCGATGGACAGCATGATGGTGTTGCGCGCCGGGACGTAGGTGACGGGGATGTCGTCCTTGGCCGCGGCGGTGCCGATGGCGTGGCCGTCGTTGTCCAGCGGGACCGAGATGGTCTCATCGGTCAGGGCCGAGCCGCCGATGCTGCGCAGGTCCACGCTGACGGTCTTGTGCGCGACCGCGCCCAGGGACACGGCGAGGCGCGCGGCGGCGTCGAGTTCGGAGGTGTGGCGTTGGCCGTAGCGCACGCTCAGGGCGTGCACGGCGAAGCCTTGCTCGCGCGCGATAGCGATGACGACGGCGGAGTCCATGCCTCCGGAGACTAGAACGACGGCGTTTTTCATGGGGCGGGCTCTGGATCGGGAATCGGGAATCGGGAATCGGGAATCGGGAATCGGGAATCGGGAATCGGGAAAGGCTAAACGAAGCTGCGGGTGCCTTTGCTCGTTATTGCGGCGAATGCGGACTTACTGCGGCATGGCGCTGAAGTCACTGGATTCCCGCCTTCGCGGGAATGACGAGCAAAAAAGCCGGCAAATCGGAACATTGCAGCGCATTGCAACGCAACGCGTCGGGACGGGCCAGGTTCGCTTCAATGCACCCCGAATCCCAAATCCCGAATCTCCAATCCCCGCCCTTACCTTCCCGGCTCGTCGTTCCAAAGAATCTTGTGCAACTGCAGCTGGAACCGCACCGGCAGGCGATCGGCGACGATCCAGTCGGCCAGGTCGCTGGGTTTGATCTGGGTGAAGCTCGGCGAGAACAGGACGTCGCAGATCGCGGTCAGGCCGTGCTCGGCGACGATGGCCTTCGACCACTCGTAGTCTTCGCGGCTGCAGATCACGAACTTGATCTGGTCGTGCGCGGTCAGCAGCGGCAGGTTGCTCCACAGGTTGCGGTGGGCTTCCCTGGAATCGGGGGTCTTGATGTCCAGCACCCGCGAGACGCGCGTATCGACCGGGCCGATGTCGATCGCGCCGGAGGTCTCCAGCGAAACCTCATAGCCGGCGTCGCACAGCTTCTGCAGCAACTGGATGCAACGCTTCTGCGCCAGCGGCTCGCCACCGGTCACGCAGACGTGGCGGGCGCCGTGCTTGGCGACCTCGGCCAGGATCGCGTCGAAATCCCACCATTCGCCGCCGTGGAAGGCGTAGGCGGTGTCGCAGTACTGGCAGCGCAGCGGGCAGCCGGTCAGGCGCACGAACACGGTCGGCCAGCCGATTGTGTTGGATTCGCCCTGCAGCGACAGGAAGATTTCGGTCAGCCGCAGGCGCTCGGACGGCGCCTCGGCCGTCTGGGTGACAACGGCGTTCATGGGAAACCTTAGTTGCGCAGCCGGCTCAGCTGGATCGCGTTGAGGCGATCGGAGGCTGTGCGGGCCGCGTCGGTGCCGGGATAGCGGGTCGCGACGTCGGCGAGCGTGCGCTCGGCGGCATCGACCTGTTTCAGGCCGAACTGGGCCAGGCCGACCTTGAGCAGGGCGCCGGCGGCCTTGTCGTGGGTCGGATAGCGATCGAGCAGGGCCTGGAACTGCTCCTGCGCGAGCTGGTAATTCTGCGTGACGTAATAGCTTTCGCCGAGCCAGTACAAAGCATTCGGCGCATAGGTGCCGCCCGGGTGCGCGGCCAGAAATTCCTGGAACAGCCGAGCCGATTCGACGTACTGCCCGGCCTTCAGAGCGCCGAAGGCGGTGTCGTAGGCGGCGCGTTCGTCGCCGCTCTGGGCGATCAGACCCGCATCGCCGTGCACGGTCGGCGGGGTGTCCTTCACCGCCGCGGGCGGCGGTGTCGGAGCGGACGCCTGCGGCGGACCGGCGGCGGGCGCCGCGGGTGCGCCGGCACCGCCTTCGAGACGGTTGAGGCGGTTGTCGGTGTCCAGGTACTGGGCTTTGCTGCTGTCCTGCAACTGCTTGTTCTGCTGCTGCAGTTCTTCGATCTGCGAGCGCAGGGCCTGCATTTCGGTCCGCAGCTGGGTGACCTGGTTGAGCAGGTCGAGATTGGCCTGATTGTCCGAAGCGCGCTGCTCGAGCACCGCGACGCGGTCGGCCAGGCTGGCGCGCTGGGCAAAAGCGGGCGTGGGGGSCGTCGAGGCCGCCACGATCGCCAAGGCTAGTGCGAATTTACGCATCGCTGATAAGCCTTCGTTGTATAGCGTGGATGTTTACGACCGCGGCTTACTTGGCGGTGTAGACGATCTCGACGCGACGGTTCTTGGCCCAGCAGTCTTCGTTGGACTCGGTGCAGACCGGGCGCTCTTCGCCGTAGGAGGTCACGGTGATCTGGCTGCCCGAGGCGTTGTTGGCCTGGATCGCCGAGGACACGGCCTTGCCGCGGCGCTCGCCGAGGCCGAAGTTGTACTCGCGGCTGCCGCGCTCGTCGGCGTTGCCTTCCAGGGTCATGCGCGAGGACGGACGGTCGCGCAGGTACTTGGCGTGGCAGCCGACGATGGCCTGGAATTCCGGCTTCAGCGAATCCTGGTCGAGGTCGAAGTAGACCACGCGCTGACGCAGGCAGGCGTCGGTGTCGAGGTCGTTCGGGCCGTAGGCGCCGGAGGCGACCGGACCGGTATCGCCACCGGGCTGGGTGGTGGTCGGGCCGGTGGAGTCGGTCGGCGGAACTTCCTTGACCTTCTTCGAGCAGGCGACGGCCGCGGTGCAGAGCACGGCGGCGAGCAAAATGCGGGCAGCGTTGTTCATGGGGTATTCCTCGTCAGTTTATAGCGTGGGGCAGGAGTCGTTCGGGGGTCAGCAGGCGAGCTGGCGCGATCTGCGCATGGGGTCGGCCGGCGCTTCAGCGCGGCAGCCGGTAAGGTCCCCAGGCCGGTTCGCGCACGTCGCCGTCCGCGAGCACCAGGCGCTGGCGCACCCGGGCATCGGCGGAAACGGCATACAGCACGCCACGGCGTCCTTCGCGCGCAGCATAAATGATCATGGAGGCATTCGGGGCAAAGCTCGGCGACTCGTCGAGCGAACCGGGCGACAAAGTGCTCCAGCGCGGCGAGCCGAGGCTGGAATCCATCATCGCGATGCGGTAGGTGCTGCCGGCGCCCTGCGCGGTGACGATCTTCTTGCCGTCGTAGGACACGTCGGCGCTGGCGTTGTAGCTGCCCTGGAAGGTCACCCGGGTGGCGCCGCCGCCGCTGGAGGCGACCACGTAGATCTGCGGCTTGCCACCCCGGTCGGAGGTGAAATAGATCTTGCTGCCGTCGGCCGACCAGGTCGGCTCGGTGTCGATGGCGAAGTGGTTGGTCAGCTGGGTCAGCGCCTTGCTGCCCAAGTCCATCACGTAGATCTCCGGGTTGCCGCTGCGCGACAGGGTCAGGGCCAGGCGGCGGCCGTCGGGCGAGAACGCCGGGGCGCCGTTGATGCCGCGGAACTTGGCGATCAGCTCGCGGCTGCCGGTGCCGATGTTCTGGATGTAGATCGAGGAATTGCCGCCCTCGAAGCTCACATAGGCCAGCTTGTTGCCGTCCGGGCTCCACGACGGGGACACCAGCGGCTCGGGCGAGCGCACCACGGTCTGCGGGTTGTAGCCGTCGGAGTCGGCGACCATCAGCGCGAAGTTGCTGCCGCGGCCCAGGCCGGTGGCGGTCACGTAGGCGATGCGGGTGAAGAACGCGCCGCGCACGCCGGTGATCTTCTCGTACACCGCGTCGGCGATCTGGTGGGCGACATCGCGCATCGCGTTGGAGCGCGCGGTCAGGGCGAAGCCCAGCAGGCGCTGCTGCTTGGCCACGTCGAACAGTTCGTACTCGACCCGGTAGCTGCCGGCGCCGGCATCGGCGACGCGGCCGACGACGATGTAGTCCTGGTTGAGCGCGCGCCAATCCGGATAGCTGATCTCGCTGCCCTTGGTCGGCTTGGCGGTCATCTGCTCGACCGGCAGGCCGCGGAACTGGCCGGAACGGTTGAGGTCGTTGCGCACCACTTCGGCGATGTCGGTGGGCGGAGCGGCGCCGCCGCCCTGGTAGGGCATCGGCACGACCGCGATCGGCGTGGCCGAGGCGTTGCCGCCGACGATGTCGATCTCCAACCCTTGCTGCTGGGCCGCGGCGGCGAGGGGAAGCAGGAGAGCCAGCAGTGAAGCCAGCCAGCGCAGGGATCGTTTCATCGGCACTCCGTGGGGTTCAACGGGGGTTTGTTCAGGTTCGGCATTGTTAACGCTGTTGAGTGAACGTGGGCTCAAAACCTGGGGTCAATTTGCATTTCCGGCAGCCTGCGCCGGCCCAACGGTCGTCAACGGCGCGGATTGGCTGGGATCGGAGGCGAAAATTCGCGATCATCCGGACCGCTTCGGCACAACGCCGTTCGGCGGCCAGAGCGTCTCAGCGCTCCCGCAGACGTCTCCACCAGCGTTTGACCTTGCCGTCTTCCGCCTCGTCGGGCTCCTGCGCGCGCAGATTCAGCCGCAGCTGGCGCTTGAACACTTGTTCGTAGCCCTCGTACGGCAGCGGCTGGGCCGCCCGCACCGCCGCCAGCAGCGAGCTGCGGCCGGCCTCGTCGAGGTCGCAGGGGGCGACCGTCTGCACGGCCAGCACCTGCCCGCCCGGCGCCTGGCGCAGGTCGAGGGTGCAGGTGCTGTCGGCGGCGACGCTGGACGGCGGATGCCAGTGCCGCAGGATGTTTTCGCGCAGCAGCTCGTAATAACGCAACTGGTTTTGCGGCAGGCAGCGCTCGGGCTGCGAGCAGTCCGCGCCCATCGGCTCGGGGCGGCGCGCGGCGGCCGGCGGCGCGAACGCGGCGACGGCCATCGCCGCCACGGCGCCAAGCAAGGCCAGGCGCGAACCGCGCGCGACGGCGAAGGCGGCCATCAGCGGTCCTCGGCCTTGAAGTTGAGGTTGAGGTTGCGCGAGAACACTTTCTCGAAGCCGGCGTACGGCAGCGGCTGGGCCTTGAGCACCGCGGCCTCGATCGAACGCCGGCCTTGTTCGTCGTAGCCGCAGGGCTCGACCACTTCCACCGAAATCACGTTGCCGCCGGGCAACTGGCGGATGTTGAGCCGGCAGCCGGCGCCGATCGGCACGGTGTCCGGACGCGTCCACTTCTGCACGATCGCCGATTGCAGCGCGGCGGCGTAGCGCGCGGCCAGACCGGTGTCCACGCCTTCGTTGCCGGCCGGCTGTGACGGCGACGGCGTCGCCGCGTTCTGGCTGGCGTTGGCGGCGCGCGCGTCGGCGAGCTGCTGCAGCTTCTGCTCGGCCAGATTGGTCTGCTTCTGCAGCTTGGCGCGTTCGGCGCGGATCTTTTCGAGTTCCTTGAGCTTTTCCTGCTGCTCGGCGGCCAGACGCTGCTGTTGCTGCGCTTCTTCCTGGCGTTTTTGCTCGGTCAGATCGACCTGCTCCTGGCGCGCCTTGGCTTCCTGCACCTTCTGCTCTTCGGCGCGGTTGGGCGTGGGCGTGTCCACCACCTGTTCCTGGCTGGTGTCGTCGGGCACCGGGATGAAATCCTGCGGCGCCTGCTGCTGCGGCGCGGGCGCGTCCTGCGGCTTGGGCTCGGGGATCGGTTGCGGCAAGGGCGCGGCCTCTTCCGGCTCGGGCGTGGGCAGCGTTTCCACCGGCTTGGGGCGATTGCGCAAGGTGCGCTGCATCGCCGCCGACAGGTCGCTGATGTCGGTGAGTTCGGAGGAAATCGGCGAGCCCGCGGCGGCCACCTGCTCGCTTTGCCAATTCCAGAGCATGCTCAGGAAAATGGCCACGATCAGCAGGCCGTGCAGCAGCACGACCACGATCGCGGCTTGCACGGTGTCGGCGCGGGTTTCCCTCATTGCGCCCGGCTCCGCTGCTCGGGCTGGCTCATCAGGCCGACTTTTTCCACGCCGGCGTCCTGCAGCACCTTCATCGCGTCGAAGACTTTCTGGTAATTGGCCGTGCCTTCGGCGGCGATGAACACCTGCAGCTTGTCCTTGCCGTTCTGCTTGACCAGGGCGCCGATCTTGGTCGCCAGGGTGTCGCGGCTGACGGCTTCGTTGTTGCCGGCCTTCAGCGCCAGGAAGTAGTGGCCGTCCTTATCGACGCTGACCACGATCGGGTCGTTCTTGGCGTCGATGGACTTCACGTTGGACTTGGGCAGCTCGACGTCTACGCCCAGGCTGAGCAAGGGCGCGGTGACCATGAAGATGATCAGCAGCACCAACATCACGTCGATGTAAGGCACGACGTTGATCTCGGCCTTGAGCTTGCGTTTGCGCGGGCGGCGGATAGCGGTGCCGGACATGGCGGATTCCTCGTCGGTTGCGCTCGATTTACGGCGAGCGCAGCGGTCGCGCTGAGCGCGGGCTGGGCGGAGTGGCGATCGGCGCGGGCCGCATCACTCGTCCAGGTGCGACTGCCGCTGCAGGATCGAGGAGAACTCTTCCGAGAACGCGTCGTACCGCACCGCCAGGCGCTCCACGCTGGTGGCGAAACGGTTGTAGGCCCACACCGCCGGGATCGCCACGAACAGGCCCATCGCGGTCGCCAGCAGCGCCTCGGAGATGCCCGGCGCGACGTCGGCGATGCCGACCTGCTTGGTGGTGGACACCAGCGAATGCATGGTCACCATGATGCCGAACACGGTGCCGACCAGGCCGATGTAGGGCGAGGTCGAGCCGATGTTGGCCAGCAGTTCCAGGTTGTGTTCAAGGCCGTCGAGCTCGCGCGAACCGGTCGCGCGCATCGCCCGCTGGGCGCCTTCGAGCTGGGCGCGGGCATCCACGCCGCGACGCTGGCGGATGCGGTTGAACTCGCGGAAACCGGCTTCGAAGATCGCCTCCAGGCCGCCGACCGAGCGCGCGCGCTCGGTGGTGCCGGCGTAGAGCTTGGACAGCTCCGCGCCCGACCAGAAGCGTTCTTCGAAATGGTCGGCCTCGGACCGGGCGCGGCGGATCACCTTCCACTTGCGGAAGATGATGAACCACGAGGTGATCGAGGCGATCACCAGCAGGGCCATGATGAGCTGGACCGGCAGGCTGGCCTTGATCACCAGATCCCACAGATTGAAGCCGGCGGTGGCCGTGGCGGCCGCCGCGGCGCCTTGCGTCACGGCCTGGGCGGCTTCCTCCGGCAGGGCTTGCACAGTCGTGGCCAGAAGCGCGATCAGCGATGACGTCATGCTTGGTTCTCCGTAGCCCGATACGCGGGCCTGTGATGGGGCAGCGCGGTCCGTGGGGAGTCAACGAGCCGCGGGGTGTGGAGGGGTTGAAACGGTAATTTGATGCGGAAGTTTTTACAGCGAAGTTCGTGAAGCGCGGTGCAAGGCGCCGGGCGGGCCGCCGATGCGCTCAGCCGCCGTCGCCGGGCGCTTCCTGCGCCTGCAGTTGCGCCAGCAGCCCGGCCGGGATCGCGCACGGACGCCAATGCTCGGCGTCCACCGCGGCGACCCGGACCTCGGCGCTGATCAGCGTTTCCGCGCCGCGCCGCACGGTCTGCGCGAAGATCAGGCTGGCGCGGCGGCAGCGCCGCAGTTCCACCGTGACCTCCAGCGCATCGTCCAGCCGCGCCGGCTTGAGGAAGCCGATCTGCATGCCGGCGACCACGAACAGCAGCCCGTGATCGCGGCGCAAACCGTCCTGGCCGTAACCCAGCGCACGCACCCATTCGCTGCGCGCGCGCTCCAGAAACGCCAGATATTGGGCGTGATACACCACGCCGCCAGCATCGGTATCTTCCCAATACACGCGTGTCGGCCAACTGAATAGCTGGGATTCGGGCGTCGGGGACGGGAAATCAGACGTCAAGAGCGGGCTCCCAGGACAATCGCTTGCATCGCAGTCGCGCTCACAGCTCCGGTTCCGGGTCGAACAGGCTGGGCGTGTCCACGCGCGGCTTCAGGCCCATCAGGCGATAGGCCTTGGGCGTGGCCATGCGGCCGCGCGCGGTGCGGATCAGATAGCCCTGCTGGATCAGGAACGGCTCGATCACGTCTTCGAGCGTGCCGCGCTCCTCGCTCAGCGCCGCGGCCAGCGATTCCACCCCGACCGGGCCGCCGTCGAAGGACTCGATGATGGTGCGCAGCAAGCGCCGGTCGAGATCGTCGAAGCCTTCCGGATCGATTTTGAGCATGAGCATGGCCGCATCGGCGGTGGCGTGGTCGATGACCCCGCCGGCGCGGACCTGGGCGTAGTCGCGCACGCGCCGCAGCAGGCGGTTGGCGATGCGCGGGGTGCCGCGCGAACGCCGGGCGATCTCGGCCGCGCCCTCGGGCACGCAGGAAATCCCCAGGATCTGCGCCGAGCGGCGCACGATCCGGGTCAGCTCCTCGGCGTTGTAGAACTCCAGGCGCTGGGTGATGCCGAAGCGGTCGCGCAGCGGCGCGGTCAGCAGGCCGGCGCGGGTGGTCGCGCCGATCAGCGTGAACGGCGGCAGGTCGAGCTTGATC
Source organism: Lysobacter sp. TAB13 (assembly GCF_052113885.1). NCBI lineage: Bacteria > Pseudomonadati > Pseudomonadota > Gammaproteobacteria > Lysobacterales > Lysobacteraceae > Lysobacter > Lysobacter sp. TAB13. The sequence goes on along the minus strand of NZ_JBFRDR010000004.1, from coordinate 271,704 downwards.
GAACGGGCCGCGGGGCCTTCGCCGATCATGATGTCGATCTGGTAGTCCTCCATCGCCGGGTACAGCACTTCCTCGACCACGGGCGAGAGGCGATGGATTTCGTCCACGAACAGCACGTCGTGCGGCTGCAGATTGGTCAGCAGCGCGGCCAGGTCGCCGGCTTTCTCGATCACCGGGCCCGAGGTCTGGCGCAGGTTGACGCCCAGTTCGTTGGCGATGACGTGGCTCAGCGTGGTCTTGCCCAGGCCGGGCGGCCCGAAGATCAGCACGTGATCGAGCGCCTCGCCGCGCTGCTTGGCGGCCTCGATGTAGATCTTGAGCTGCTCGCGCACCGGCTGCTGGCCCAGGTACTCGTCCAGGCGCTTGGGCCGGATCGAGGCCTCGATGGCGTCGTCTTCGCGGGTGGCGCCGGGAGCGAGGATGCGTGGATCGTTCATGCGGATATGTTCGCATGGGACGGGGGGCGCGGGCAGGACTGGATGAAGGTTTGGCCGCGATTGACGCGATGACGCGGCGAATTCAGCGCGAATGAGCCCCCTTTGAAAAAGGGGGCGGGCGGCCATCGTGGTTGTGACGCCGCGATGTCGGTAGCGCGCCGGGGGATTTGCTGTTGCGCGGCTTCGTGAAAAGCGAATCCCCCCTGCCCCCCCTTTTTCAAAGGGGGGGAATCGACCTCGGGGATGCGCATAGACGGGCTGGTCAGACGAAATGCACGTCGTAGCGATCGTGCACCTGCGCCAGCGTCTGCGCATCGACCTCGCCGCGCAGGATGCTGGGCAGCATGCGGAAGTAGTCGAAGCGCTCCACGCCCGGGGTCAGGGTGATGAAGACGTCCGCGACTTCGCCGGCGGTGGCGGCGAAGGAATGCACCACGCCCGGCGGAATCACCGCATAGCCGCCCTGCTCCATCCGCACGGTGTCGCCGTCGATGACCATCTCCAGGACGCCTTCGAGCACATAGAAGGCTTCGCTGGAACGCTTGTGCAGATGCGGCCGGGCGCCGGCCGCGCCGGGTTGCAGGCGCAGGCGGTTGGCGCCGAGCGCGCCGCAGCAGTCGCTGGCGTCGGCGAGCAGCCACAGTTGGGTGCCGTCGCCGGCCATGGTTTCGGCGTCGGCCTGCTGGATGACGAACGCGCGCGGATCGGACATGGGGAAGCCTCGTGGTCGATGGAAGTCGGCACGAGGCTAGGCGCGCGCGCAGCGCGCGTCGCCGTTGCGGATGGAACGGTTATTCCCGGCTCGCCGCGCGCATCGCAGCGTTCTTGCAAAGCCGCTTGCCGATATGACAAGCCCTCGATCCAGCGACCGCTCAGATCTCGACCTGGGCGCCCAACTCCACCAGCCGATTGCCCGGAATCCGGAAGAAACCTGTGGCCGGCGCGGCGTTGCGATGCATGAAGGCGAACAGGCGGTCGCGCCAGATCGGCATGCCGCGATGGCGGCTGGCGACCACGGTTTCGCGGCTGGCGAAATACGTGGTCTCCATCGGATCGAAATAGATGCCGCCGGCGTCGCACGAGCGCATCAGCGCCAGCGGCACATCGGGCACTTCCATGAAACCGAAGCGGATCAGCACGCGATAGAAATCGTTGCCGATCGCTTCGATCTTGAGCCGCTTCTCCAACGGCGCGTGCGGCATGCCCAGGGTTTCCACGGTCAGGAACACGTTGCGCCGGTGCAGCACCTTGTTGTGCTTGAGGTTGTGCATCAACCCGTGCGGGACCACGTCCTTGTCGGCGGTCATGAAGATCGCCGTGCCGGGCACGCGCACCGGCGGCGCCAGCATCAGCCCGGGCAGGAAGCTGTCGAGCTGGATGCCTTCCTTGCGCACTTCCTCGTGCAGCAATTCGCGGCCGCGGCGCCAGGTGCGCATCATGGTGAACAGGATCAGGCCGAGCAGCAGCGGGAACCAGGCGCCGTCCATGAACTTGATGATGTTGGCGTAGAAGAACGCCACGTCCACCAGCACGAACACTGCCGCGAGCAGCCAGAACAACGGCGCCGGCACGCGGCTGTTGGCGCGCAGGTAGATGATCATCAGCACGCTGGTGATCAGCATGGTGCCGGTCACCGACACGCCGTAGGCGGTCGCCAGCGCGGTGGAACTGCCGAAGCCGACCACCGAGACGATCACCAGCGCCAGCAGCATCCAGTTGACCGCCGGAATGTAGATCTGGCCGATGGTGTCGCGCGAGGTGTGCTTGATCGCCATGCGCGGGATGTAGCCCAGCTGCATGGCCTGGCGCGCGACCGAATAGGCGCCGGTGATGACCGCCTGCGAGGCGATCACCGTGGCCGCGGTGGCCAGGCCGATCATCGGGAACAGCGCCCATTGCGGCACCGCCTCGAAGAAGGGATTGGCGACCGCCGCGGGCTTGTTGAGCATCAGCGCGCCCTGGCCGAGATAGTTCAAGGTCAGCGCCGGCAAGGCGAAATAGGTCCAGGCCAGGCGGATCGGCCATTTGCCGAAGTGGCCCATGTCGGCGTACAGCGCTTCGCCGCCGGTCACCGCCAGCACCACCGCGCCGAGCACGAACACCGCATGCCAATTGTGTTCGGCGAAAAAACGCATGCCCCACACCGGGTTCAGCGCCTTGATCACCTGCGGCGCCTCGACGATGTTGTACACGCCGATCGCGCCGAGCACGAAGAACCACACGATCATCACCGGGCCGAAGGCCTTGCCGACGACTTCGGTGCCGAAGCGTTGCGCGATGAACAAGATCACCAGCACCACCACGGTGATCGGCACGACGAAGCGGTCCAGGTGCGGCGCCGCCACTTCCAGGCCTTCCACCGCCGACAGCACCGAGATCGCCGGGGTGATCACGCCGTCGCCGAAGAACAGCGAGGCGCCGAAGATGCCGAGAATGCCGATGATGTAGACCGCGCGCGGATTGTGCTTGACCGTGCGCTGGGTCAGCGCGGTCAGGGCCATGATGCCGCCTTCGCCGTCGTTGTCGGCGCGCATGATCACCGCCACGTACTTCAAGGTCACCACGATCATCAGCGACCAGAACACCAGCGACAGGATGCCGAGCACGGTGTGTTCGTTCGGCACCAGTCCGTAATGCGGCGAGAACGCTTCCTTCAAGGTGTACAGCGGGCTGGTGCCGATGTCGCCGAAGACGACGCCGATCGCGCCGGCCACCAGGCCGGCCATGCCGGTCTTGGCGTGGCCGCTGACGCCGTCGGCGTGAGCGTGGGAGGGCTTGTTGGCGGACATGGGATTTCCCGGAATGGACGGCCGCCCCGGCGAACGGGCGCGGCGCTGCGCGAACTCTAGCGCTTTATGGATGACGCCGATGCGGCGGGCCCGGCCGGCGCGGCGCGAACCGCGTCACGCCCCGGGCCTGGGCCAGCGCTCAGATTTCGACCTGAGCGCCCAGTTCGACCAGCCGGTTGCCCGGAATCCGGAAGAAACCGGTGGCCGGCGCGGCGTTGCGGTGCATGAAGGCGAACAGGCGGTCGCGCCAGATCGGCATGCCGCGATGGCGGCTGGCGACCACGGTTTCGCGGCTGGCGAAGTACGTGGTGTCCATCGGATCGAAGTAGATGCCGCCGGCATCGCACGAGCGCATCAGCGCCAACGGCACATCGGGCACTTCCATGAAACCGAAGCGGATCAGCACGCGGTAGAAGTCGTTGCCGATCGCCTCGATCTTGAGCCGCTTTTCCTTCGGCGCATACGGAATGCCGAGGGTTTCCACGGTCAGGAACACATTGCGCTCGTGCAGCACCTTGTTGTGCTTGAGGTTGTGCAGCAGCGCGTGCGGCACCACGCCCTTGTCGGCGGTCATGAAGATCGCCGTGCCCGGCACGCGCGCCGGCGGCGCCAGCATCAGGCCGGGCAGGAAGCTGTCGAGCTGGATGCCTTCCTTGCGCACCTCTTCGTGCAGCAGCTCGCGGCCGCGGCGCCAGGTGCGCAGCAGGGTGAACACGGCCAGGCCGAGCACCACCGGGAACCACGCGCCCTGGAAGAACTTGGCGCCGTTGGCGATGACGAAGCCGACATCGACGATGAAGAACACCACGCACAGCGGCAGCACCCACTTGCGCCAGCGCGGCCACAGCGCGCGCGCGACCAGGGCCAGCAGCAGGGTGTCGATCAGCATCGTGGTCGCGACCGAAATACCATACGCGGTGGCAAGCGCGGTGGAACTGCGGAACGCCAACACCACGCCGATCACCGTGATCGCCAGCACCCAGTTGATGTACGGCACGTAGATCTGGCCGATGGTGTCGCTGGAGGTGTGCTTGATCTGCATGCGCGGGATATAGCCCAGCTGCATGGCCTGGCGCGCGACCGAATACGCGCCGGTGATCACCGCTTGGGATGCGATCACCGCCGCCATCGTCGCCAGCACGATCATCGGGTACAGGCCCCACGACGGCACCGCTTCGAAGAACGGATTCTTGACCGCCTCGGGATGATGCAGCACGAACGCGCCCTGGCCCAGGTAATTGAGCATCAGGCACGGCAACACCATCGTGTACCAGGCGTAGCGGATCGGCTTGGCGCCGAAGTGGCCCATGTCGGCGTACAGCGCTTCGCCGCCGGTCACCGCCAGCACCACCGCGCCGAGGATCAGCACCGAATGCCAGCCGTGTTCCATGAAGAAGCGCACGCCCCACATCGGGTTCAGCGCCTTGAACACTTCCGGGCCCTGGATGATGTTGTGGATGCCGATCGCGGCCAGCGCGATGAACCAGATCATGGTGATCGGCCCGAACACCTTGCCGACTTTCTCCGTGCCGAAGCGCTGCGCCATGAACACCATCACCAGGATCAGCACGGTGATCGGCACGATGAAACGGTGCAGCCCGGGCGCGGCGACTTCCAGGCCCTCCACCGCGCCGAGCACAGAAATCGCCGGGGTGATGACGCTGTCGCCGAAGAACAGCGACGCGCCGAAGATGCCGAGAATGCCGACCACGTAGGCCGAGCGCCCGCCCTTGGCCAGCGTGCGCTGGGCCAGGGTCATCAGCGCCATGATCCCGCCTTCGCCGTCGTTGTCGGCGCGCATGATGATGGTCACGTACTTCAGCGTGACCACGATCATCAGCGCCCAGAACACCAGCGACAGAATGCCGAGCACGGTGTCGTGGTTGCCGGTCAGGCCGAAATGCGGCGAGAACGCTTCTTTCAGCGTGTACAGCGGGCTGGTGCCGATGTCGCCGAAGACCACGCCAATAGCGCCGACCACCAACCCCGGAAGCCCGCGCTTGGAGCCGTGATGGCCGGAGTCGTGACCGTTCGCGACCTTATGGCCGTGAGCGTCTTTCGGACTGGAAGGAACAGTGGAAGACATTTCGCGTAGTTCCGTGGCGGAAGCCCGCCTTGGCTCAACGAAGCGCGGACTTTAGCGCTTTGCGGATGATGGCGGCGGCATCGTCGCCGGCGGCGAAGGCGTCGCGCGCCATGCGCGCGGCTTCGGCCGGCTTGTAACCCAGTTGCTGCAACGCGCTGATCGCCTCGCTCTGCGCGTCGGCGGGCACGCCGCCGTTGCCGCCGAGCGTCGCGCCGATGCCGGCCAGATCGGCGGCGCGGTCGCGCAGTTCGACCACCATGCGTTCGGCGGTTTTCTTGCCGATGCCGGGAATGCGCGTCAGCGCGGTGACGTCGCCGACCTGCACCAGGCGCGCGAATTCTTCCACCGGCACGCCCGACAGCACCGCCAGCGCGATCTTGGCGCCGATGCCGCTGACTTTCTGCACGTCGCGGAACAGGCGGCGCTCGCCCTCGCGCAGGAAGCCGTACAGCGAGACGCTGTCTTCCTTTTGTGCGTAGTGGGTGAACAAGGCGACTTCGCGGCCGATTTCGGGCAGATCGTAGAACGTGCTCATCGGCGCTTCGAGCTCGTAGCCCACGCCGTGCACGTCGATGACCAGCCACGGCGGCTGCTTGTGCACCAGGATGCCTTTGAGACGACCGATCACGGTGAGACTCCAAACGCGGTATGCGGCACGCCGGGATCGGCGCGCCGCGAGGATTCAGGATTCGGACAATGTCGCCGTTGGGCGATTACGACAACGCGGCCGCGCGCACGGGGCCCTACCCCGCACGCCGCGTACCTCGCGGCGATCCCCGTGTCGGCGATCATTTCAGGCCCCGCGCCTGCGCAACTGCTGGGTGGAAATACCGGTGCGCTGGGCCGTAGCACTCATGTGGGCATGAGTCAGCGCGACCGCAAGCGCGTCGGCGGCGTCGGCCTGCAGCTTCACTTCGGGAATATTCAGCAACAGCCGCACCATATGCTGGACCTGCTGCTTGTCGGCCGCGCCGCGCCCGACCAGCGACTGCTTGATCACCCGCGGCGGGTATTCGGCGATCTTGATCCGCCGTCGCACCACCGTGGCCAGCGCCGCGCCGCGGGCGTGGCCCAGCTTGAGCGCGGAGGTCGCGGACTTGTCCATGAAGACGGTTTCGATCGCGACCTGGGCCGGCTGGAACTCGTCCAGGATCGCCTCCAGCCCCTCGCACAGCAGGCCCAGGCGTGAGGGAAAATCCTCCGCGTCCAGCAACTTGAGCGCGCAGGCGTGGACGAACGTGCAACGCCCGTCGCTGGCGACGTCGATGACGCCCAGGCCGGTGCGCTGCGAGCCCGGGTCGATCCCTAGGATTCTGATCACGGCTGGAGTCTACGCGTTACGCGTAGGCATCCTCGCCCAGATCGGCATTGGAGTAGACGCTCTGCACGTCGTCCATGTCTTCCAGCCAGTTCAGCAGCTTGACCACTTGCTGCGCGGTCTCGCCGCCGACGGCGATGTTGTTGTCGGCGCGATAGGTGACCTCCGCCTGCCCGGCGATCAGGCCGGCGGCGTCCATCGCCGCCTTGACCGCGGCGAAGGCGTCCGGCGAGGTCAGCACGTCGATCGAGCCATCCTCGGCGTAGACCACCACATCGTCCGCGCCGGCGTCGATCGCCACCTCGGTGATCTTTTCCTCGTCCGCGCCGGCCTCGAACCACAGCACGCCGCGCTTGGCGAACATGAAGGACACCGAGCCGTCGGTGCCCAGGTTGCCGCCGAACTTGCCGAAGGCATGGCGCACGTCGGCGACGGTGCGGACCTTGTTGTCGGTCAGGCAGTCCACGATCACCGCCACGCCGCCCGGGGCGTAGCCCTCGTAGCGCATTTCCTCGTATTCCACGCCTTCCAGCGCGCCGGTGGCCTTCTTGATGGCGCGCTCGATCACGTCCTTGGACATGTTCGCCGACAGGCCTTTATCGACCGCGGTGCGCAGGCTCGGATTGCCGTTGGGATCGCCGCCGCCGCGACGCGCGGCCACGCTGATTTCGCGGATGATCTTGGTGAAGATCTTGCCGCGCCGCGAATCCTCGGCGTTCTTGCGTGCTTCGATCGACGGACCTCTACCCATGGCGTTACCGGCGTGTTGTATGAACAAGCCGGCGATTTTACCCGATCGGGTTAAGGCGCGGACTCGAAAACGAGGATTAATGCCGCCCGCGCCGCCGGCCCGGCCTCAGTCGCCGAAACGGCCGCGACGGAAGAACGCCTCGGCCATGCGCGCGGCCTGCGCGGAAAACAGCAGGCCGCTGTGGCTGGCCGGGATCACCGCGTGCGCGGCCAGACCGGGCAGGCGCGTCTCGGAAACCGCCACGGTGCCGTCGCTGTCGCCGTCGAAGCGGCCGAAATAGCGGCCCAGGCCGTGCGGGCTGCTGCCGGCGATCAGCCCGATCTGGGCCTCGCCCCGCCACGGCGGGCAGCCGGTCTTGAGCAGGTCCGCGGCGCGGCCCAGCGCCGGCGCGCTCCAGGCATGGCTCGCCAGACCGTGGGCGGCGGCACTGCCGAGCAGCGGCGAACCCAGGCAGACCACGCGCCGCACCGGCAGGTCGGGGTGATCGCTCAGCGCGCTCAGGGTGATCAGTCCGCCCAGGCTGTGCGCCAGCACGTGGCCAGGGGCGCGGCGCAGGCTGTCGATCAGACGCGGAATCGTCGCCTGCGGGCCACCGCCGGCGCCGGCGTAGGCGAACACCTCCGGCTCGAACCCGGCCGCCGACAGCCGCGCGCCGAGCCAGGCCATCGACACGCCCGGCATCCAGATGCCGTGCAGCATCACGACCCTGCGAAGGCTGGGGGGTTTCGCCATATGCGTTCCTCGCTGCGGCTGTGGTCTTCGCAATATCGGGCCGTCGGGGTTGCGATCCAAGCGTCGCCGGGGCGGGCGGGGGGCGCGAGGGGTCAAACGCTGGCGGCTTTCGCGAATCGCCGCGGCCGCTGAGCGCGGCGATGTCGGCGCATCGGTCGAGCGCGGACGGATCGTCGCGGCGCGCCGTCAGACCCGGCTGTCGGCGGTGCCGTGGCAGGCAGCAATCGCACAGTTTCACCGCACTCGCAGCGCCGAATCGCCCCTAGACTTCAGCCCGGCCGGTGCACCCGGCTTGCAGGCCGCGCTACAAAACGAAACAAATTCGGCAACAAACCCATCACATCTCGATTGAAATAGTGACGAATACCTGCAAGACGAAAGGTAAAGAACGATAAACCCTGCATAGCGTGATTCAGGTCCGTTTGCCCGCGCGCACAAGCGCCAGGATTCGCGCCACCCCTGGCCTGAGTACTGCGCATGAGCCCGCGACACCCCGCCTCACCCGTCCTGACCGTTCTGGCTTCGGCCGCCGTGGCCGCGCTCGCGATGCTGTCCGCGCCGCTCGCCCACGCCGGCGAACTGCGCCCGGCGCAGAGCAGCGACGATCTGCCCAACCCGCATCGCGGCTTCCTGCTGTGGGGAACCACCGTCGGCGCCGACGGCGGCCTGCCGGACAATCACTACGGCGCGTCGATGTACCAGATCTACGTGCCGTGGCGCGAGATCGAGACCGCCGACCAGCAGTTCGACTGGGCCGGTTTCGAACAGCGCCACCTCGCGCCGATCCTGGCCGAGAACCCGAAGGCGACCTTCGTCCTGCGCCCGGTCGCGGACTATCCCGACGGCGTCAGCAACAACATCAGCTTCTATTTCAACAAGACCGAAGGCCAGCTCGAACGCGACTATCCGAAGTTCCTCGAACTCTCGCCGGTCAACGTCGTCGGCCACGACTACACCAGTTGCGGCGGCGACGGCCCGGGCCGCGCGCCGGAATACAACACGCCGCAGATGCGCGAGCAGTTGCGCCAGTTCGTGACCGCCTTCGGCCAACGCTACGACGGCGATCCGCGCATCACCGCGATCCATGTCGGCCTGCTCGGCTTCTGGGGCGAATGGCACACCTCCGGCTGCGAAGCCTGGGAACCGGACGCGACCACCCGCCAGATCGTGCGCGACGCCTACGCGGCCGCGTTCGTGCAGACGCCGGTGCACACGCGCTACGCGCGCGCCAGCGACCTGGGCGGCACGACCTTCGGCATCAGCGAGGATTTCTTCCCCTCCTTCACCGCCATGTGCAGCGCCTACAGCCCGAAGATGCCGCGCTGCGACGACACCGGCTGGTGGAATCTGGAATGGGGTTTCCGCAACGAAGTCCCGGCCGCGCGCGATAACTGGAAATCCAATCCGATCGGCGGCGAAAGCCCCTACGCCGATCAGAAGAAAACCTGGACCTCGCGCACCGCCAACATCGTCAAGATGCTCAAGGACTACCACTTCACCTGGCTCGGCCCGGCCGGCCAGCACGAGACCGCCGGTTACGCCAGCCAGATGCGCACGATCAAGCGCGCGCTGGGCTACGAGTTCACCGTGCGTCAGGTCAACTGGCCCGACAGCATGCGCGCCGGCGCTTCGATCCCGCTCAAGCTGAGCGTGGAGAACACCGGTTCGGCGCCGCTGTATCACCTGTATCAGACCGAGCTGCACTGGGTCGATGCCGGCGGCACCACCCGCGCCAAGGCCGCTTTCGACTATCCCTTGAACACCTTGTTGCCGGGCGCCGCGCCCAGCCTGCTCGATCGCACCGCGACGGTGCCGGCCACGCTCGCACCGGGCAGTTACTCGCTGCGTCTGGCGATCGCCGACACCGCCGCCGGCCGTCCCGGCATCGCCGCGCAGAACAGCGGCCGCGACACCAGCGGCCGCCTGCCCTTGGGTACGGTGACCGTCACCGCGGCCCGCTGACCTTGTCGCGAGCCGGCGCCCTGCGCGGGCGCCGGCTCGCGGTTTCGTCCCGGATCGCACGGGCGGATTCGGGGCGGGACGGTTACAAACGGTCAGCCAAGCCGAAGTTCGATCACAGTTCGATGACAACACGCACCGGTCTCGGCGAGACGGTGGATGACCGCCGTCACGAAGCTTTGTAGCAAATGAAACCAGTCAAGCCCTTTGGAAAAAATTGGACAAATAAAAGAGTGATGCGCGTCAATTAAACACACGCCAGAAACAGCAAACCCTTACTAGTGTGACGGCGCGCAATTATTCGGGGGCGGCGCCCGCTTCAGGATGCGCGCCACTCCCCCGCCGACGGCAACGCGTAATGGCCCACAGCCACCCTGCACTGCCCATCGTCAACGTCCTCGCCTCGGCCTTGCTGGCGGCGGTGGCGATGTACTCCGCGGCGCCGGCTTCCTGCCATCCGCGACGGCACGTGTCGTTGATCAATCCCATCCATCTGTATTTCGACCGGCTCGAAACCCAGCTTGAACACGACTACCCGCTGCTGCTGCGCTGGGCGCCGGACAAGCTGATCAGCCAGGGCCGCATCGATTGCCGCTGCGAGCAGATTCCCGGCGACCCGGGCCTGAGCCATGACGTGTCGCAGATGCGCAAACAACTGCGCAGCTTCATGCGCAGTTTCGGCTGAGGCCAAGCGCCGTCGCCCCTGCCGGCGCGCAGGCGTTCACGCCCGAGTTCCGCTCCGAAGACGCCGCCGCTCACATAAGCCGAAAACGCCATAAGACCGTGCGATGACGCCGCCGCGATCCGCGTGCGCAGTCACGTTTGCGGCCGCGGCCGGCTTCTAGATTCCGGCCACGCCCAACGAGGGCGATCACCAGGGAGTCGGTATGAATCGATCGTCGTGGTTTCTGGCGTTGAGCCTCGCGCTCGCGCCCTGCCTCGCCGCACACGCAGCGCCGCCGCGGGTCACCAATGGCCTGGTCGGCGAATGGCATCTGGACCTGTCGGGCACCACCGCTTACGACACCAGCGGCTACGGCCGCAACGGCACCGTGCTGGGCGGATCGGCCTCGTCGTGGGGCTGGCTGAACACTTCGGCCGACCTGAGCGGCGGCAAGTATGTGGAGGTTCCCAATTCCTCGAACCTCAACTTCGGCACCGGCAGCTTCACCCTCGCCGCGTGGATCCGCATGGCCGCGCCGGGCTCGTCCGGAGTGAAGACCGTGATCGAGAACCGCGGCGGCGGCAGCGGCCGCGGCTACGCGTTCGGCGTCGATCAAGGCCGCAACGTGCTGCTGCAACTCAACGACGGCACCACCTGGGCCAACTACGTCTCCGACGGCAGTCTGATCATGGCGCCCAACCGCTGGCATCACATCGCCGCGGTGGTCAACCGCAGCAGCGCGCCGTACACCATCTCGTTCTACATCGACGGCCGCCGCACCACCGCACAGCCCTCGCCGATGCTGGCCAACATCGACAACACCGTGCTGCCGTTCCAGATCGGCGGACACATGAGCACGCCGTCGTATCGCTTCAGCGATCGCGTCGACGAAGTGCTGGTCTACAACCGCGCGTTGCCGGCCGACGCCACCGGCGGCCTGGGCGACATCATGTTCGCCGGCCGCACCAACTTCCAGCCGACCTACTGGAACGACGGCAGCACGCGCCAGCGCAACAACAACTGCTACAACTACGCCAACAACAAGGGCACCAACACCTTCGCCCAGCCCGGGCGCGCGGCCGGCGGCATGTACACCTCGCTGACCTGCACGGCGGTGCGCGCGGCGGCCGAGCGCGACGGCCTGGAACCGGTCGCCGACTCCCTGATCAACGCCAGCAGCTACAAGAACATTTCCGCGCTGGTGGTCGGGCCCAACTACGACTACCACTGGTACCGTCGCGACGCCAACGGCAAATGGACGCACAAACCCGGCAGCACCGCGGCCACCAACCGCGACAACTCCGGCAACGAAATCACCGATCCGCGCACCGCCAATCGCGGCCCGTACACGGATTTCTGCGGTTTCTACCGCGTGTGGTCCGACAGCATCGAGGGCAGCGGTCATGAACAAGTCAACTAATAAGCCAGCGGCTCACGGAGGAACCATGCACAAGCGTTTGCTCAAGACTCTGATCGCCGCGTTGGCGTTGCTGTCCGCGCCGGCCCTGGCCCTGGCGGCCGAGGCGCCGGGATTGCAGATCACCTACCTGGTGTATTCGGGCCGTCCGAACCCGGTGGTCACCGTCACCGACGCCGCGTCGATGCGCGCGATCGAAACCCGCCTGACCGACGCGCTGGCGGCCCCGGCCAAATCCGGCGCGGCGGCCGAGCCGATCCTGGGCTACAACGGCATCCTGATCGAGCATGTCGGCGGTTCGTCGGCCAAGAGCAGGCCGCAGCCGTTGGTGATCAAGGGCCGGCAGGTGCGGATCGACACCGCGCCGGCCAGCGATCTCAAGTCGGCGACGGCGACTACGCGCACGTCGGCGGCGGCGGGGGATCTGGAGGCGATGTTGCTCAAGCTCGGGCAGAAGCGCGGGGCGTTGGATGCCACGACGTTGAACGTGTTGCTCGACGGGCGTTGATGGTCTGATTGGCTGACGTCGTCGGACGCACGGCCCTGCTTCGCGATGGCGAGGCGGGGCCGTTTTGTTTTGGGGATCGAGTGGGCGGTGTGAGCGCTGCTGGCGAGGAAATTTGCTCTGGCTCTTGCTCTGTTTCTTGCTTTTTTTGCCCCGCTTCCAGCTCTAGCTTTGGCATTGCTTTGGCTTTGGCTTTGGCTTCGTCTTCGCCTTTGCCGTTGCTGGGCGCCGCTAGTAACTCGCGAGACCAGGGACACCCGGAGGGCGGCGCACATGGACGTGCGCCGGGTCCCGCCGTGGGCAGGATGCCCACTGCGGGACCTGCCCGCGCTAGCATCGCACTCGTGGCTCTTGACTCGAAACAGCCAAAGCGTTTTCTTTGGTTACTTTCTTTGTGGCTTTGGACAAAGAAAGTGACCCGCCGCTCTATGGCGGAAGCTTTAGGCGTTTGATCTTGCTTTCGCTCTTGCTCTTGCCCTTGCTCTTGCTCTTGCTTGAGGCTTCTGCTTTTTGCTCGTCATTCCCGCGAAGGCGGGAATCCAGCGACTTCAAGCGTTCTCGCACGAAAGGCCCTGGATTCCCGCTTTCGCGGGAATGACGATAGGAGGGAGTGCGCAGGCCTAGTTGTTTCGATCAAGGACGTTGGGCTCTTAGAAGCTTCAAGCAAGATCAGAAGCTTCGAGCAAGATCAAAAGCCTCAAGCAAGATCAAACGCTAAACGCTTCCGCCATAGAGCGGCGGGTCACTTTCTTTGTCCAAAGCCACAAAGAAAGTAACCAAAGAAAAGGCTTTGGGCTGTTTCGAATCAAAAGCCACGAGTGCGGTGCTTGCGCAGGCAGGTGCCACATTGGGCATCCTGCCCAAGGTGGCACCCGGCGCACGTCCATGTGCGCCGCCCTCCGGGTGTCCCTGGTCTCGCGAGTTACAAGCTGCGCCCAGCAACGGCAAAAACAAAGGCAAAGGCAAAGGCAAAGCAAAATCTTGGCAACTGCAACTGCAACTGCAACCGCAGAGCTAAGCCAAGACGGAGCAAAATCTCGGCAAGGGCAACCGCTTCAGCCCGCCGCGCCTCTTCGCAAAATAAACTCGTGGTCGTGAGTACCACCCACAATGAACTCGTACTCACCCACCCGCTCAAACCCATAGCGCGCATAAAACCGCTGCGCCCCGAAATTCTCCGACCACACCCCGATCCACAACGTGCGCGGCCCATCGCGTAGCAGCCATTCCAGCACCGTCTCGAACAAACGCGCGCCCCAGCCGCCGTTCTGCGCCTCGCGCAGCAGGTACAGACGCTTCAATTCGCCATCGCCCGGCGCCACCTGCGGATGCGGCAGGCCGCAGGGGCCCGCGGCGGCGTGGCCGACGACGACGCCGTCGCGCTCCAGCAGGAAAATCGCGTAGTCCGGATGCGACAGGATGATCGTCTGCTTCTCGATCGAATAACTGTCGCGCAGGAAAAACTCCAGATCCTCCGGCGGATACATGGCGCCGAAAGTCTCCACGAACGTGCGCGTGGCGATATCGGCCACGGTCGCGGCGTCGGCGACGCCGGCGCGGCGGATCGAAAACTGCGGGATTTCGCTGCTCATAAGGCCTCGCATGGAACGAAATTCATCGACATGCCAACGGATCGGAACCAAACCGATCCCCTCAAATGCATCGACCCGGCGCGAAGCCGGGTCGATGCGCCTATCCAGCTCAGATCAAGCCGATCTCAAGCCGAATCTTTCTTCGGCCGCACCATCACATGCACTTCCGCCAGCTGCGCGTCCGGAATCGGCGACGGCGCGCCAGTCATCAGGCATTGCGCGGTCGTGGTCTTCGGGAACGCGATCACGTCGCGGATCGATTCGGTGCCGGCCATCAGCGCGGCGATGCGGTCGATACCGAAGGCGATGCCGCCGTGCGGCGGCGCGCCGTACTTCAAAGCGTCGAGCAGGAAGCCGAACTTCGCCTCGGCTTCCTCCGCGCCGATACCGAGCAGATCGAACACCGCCGACTGCATCTGCGGACGATGGATGCGGATCGAACCGCCGCCGATCTCGTTGCCGTTGAGCACCATGTCGTAGCCGCGCGACACCGCGGTCTTGGCGTTGGCGCGCAGGTCGGCGATGTCGTCCACCGCCGGCGCGGTGAAGGGGTGATGCAGGGCGACGTAGCGCTGCGCCTCTTCGTCCCATTCGAACATCGGGAAGTCGGTGACCCACAGCGGCTTCCAGCCTTCGCCGACCAGATTCAAATCCTTACCCAACTTCAAGCGCAGCGCGCCCATGAAGTCGCTCGCGGTCTTGTAGTCGGCCGCGCCGAAGAAGATCGCATCGCCGCTCTGCGCGCCGGTGGCTTCGACGATCTTCGCCAGCGTCGCGTCGTCGAGGAACTTCGCGATCGGCGAGTTGATGCTCTCGCGGCCCTTGCCGGCGTCTTCGATCTTCATCCACGCCAGGCCCTTGGCGCCGTACTTGGCCGCGTGCGCGCCGGCTTCGTCGATCTGCTTGCGCGAGAACGCGCCCGCGCCCGGCGCCCGCAGCGCGATCACGCGGCCGTCAGCGTGGTTGGCCCAATCGGTGAAGACCTTGAATTCGCAGGTCTTGACCAGTTCGGAGATATCGACGAATTCCAGATCGATGCGCAGGTCGGGCTTGTCCGAACCATAGCGACGCATGGCTTCGGCGTAGGTCATGCGCGGGAACTGCGCATCGAGTTCGACGTCGATGCTTTCCTTGAACACCACCCGGATCATGTCCTCGACCGTGTCCTGCACGTCGCGCTCGGACACCCAGGCGAACTCCATGTCGAGCTGGGTGAATTCGAGCTGGCGGTCGGCGCGCAGCGCTTCGTCGCGGAAGCAGCGCGCGATCTGGTAGTAACGGTCGAAGCCGGCCACCATCAGGATCTGCTTGAACAGCTGCGGCGACTGCGGCAGCGCGTAGAACTCGCCCGGATGCATGCGCGCCGGGACCAGGAAGTCGCGCGCGCCTTCGGGCGTGGCCTTGGTCAGGATCGGGGTTTCGATGTCCTGGAAGCCGCGCGCGTCGAGCCAGCGACGCAGCGACTGCACCAGACGGATGCGGGTGCGCATCATCTTCTGCATTTCCGGGCGGCGCAGGTCCAGGTAGCGGTAGGTCAGGCGGGTTTCTTCGCCGGCGTTCTCGTGGGCGTGGAACGGCAGCGGCTCGGCCTTGTTGAGCACTTCGATCGAACTCGGCAGCACTTCGACCTTGCCGCTGCGGATCTTGTCGTTGGCCGCGCCGCGCGCGCGCACGGTGCCGGTGACGCGCACGCAGCTTTCCACGCTCAGGTCGCTGGCGGTCTTGAACAGGTCGGCCATGTCCGAATCGACCACGATCTGCACCACGCCTTCGTGATCTCGCAGATCGGTGAACACCACGTGGCTCTGGACGCGATTGGTGTTGACCCAGCCGCACAAGGTGACGGTCTGGCCGATCAGCGCCTCATCGACGAGGCCGCAGAAGTGGGTACGCATGGAAGCTCCGATAGGTGGATCTGTGAATCGTGGGGGATGCAGCAGGCTGATGGACCGGGCCGCGGCGGGTGGCCGGGCCGGATCGCCTCACCGGCCGGGGGCCGGGACCGGACATTCTAGAGCACCGGCAGCGCACCGGGGGTTCGGCTGATCTGGTGGGAGGGCCTTGGGGCCGAGGCTTTTCCGTCCGCCGCGGCGATCGGAGCCGAAAGCGTCGGGCCTGAAGGCCCTCCCACAAAAGGCTCTGGCGGCGTCTTTTGAGAGCGATGGGAAATAAGGACCGTTCCCCCAAGCCGTCATTCCCGCGAACGCGGAAATCCAGTGTCTTGCCGCGGTCTGGACGAAAGTCGCTGGATGTTCGGCTCCGCCGAAGTAAAGCGGAGCCCGCGTTCGCGGGAATGACGGACTTGAAAGGACGTCGCTCAAGGGCGGGCGAGTCCCCCAAAACAGAAAGGGCGCCTTCCGGCGCCCTTTCACAATCACATCGACGGCTCAGCGCCGAAGGTTCAGGCCGCTCCGCCGCCCGTGGCCGGCTTGCTCGCCGGCGCCGATTCGGCCTTTTTCTCGGGCTTGCTGTCGGCCTTCTTCTCGGCCGGCTTGCTGTCGCCGCCGGAGGCCGCGGCGGACGAAGACGAACCGCCCGAGCTGCCCTCGCCGGCCAGATTGCGCTTCTTGTCGCCGTCCTTCTTGAAATCGGTCTCGTACCAGCCGCCGCCGGCCAGGCGGAACTGCGGCGCGGTCAGCTGGCGGCCGACCTTCTCGGCGCCGCATTCGGGGCAGATGGTCGGGTCGGCGTCGGACAGCTTCTGCAGGCGGTCGAAGCTGTGGCCGCAGGCGCTGCACTGGAAGGCGTAGATGGGCATGGCGATGGCTGTGTTCAGGACGGCGAAGGTGGACAGTTTGGGGCGAGATGGAGCCGATACAAGCGCAATCGGCCCATTTCGCCGCCGGACCGCCCCCAGATCGGGCTAGCCGAACCGGACATGCCTGCATCCGATCGCCACCGACCCTGCCCTTCCGGTTGCAGGAAGGGACAGAGCCGATGGGAAGAGTCGCCGACCGAACTCAGGGCGCGGCGGGCGGCACCGAGGACAGACAAGAGCCGGCGACGCACTCGATGTAATCGGCGCGCGAATCCAGCACCTGCACTTCCAGAGGCCCGGTGTGGTCGGCGGGGACTAGCAGGCTGTTGGAGTAGAAGTCCACCACGCCGTACCAGCGCGCGCCGACCCGCTGTAACGCCTTGAAATAACGCACTCGGCTGGGCGCGCAAACGGTCGCGCCGGTGGCGAAGGCGCTCTGGCAGTCGTTCGCGGCACGCGTCAGCGGAGAACTGGGGAACTTCGCCGCATACTGATAATCGGCCACGCTCCCAAGCACCGACCTCCAGGTGCCCGGAACGAACGGCTCGCTGCCGGAGGCGGTAATCGTCACGTCGCGCCCGGTGTTATTGGTGAAACGCCGGATTTCGAACTGACTGGTCGGAGCCGGATACGCCGCCAACCGAGCCTGCGTACTCGGACCGCGCCACGATCCCGCCGGATTAGTGAAGTAAAAGTCGTACTGCGGGGTCATCGCCATGCTGGCGCCGACGAAACTGGCGCCGACGATTTGCGCAAGATAGATCACCGGTCGCCGCTCCTGCGTACCGGCCTCATAGCGCCAGAACGTGGTGCTGACCGTCGGCTGCTCGGCGTTGTAGTTCAGCGAAACCTGCAAGCCACCGTCCGGGTTGATCTGATAGCTGAAGGTGCGCGATCCGTTCGAGAGCACCGGTTGCATGTGATCGTCGAAGGTCTCCCCGTTGTAGCTATAGCCGTTGCCGTAGCCGCCGAGATTGAAGCGGAACCAGTGCTCCAGCTGCGCGCACTTGCCGAAAGCCGGCAGATGCGCCGCGCGCCGGCTGGTGCTGCACGCCGCCGGCAGCCAATACCTCGTCGTCTGGCTTTCGAACTCATCGCCGAACAACGGGCGCCACGAATTCGCCGCCGAGACGGCTTTCGTATCGAACGCCGACCACATCGAATACTCGGTGTTTTCCTGTTCGTAATCGCCGGCCGAGGAATGGTGACTGTCGAGCCAGACCGAGCGCGAAGCCCACAGGCTGTAGACCTCGCCCACGACCAGACGACGCAGCACATGACCATGCGAAACCCGATGCACGGGCAACTGCTCGGACGGCCGAATCGGCAGATAGCGCAGCACGTTACGGGTGCCGGCATCGCCCTGCGGCGCCAGCGCGACGCCACCCTGCGCGGTCAAGGTCGCGGTGTAACGCGGATGCACGATCAGAGGCTCTTCTTCGAACAAGGCGTAGCTGCCGTCGCTTTGCCGATACAGCATCTGCAGGTCGGACACCGACATCGCCGGTTCGTTGAGCGGAATCGGGCCGAGCATGGCCAACGCATCGGGCAATTGCTCGAGCGCGGTCAACGGCACGTTGTCGGCCTGATCGAACAGATAGGCCATCGCCAGACTCGTGTTGATCGACGCGGCCTGTGCGTACGCAGCCGGCGTCTCCAACACTTGCTGACCGTCCTGATAACCCAGCGGAAGGGCGATGCTGCCGGTGCTCCAGCCATTGAGCAGATACGCCGCGATGGCCATATGCGAACCGACGATGGAACGGGTGACGTTCTCGAACTCGGCATCCGACACCGCATCGCGACCACCCAAGCCGACGCGCACCATCCAGGCCAATGCGCTGCTGTAAGGCGAGACGCGCAGCGAGGAACGTTCGGCCACAGTCACGTTGCCATCGCCGCCGGCGGCGATCGCCAAACGGCCGGCGCTGCCGAGGATCGAACGATAGCGGGCGCGCGTGGATGCGACCTCGACCACGACCATTTCGTCCGCGTTCAACGCGATGAAGTCCGCGGCATAGCTATTGCCCTGCACCGTCGCCGGATAGCTGCGATCGCCGATCACCACAGTCGCCGTCGCCGATGCTCCGGAAGCCAATCCGGCGATTTCGCCTTGAAGGCTCAACGCGAGCGGCACCGGCTCATCGGCGGCGGACCTGGGAGACGCGGGGTGGCGCTCGGAGGGATCCAGCGTTGTCGCCGCGGTCTGCCCGGACTGCGGCGCGGCCGAGGATTGCTCGGTGATCCCTGCGCCGATGAACGACGCCATCGAAACGCCGGCCACGGCAATGATCGAAGCGGCCAGCAGGCTCTTCCTTGCTTGCATCTGTGATTCCCCTGAGATCGAAGCCCATCGTCCTGGACGGCAAGCGCCTTCCTGGCGGCGACAACCCTGTCGCGGCCGAACTGTCTTCGCGCGGGAATCTAGCTCAAGGCCGGGTAACTCGCTAGGGACTGCGCCTGTTCATCGGAGTGGCCGTCGTGGCGAAAAGCCAAAGAAAATCCCCCGGCACAGACGTTTTCATCTGAGGCGGGCTACGCAAGCGCCAGCCCACTTTTTCAAAGGGAACCGTTCGCCACGAATCCGTGGACGGGCGTAGTGGTGAGGCGCTTCGATTTAGCGACACCGGCCTTGTTGTTCCCCCCCAGTCCCTTCCCTTTGAAAGGGGGCTAGGGGGATTTGCTCTTCGCCGACAACCTCAAGCCGCGTCGTACAACGCCATCCACTCCGCCTCGGCCTTGACCAGTTCGGCCGCGACCTGTTCGCGCTGCTTGGCCAGCTCGGCCGCGTTGTCGCCGCCGCCGGCGTACTTGGTCGGATCGGCCAGATCCATGTCCAGCGTGTGCAACTTGGATTCCAACTCGGCCATGCGCTTTTCGGCTTCGGCCAGCTTGTGCGGATTGGCCTTGCGCGCGCCCTTGCCGGCCGGCGCCGCCTTGCCCGCGGCGGTGGCCTGCGCGGCGGCCTTGGCCGCGGCCGCGCCCTTGCCGTCGTTGCTGTTGTCGCGCGTGCGCAGCCACACCGCGTAGGCGTCGAGGTCGCCGTCGAACGGCTGCGCCACGCCATCGGCCACGCGCCAGAAGGTTTCGCAGACCAGGCCGATGAGGTGGCGATCGTGCGAGACCAGCACGATCGCGCCGTCGAAATCCGACAGCGCTTCGGCCAGCGCTTCGCGCACGTCCAGGTCCAGGTGGTTAGTAGGTTCGTCCAGCAGCAGCACGTTCGGCTTGCGCCAGGCGATCATCGCCAGGGCCAGGCGCGCGCGTTCGCCGCCGGAGAAACCATCGACCGATTCGAAGGCGCGGTCGCCGGGGAAATTCCACTTGCCGAGGAAGTCGCGCAGTTGCTGCGTCGACACCCCCGGCGCGATCTCGGCCAGATGGTCGATGGGGCTCACGCCCTCGTGCAGCGATTCGACCGTGTGCTGGGCGAAGTAGCCGATGCGCAGGTCCGGATGGCCGCCGCGCTCGCCGGTCAGCAGTTCCAGCTCGCCGACCAGCGATTTCACCAGCGTGGATTTACCCGCGCCGTTGGGACCGAGCAGGGCGATGCGGTCGCCGGCTTCGAGGATGAAGCTGACATCGTCGAGGACGACGTGATCGCCGTAGCCGCAATCGGCGTGGATCAGGCGCAGCAGCGCGTGCGGCAGCTTGGTCGGGGCCGGGAATTCGATGCGCAGCGCGCGTTCCTGCCGCACCGCCTCGGTGCCGACCATCTTGGCCAGGCGCTTGACCCGCGACTGCGCCTGCTTGGCCTTGGCCGCGCTGGCGCTGAAGCGGTCGATGAAGCTCTGCAGATGGGCGCGCTCGGCCTGCTGCTTTTCATGGGTGATCTGCTGCAGGCGCAGGTGCTCGGCGCGCTGGCGCTCGAAGGCGGTGTAGTCGCCGGTGTAGAGCTTGGCCTTGCCGTCGTGCAGATGCAGGGTGTGGGTGGTGACTTCGTCGAGGAACTCGCGGTCGTGCGAGATCAGCAGCAAGGTGCCCGGGTACTTCAGCAGCCATTGCTCCAGCCACAGCACCGCGTCCAGGTCCAAGTGGTTGGTCGGTTCGTCGAGCAGCAGCAGGTCCGACGGCGTCATCAGCGCGCGCGCCAGGTTCAGGCGCACGCGCCAGCCACCGGAGAATTCCTTGACCGCGCGTTCGTGGGTGTCGGCGCTGAAGCCCAGGCCGTGCAGCAGCTTGCCGGCGCGCGCGGTGGCGTCGTAGCCGCCCAGTTCTTCGAGCTGGTGATGGGCCTCGGCGACCGCCTCCCAGTCCTCGCGCTCGACCGCTTCGCGCTCGGCGACGATGACCTTGTAGACGTTGGCGTCGCCGGACAGGACGAAGTCCAGCGCCGGGTCGTCCAGGGCCGGGGTTTCCTGCGCCACGCTGGCGATGCGCACCCGGTTGGGCACGTCGATATCGCCGCGGTCGGCCTCGACTTCGCCCTGGATCGCCGCGAACAGCGAGGACTTGCCGGTGCCGTTACGGCCGATCACGCCCACCCGCCAGCCGGCGTGCAGGGTCAGGTCTACGTTGGACAGCAGCAGGCGTTCGCCGCGCCGCATGGCGAAATCACGGAAAGAAATCATGCGGATATGGTCGCATGACTGATCGGTATTTGCTCATGAGGACAAGTTCGGCCGCGGCCGGGGCGGCCGTCGAATAATCGGAACGTCGGCCTCAGACCGCCCCCACGCGTCAACGAGATCGCCTCCCGCGGCAAAGCGCCCCTCGCGCCGGCCGTGGCGGCCGCGCTCGCCCTGACGTCCCCCGTTCGACCGCCCGGAGTGTCCATGTCCCGCCGCCTGTCCCTGCTCAGCACCGCCGTATCGATCGCCCTCGCCAGCTCGCCCGCCTGGGCCCAGGACGCCGGCGCCCCCGAGGCCCCGGCCTCGAATCCGACCAACCTCGACACCCTGATCGTCACCGGCACCCGCGTGTCCGACCGCACCGTGGCCGAGTCCACCGCGCCGATCGACATCATCACCCCGCAGACCCTGGAGTCCACCGGCACGGTCGAACTGGCCACCGCCCTGGCCCGCGCCCTGCCCTCGCTGAACTTCCCGCGCCCGGCCATCACCGACGCCACCGACGCGGTGCGTCCGGCGCAGTTGCGCGGACTGGCGCCGGACCAGGTGCTGGTGCTGGTCAACGGCAAGCGCCGCCACACCACGTCCCTGATCAACCTCAACGACAGCATCGGCCGCGGCTCCTCGCCGGTGGATCTCAACGCGATCCCGATCGCCGCGATCGAGCGCGTGGAAGTGCTGCGCGACGGCGCCTCGGCGCAGTACGGCTCCGATGCGATCGCCGGCGTCATCAACATCGTGCTGAAGGGTTCCGGCGAAGGCGGCAGCATCGCCGCGCGCTATGGCCAGTTCAGCGCCGGCGACGGCAAGCAGTATCAGTTGTCCGGCGACGCCGGCTTCAAGCTCGGCGAGAACGGCAGCGTGCATCTGTCGGCGCAGGGCGGCCACAGCGACAACACCGACCGCGCCCGGCCGTACCTGGGCCCGGTCACCCCGACCAGCAATCCGCCGGGCAAGGTCGTGCATCGTTACGGCGATCCGGAAATCGATCAGGCCGCGGTGGCCTACAACGCGCAGTACAAAGCCGCCGAGGGCGTGGAGTTCTATTCCTTCGGCACCGCCAGCCGCCGCCGCGCGATTTCCAACGGCTATTTTCGCGCACCCGGCAACGCGAACAACATTTTGTCGGTGTATCCGAACGGCTTCCTGCCGCAGATCGACAACGTCAGCAAGGACCGCGCGCTGGTGCTGGGACTGCGCGGCCAGACCGGCGGCGGCTGGAATCTCGACCTGAGCTACAACTACGGCCAGAACCAGCTCGACTTCGACGTGCGCAACAGCTTGAACCGCACCCTGGGCGTCGCCTCGCCGCACGATTTCTATATCGGCGCGCTGGAAGTCACCCAGAACGTGCTCAACGCCGACTTCAACAAGGCCTTCGACGTGGGCTGGCTGAAGTACCCGCTCACCTTCGCCTTCGGCGCGGAATGGCGCGGCGAGAAATTCAACCAGAGCGCGGGCGAACTCGCCTCCTACGTCGCCGGCCCCGAACCCGGCGCGCCGGGCGCGCAGGTGTTCCCCGGCTTCACCCCGTCCGACGCCAGCCGCCGCGATCGCCACAGCTATTCGTTCTACGCCGACGTGGAAACCGACGTGACCGACAAGCTCTCGCTCGGCGCCGCCGCGCGCTACGAGAGCTACAGCGATTTCGGCGAAACCACCTCCGGCAAGCTGTCGGCGCGCTATGCCTTCACCGACAAGGTGGCGTTGCGCGGCACGGTCTCGACCGGTTTCCGCGCGCCGTCGCTGCAGCAGCAGTTCTATCAGTCCACGCAGACGGTGATCGTGCTCGGCGATCCCAACCCGTTCCAGGTCCGCACCTTCGCCGTCGACGATCCGGCCGCGATCGCGCTCGGCGCCGAGCCGCTGAAGGCCGAGGAATCCACCAACATCGGCCTGGGCCTGGTGCTGCAGCCGGTGGAAGGCCTGTACATCACCGTCGATGCTTATCAGGTGGACGTGGACGACCGCATCATCCTCTCGGAAAACCTGCGCGGCCCGGCGGTGGCGAGCTTCCTGGAAGCGCGCGGCTATCCCGGCATCAACGGCGGTCGCTACTTCACCAACGCGGTCGATACCCGCACGCGCGGCATCGACATCGTCGGCAGCTACAAGTGGACGCTCGGCAACGGCACGCTGGATCTCACCGGCGGCTACAACCACAACAAGACCACGCTGGAACGCATCGCCGCCAATCCGCCGGAACTCACCGCCGGCGGTCTGAACCTGCAGCGCATCGGCCGGGTCGAACAAGGCCGCATCACCCAGGGCGCGCCGCGCGACAAGTTCTTCCTCGGCGGCAGCTGGAACACCGGCCCGTGGCGCTTCGACGCCACCGCGACGCGTTACGGCGAGTTCCACACCTTCAACGACGATCCCAGCGGCGTGCGCGATCAGACTTACGCGGCGAAGTGGACGTTGGATCTGGCCGCCACTTACGCTATCGACGGTTGGGAGTTCACCGTCGGCGGCGACAACGTGCTCAACGAATACCCGGACGAATCCATTTACGCCAACAGCGAGAGCGGGCAGTTGCCGTACAGCGGCAATTCGCCGTTCGGGTTCAACGGTGCGTTCGCTTATGCGAAGGTCGGGTACAAGTGGTGATGGATCGCAGCTAAGCGATCAGGATGCGAACGAATCAGGGCCGCCCAGTGCGGCCCTGATTCGTTTTGCACAGGCCGCATCACCGCGAGACGCCGCCAGTCTTTTGTGGGAGGGACATCTTTTGTGGGAGAGACATCTTTTGTGGGAGGGAGCTTTAGCCCCGATGCTTTTCGATCCGACGCGGTGATCTGAAACAAAAGCATCGGGGCTAAAGCTCCCTCCCACAATCGAAAAGCATCGGGGCTAAAGCTCCCTCCTACAAAAGACCTCCCCACGCCGTTCCCGCGCCCTGCACACCGCCGCGGCTAGGATTTCGCGCAAACCGGCCGCTGCGCGCGCGATCGACGGCGCGGGGCTGAACCGGAATTCATCCGGACAGTGCCTGCCCGCAGTCCCCGCGGCCGGTCGCGAACGAAGTGCGGCGCAGCCCTGCCGGCCAGCATGAAGTCGTTGCGCCAGGTTCGCGCCGGCCTCCGGATTTCCAACAAAAATCTCGCAGAAACAATCGTTTGCGAGCGCCTGACAAACGAGAAAGACTTGCATCGGGCGCCCCCAGCACACATTCTCTAAGGACCAGACCACAGGAGATCCGATGCACCACACGTCCCTGATCGCGATCCTGGTAGCAGGCTTCGTCCTGGCCTTCATCTTCGGAATGATTGCGCAACGCCTGCGGTTGTCGCCGCTGGTGGGCTACCTCATCGCCGGCATCATCGCCGGTCCCTTCACGCCGGGTTTCGTCGGCGATCAAACCCTCGCGCCGCAGTTGGCCGAAATCGGCGTCATCTTGCTGATGTTCGGCGTCGGCCTGCATTTCTCGCTCGGCGATCTGCTGGAGGTCAAAGCCATCGCCTTGCCCGGCGCGATCTTGCAGATCGCGGTGGCCACCGCGTTGGGTTGGGGCATGGCGTGGTACCTGGGGTGGTCGCACGGGGCCGGACTGGTGTTCGGGCTGGCCTTGTCGGTCGCCAGCACCGTGGTGCTGCTGCGGGCGCTGGAAGAACGACGGCTGGTGGAAACCGCCAAGGGCCGCATCGCGGTCGGCTGGCTGATCGTGGAAGACCTGGCGATGGTGCTGGCGCTGGTGCTGCTGCCGGCGCTGTCGGGACTGCTCAAGGGCGAAGACACCGAAGGCTCGGCGATCTGGAGCCAGTTGTTCGTCACCCTGGCCAAGGTCGGCGCCTTCGTCGCCTTCATGCTGATCGTCGGGCGGCGGGTGATTCCGTGGATTCTCGAACGGGTCGCCGGCACCGGTTCGCGCGAGTTGTTCACTCTGTGCGTGCTGGCGATCGCGCTGGGCGTGGCGTTCGGCTCGGCCGAGCTGTTCGGAGTGTCGTTCGCGCTGGGCGCGTTCTTCGCCGGGATGATGCTCAACGAATCCGAATTCAGCCATCAGGCCGCCAACGAAACCCTGCCGCTGCGCGATGCATTCGCGGTGTTGTTCTTCGTCTCGGTCGGCATGCTGTTCAATCCGATGATCCTGATCGAGGAACCGCTGGAAGTGCTGGCGGTATTCGCGATCATCGTCTTCGGCAAGTCGGCCGCCGCCTACGCGCTGGTGCGCGCGTTCGGCAAGCCCAATTCCACCGCGCTGATGATCTCCGCCAGCCTGGCGCAGATCGGCGAGTTCTCCTTCATCCTCGCCACCCTCGGCATCGAGCTGAAGATCCTGCCCAAGGAAGGCCAGGACCTGATCCTGGCCGGCGCGCTGATGTCGATCGTGGTCAATCCGCTGCTGTTCGCCTGGCTCGACCGCAAGCAGGCGCGCGAAGCGGCCGCATTGCAGGAAGCGCAAATCGACCCGGTGATCGCGCCGGTGCCGGCCGATATCGACAAGCACGTGATCCTGATCGGCTACGGCCGCGTCGGCAGCGAGCTGGCGCGCCTGCTGACCGAGCACAGCGTGCCGCTGGTGGTCATCGACGGCGAAGACAGCCTGATCGCCAAGGCGCGCGCGGCCGGTCTGCCGGCGATCCTGGGCAACGCGGTCAACGAGCGCGTGCTGCGCGAAGCCGTGCCCGAGCGCGCGACCACGGTGATGCTGGCGATTCCGCAGGCGCTGGAAGCCGGCGAGATCATCGCCAAGCTGCGCGAGATCAATCCGGCGCTGAGCATCGTCGCGCGCGCGCACAGCGACAACGAAGTCCGTCATCTCATCCAGCACGGCGCCGACGGCGCGGTGATGGCCGAGCGCGAATTGGCGCACAGCCTGGCCGAGATGGTGCTGGCCGCGCCGGTGTACCGCGGCGACCGTCATCTGCCGCCATCGACGGCCTTGGTCTGAGCGCGCTAGGCTGATCCCGTCTTTCTGGAAACCCGCACGACCATGAGCGCAATCGATATCTCCGAACCCGAGTCCACCGGCACCGAAAGCACCGAGGCCGATGCCGCGCCGGAAAACCTCGCGCCGCAGCTCAGCGCGACCGAGGCGCGCATCGTCGGCAGCCTGATCGAAAAGGAAGCGACCACGCCGGACGCGTATCCGCTGACCCTCAACGCCATCGTCACCGCGTGCAATCAAAAGACCTCACGCGAGCCGATCACGGCGCTGGAACAAGGCGAGGTCGCCAACGCGCTGCGCCGGCTGGAACCGCGCGGCTGGGTGAAGTCGCAGCACGCCTCGCGCGCGGAGCGCTATTCGCACCGCGCCGGCACGGTGCTGGACGTGACCCGTCCGCAGAGCGTGCTGATCGCGCTGCTAATGCTGCGCGGCCCGCAGACCACGCATGAGTTGCTGGTGCGCAGCGAGCGCATGGCCAAGTTCGAATCGGCCGGCGACGTGCAATACGCGCTGGAACGGCTGGCGCAGCATTCGCCGCCGCTGGTGCGGCTGCTCGGCCGTCAGCCCGGGCAACGCGAGGATCGCTACGGCCATCTGCTGTGCGGCGAGCCGGTGTGGAACGGCAGCGTCTCGGGCGGCTCGGAGGACGGCGGCGGCGCGTCGCCGGCGGCGCAATCGGCGCTGATTCAACGCATCGAGGCGCTGGAGGCGAAGGTGGCCGAACTGGAAGCGCGGTTGGAAGCGGCCGGGGCCTGAGTTTCGTCGCGGGGACGGGTGCGGTCGCGGCTACGAATCAGCGGCGATCGCGCGGGTTTCGAGGTAAGTGTCGTCGCACGCCGCGCCTGCGCTAGGCCAGCGGCAGATAGATATCCGTGCGCAGCAGCGCCGCGGGCACTTCGTCGGGATCGTCCAGATATTCGTGATGCAGCGGCGCATCGCGCAAGGATTCGCCGCTGCCGGGCAACCACAGCGCCAGCACCGCGTCGGTCAGCGCCTCCAGGCCATCGAAGGCGCCGACATGGCGGACGCGCGCGTAGCGGCCGCCGCCCAGTTGCATGCTGCGGATGCCGGCGGCGGTAACCGGATCGAGGCGGAACGGCGCGCCCAGCGCGAGCATGCAATCGAATCCGCAGGCCTGCGGCTCCACGTCGCGGCGATCGTCCCACGGCACGCCGTACAGACCGCGCAGCGAATCCAGCAATCCGTTCTCCGCCGCCCAACCGAACAAACGGCCGTAGCCCTGGTTCTGTTCCGGATAAGCGCCGGTCACGCGCAAGGCGACGACCTGGAACGGATCGACGCTGACCACTTCCACGCGCAGCGGCGCCGCCGTCGCGGCATCGTCGGTCTGCGGCGGCTGCGACAACCGGTCGATTTCGCGCCACAAACGCTCGGGCTGCGCGCGCAGTTCGCTCGGCGTGCCGCCCACGCCCTGGCGGAACGCGCGGGTGAAGGCCTGCGGGGTCTGGTAGCCGACCGCGAGCGCGGCGTCGGTGATCGAGCGATCGGCGCTGGCGAGCAGGCGCAGCCCTTGCAGCAGGCGCAATCGCGCCACGGTCTGGCCGGTGGTTTCGCCGGTCATCGCCCGGTACACACGATGGAAGTGGAACGGCGAGAACGCCGCGGCCTCGGCCAAGCGGCTCAGTTCGGGCGGGTCTTCGCCGCGCACGATCGCTTGCTCGATCAGCGCGACCGCGCGCTCGATGCGGCGCTGATGGGCGTTGCGGGTGACGGGCTTGAACGCGCCCTTGGCGCGTTCGCGCGAGGCGTCGTTGCCGGCATCGTTATCGGTCCCGGTGGGCGGCGCAGTCGCGGCGGCGGGATGGTCCTTCACGGGGGACATGGCGGGCGCCTCGCGGCATGGGAGGGGATCGGTCGCCAGCGTCGCAGGCGCGGGCCCGGCCGGCGGTTCCTATCTTGCGCTTTCGCCGTCGGCCTTACTGCGACAAGGCCCAGGCGACCAGCACGCCGGCTTCGGTCAACTCGGTCAAGGCCCCGCAGGTGTCGCCGGTCATGCCCTGCAGGCGGCGCATGCAGGCGCCGCGCCACAGCGCGAACAGCGTCAGCGCGGCGAGCAGCGCCACGCCGCCGCGCCAGCCGGCGAGCGCGCACGCCGCCGCGCTGACCAACAGGGCGACGATGCACGCCGCGCGCGGCGCGTCGACCAGCGACTGCCCCAACCCGCCGCTGCGCACATAGGGCGTGGTCACGAACGCCAGGGTCAGCGCTGCGCGCGCCAGCATCGGCGCCAGCAGCAGCGCCGCCCACGCCGGCGCCGGCAGGCTCGCCAGCGCGGCGAATTTCAGCAGCAGCGCCAGCACCACGGCGACCACGCCGATCGGGCCGCTGCGCGGGTCTTTCATGATCGTCAGAGTGCGCTCGCGCCGTTGCGCTTCGTCGCTGCCCATGCCGCCGACCCAGGCGTCGGCGCTGTCGGCCAGGCCGTCCAGATGCAAGGCGCCGGTCAACGCCACCCACAACGTCAGCAACAACGCCGCCGCCAACAGCGGCGGGCGGGTCTGCAACAGCCAGGCCAGCGCGCACAGCAAGGCGCCGATCAGCAGACCCGCGGCCGGATACCACACCAGCGAACGCGTCTGCGCGCGCGGATCGGCGAACACCCGCGCCGGCACCGGAATCCGGGTGAGGAACCCGATCGCGGCCAGCAGCGCGCGCATCAGCCGCCGACCGGATCGGCCTGAGCCAGCGCGGCCTGGCTTTCGCGCGCCGGCTTCGGCGGCCAGTTCAGCGCATGCAGCGAGGCATGCGCGACATCGATATTGAGCAGGTCGGTGTAGCGCCGTCCCACCGCCAGACAACGCAGCAGCCGGATCACCCCGCCATGAGTCACCACCAGCACGCGCTGACCGGCGTAGCCGCGCACGATTTCATCCGCGGCCGCGGTCAGGCGCGCGGCGAAATCGGCGAACCGCTCCGCGCCCGGCGGCGGATGCGCGACCGGATCGGCCCAGAACCGCGCCAGCGCATCGCCCTCTTCCGCGGCGATCGCATCCACCGGTTTGCCCTGCCATTGGCCGAAGTGATATTCGCGCAATCGCGGCTCCAGGCTCAGCGGCAAGCCGCGCACCTGCGAGAGTTCCTGCGCGAACGCCGCGCAACGCTGCAGCGGCGAGCTGACGATGGCGTCCCAGTCGCGGCCCAACACGGCGTCGCGCATTTGCCGCCAGCCCAGTTCCAGCAGGCTGTCGTCGAGTTGGCCGCGGTAGCTGCGATGACCGGTGTCGCCGTGGCGCAGCAGATCTATAGGGGCGGCGCTTGAGCTCATCGCGGCATCGTTCCTTGTGCGCGGTCGGCGATCGTGGGCCACGATGATGCCTGCTCTGCGTCCGCTCGGGAATGGGACCGCGAGCGCACTTGCGCAGGTCCATACACTTGCCCGTCGCGGCGCGGCCGAGGGCTCACGCGGGCGCGCCGGCCGAGACGCCGGCCTGGGCGAAGGTCGCCATGGCGTTGTGCAGATCGCAGGCCAGCCGCAGCAGCGGCACCGCCACCGCCGCGCCGCTGGCTTCGCCCAGGCGCAGTTGCAGATCCAGAAGCGGCTGCGCCTGCAGGGCGTCGAGCACCGCGGCGTGGCCACGCTCGTGCGAGCGGTGCGCGTACAGCAGCCAGTCGCGGCAATCCGGATTGAGCCGCAGCGCCGTCAGCGCGGCGACCGAGGCGATGAAGCCATCGACCAGCACCGGCAGCCCGGCCTGCGCCGCGGCCACATACGCGCCGGCCAGCGCGGCGATTTCGAAACCGCCCAGGCAGCGCAAGCGTTCCCAGTCGTCGCCGGCGCCGGCGTGCAGCGCCAGCGCGCGTTCGATCACCGCGACCTTGTGCGCGATGCCGGCCGCATCCAGGCCGGTGCCGGCGCCGGCCAGTTCGGCCGGCGCGCGTTGCAGCAGCGCGCAGGCCAGCGCCGCCGCCGAGGTGGTGTTGGCGATGCCCATCTCGCCGCCGATGAACACCTGCGCGCCGGCGTCCAGCGCCGCGCGCACGCTGGCCGCGCCGGCGGCGAGTGCGGCCTGCAGTTGCGCCTGACTCATCGCCGGGCCTTCGCAGAAGTTGCCCGTGCTCGGCGCAATGATGGCGCGATGCACGCCGGCCACCGGGCCCGGATCGTTGACCGTACCCAGGTTGACCACGTCCAGATTGGCGCCGAGGCTGCGCGCGAGCACGCTGATCGCCGCGCCGCCGCTGGCGAAGTTGCGCACCATCTCGCCGGTGACCGCCTGCGGAAACGCCGACACGCCTTCGGCGGCGACGCCGTGATCGGCGGCGAACACGCTGATCCACACCCGCTGCGCCGACGGCGTCGGCGTGCGCTGCAACCACGCCAGCCGCACCGCCAGCGCTTCCAGCGCGCCCAGCGATCCCGGCGGCTTGGTCAGCTGTTGCTGCCGCGCCAGCGCCTGCGCGCGAATGTCCGCGTCCGGGCGCTTGCACTCGCCCTGCCACCACTTGCCTTGCTCGTTCAAATCCAAGTCTCCTTCGATCGCCGTACTCACAACGCGGGCCCTTTCAACACCAGCGGCAAACCCGCGGCGACGAAGACCACCCGCTCGCACACCTGCCCCAGCGCCTGATGCAGGCGCCCGGCCTCATCGACATAACGCCGGGTCAATTCGCCCATCGGTATCACGCCCAGGCCGACTTCGTTGCTGACCAGCAGCACCGTGCCGTCCAGCCCGGGCAAGGCCGACAACAAGG
Source organism: Lysobacter sp. TAB13 (assembly GCF_052113885.1). NCBI lineage: Bacteria > Pseudomonadati > Pseudomonadota > Gammaproteobacteria > Lysobacterales > Lysobacteraceae > Lysobacter > Lysobacter sp. TAB13. Next base: position 240,524 of record NZ_JBFRDR010000004.1, on the reverse strand, counting down.
CGCTGCGTTCGCGCTCCCATACGCTTTCATCCTCGGCGCCGAGCAGATTGCTGAGCCACAGCGTCAGGCAATCCACCAACAGGCAGCGCCCCGGCGCGGCTTGCGCGCGCAAGGTGTCTGCCAGGGCGAACGGCTCTTCGATGCAGGCCCACTGCGCCGGCCGGCGCGCGCGGTGATGGGCGATGCGCTCGCTCATCTCGCCATCCAGCGCCTGCGCGGTGGCGATGTAGACCACCTCATCGAACGACGACGCCAGCCGTTCGGCCAACGCGCTCTTGCCCGAACGCGCGCCGCCGAGAATCAGACTGTGCATGCGCCCGGCTCCAATCCGAACAACTGCGCCAATGCCGCGGTATCCAGATGCGCTTGTACCGCATCGGCCAGCCGTTCGATGCTGGCCTCGCGCAGGCCGCGCAGATCCAGCGCCTGCGCCTGTTCCAATCCGCCCCAGCGCAACAACGCGGCCAGGGCCTGCGGCTTATCGAACACGCCGTGCAGATAGGTGCCGAGAATCTGGCCGTCGGCGGAAATCGCGCCGTCACGGCGGCCGTCCTCCAGATGCATCGCCGGCCGTTCCAGCGCGGCGCCGCTGCTGATGCCGCAATGTATTTCGTAACCGCCGACCGCCGCGTCGGCGAACGCGAGCCGACCGCGCACATTGCGCAGTTGCTTGTGCGCGTCCAGGGTGGTCTCCAGATCGAACCAGCCCAGCCCGGTGCTGGAACCGGCCTCGCCTTCGATGCCGAGCGGATCGTGCACGGCGCGGCCGAGCATCTGCCATCCGCCGCAGATACCGATCAACTTGCCGCCGTAGCGCAGGTGCCGGGAAATCGCCGACGGCCAACCCTGCCGGCGCAGCCAGTCCAGGTCGGCGCGGGTCGATTTCGATCCGGGCAGCACGATCAGATCGCACACCGGCGGGGTTTCGCCCGGGCCGACGAATACGCACTCGACCTGCGGATGCGCGCGCAGCGCGTCGAAGTCGTTGTGATTGCTGATCCGCGGCAAGGCCGGCACGGCCACGCGCAAGCGCGCGCCCTGCTTGCTTTCGTCGGCGCGCGGCAAGGCGTCCTCGGCCTCCAGGTGCAGGCCGTGCAGATACGGCAACACGCCCAGCACCGGCTTGCCGGTTTCGCGCTGCAGCCAGTCCAGCCCGGGTTGCAGCAGGCCGAGGTCGCCGCGAAATCGGTTGATGACGAAGCCTTTCACGCGCGCGCGTTCGCTCTCGGACAACAGCGCCAGGGTGCCGACCAGATGCGCGAACACGCCGCCGCGGTCGATGTCGGCGATCAGCAGCACCGGACAGTCCACCGCTTCGGCATAGCCCATGTTGGCGATGTCGTTGGCGCGCAGATTGATCTCGGCCGGGCTGCCGGCGCCTTCGACCACCACCGCTTCGAACAGATCGGTCAGGCGCTGGTGCGAGACCAGCACCGCTTCCATCGCCACGCGCTTGTAGTCGTGATAATCGCGCGCGTCCAGGTTGGCTACGGCGCGGCCGTGCACGATCACCTGCGCGCCGGTGTCGCTGTTGGGCTTGAGCAGGATCGGGTTGAAATCGGTATGCGGCGCCAGCCCGGCCGCCTGCGCCTGCACCGCCTGGGCGCGGCCGATCTCGCCGCCGTCCTCGGTCACCGCCGAATTGAGCGCCATGTTCTGCGGCTTGAACGGCGCGACCGCGACGCCGCGACGCCGCAACCATCGGCACAGGGCCGTGACCAGCGCGCTCTTGCCTGCATCCGACGTGCAGCCTTGCACCATCACTACCCGCGCCGTCATGTATCGCTCCCGTCGTGATCGTGCATCGTCGCATCCTTGCGGATTTGCGCCAGCGCGTCGTCCAGTCGCTGCCACTCGTGTTCCGCGCCCGGCAAACCGAAACGCAGGCTGGGCGGTTGTTCGAACAGGCGGGTCAGGATGCCGCGTTCGGCCAAGGCCTGATGCCATTGCAGCGCGCGGCGATCCCGCCGCCACTGGAAGAACGCGCTGCCGCCGCTGGGCGCCAGGCCGTGCGCGCTCAGCAACCGCGCCAGCCGCGCGCCTTGCGCCAACAGTTGCGCGCGCATCGACGTCTGCCAATCGCGATCGGCCAGGGCGTGGCGCAAGGCGTAACGCGCCGGCCCGGTCAGCGTCCACGGGCCGAGCCGATCGCGCAGACCTTCGAGCAAGGCCGGCGCGGCGCAGACGAAGCCGGCGCGGGCGCCGGCCAGGCCGAAGAACTTTCCGACCGAGCGCAACACGATCAAGCCCTCGCGGGCGCTGTCCGCGCACAGGCTGCGTTCGGGCGTGGCGTCGATGAAGGCTTCGTCGATCAGCAGCCAGCCGCCGCGCGCGGCCAGTTGCGCGTGCAGGGCCAGCAGCGCGTCGCGTTCGAAAGCATCGCCGCCGGGATTGTTCGGATGGATCAGCACGATGACTTCGAACTCATCGGCGCGGGCGAACAACTCCGCCGCCGAATGCATCGTCACCTGATGTCCGGCACGCCGCCACGCGTGCGCATGCTCGGCGTAGCCGGGCGCGAGCACGCCCACGCGCGAGGACGCGCGCAGCTCGGGCAAGGCCTGGATCGCCGCCTGCGAACCGGCGACCGCGAGCAGATCGCCCGCGCCATAGTAATCGCGCGCGACATCGAGCAAGCCGTCGTCGTCTTCCGGCAAGCGATGCCAGGCGCGCGCGGGAATCGCCGGCACCGGCCAGGCGACTGGATTGATGCCGGTGGACAGGTCCAGCCAATCCTGCGCGGGAATGCCGTAGCGCTGCGCCGCGCGCAACAGGCGGCCGCCGTGTTCAAGCATGGTCGTCGCCTCCGCGTGCGAACCGCTGCAGTCGTGTCGTGTCGACGCGGCCGGGCTCATGCATCCGCATACAGCCACCAGCCGAAGGCGAGCAATAGAAATCCGCATAACCAGTACGCGGTGCCGCGCACCACCAGGCTCAGCGCACGCATGATCGAATCGGCGTCGGGCGCCGCGCCCTCGCCCAACAACGGCCGCGATTCCCACACGCCGTGATATGGGGCGTCGCCGCCCAGCCGCACCCGCAGCGCGCCCGCGCCGGCGGCCATCACCGGGCCCGCGTTGGGGCTGTCCCAGGCGCGCGCCTGGGTGCGCCAGCAACGCAGCGCGCTGCCGGTGTGGCCGAGCGCGGCGTAAGTCATCGCGGTCAGGCGCGCGGGAATCCAGTTGAGCACGTCGTCGATGCGCGCCGCCGCCCAACCGAAGCGACGATAGCGCGCGGTGCGATAGCCCCACATCGCATCCAGCGTATTCGCCAGCCGATACAGTACCGCGCCGGCCGCGCCGAGCACGGCGAACCAGAACAGCGCCGCGAACACCGCGTCGCTGCCGTTCTCCAGCACCGATTCGGTCGCCGCCGCGGCCACGCGCTCGGCGTCGAGCGCTTGCGTATCGCGGCTGACGATGCGTCCGACCGCCTCGCGCGCGGCCGGCAGATCGGCGGCGGCCAGAGCGGCGGCGACCGGCGTGGCGTGTTCGCTCAAACTGCGCAGGCCGATAGCGAAATACAGGGCCGCGGCGGCGTAGACGCAATCGGCCCACGGCGACCACGCAAGCAATTGCCGCTGCAGCCACCACGCCGCGGCGCTGAGCGGCACCACCGCGAGCAACCATGCCATCACGCCGCGCACGCGGCTGTCGCGATGCAGGACCGATTCGATCGCGCGCGCCAGCCGCCCGAACCCCACCAGCGGATGCGCGCGCCGCGGCTCGCCCAGCAGCGCATCCAGCAGCACGCCGGCCAGCATCGCCAGGGCCAGCGGCATGAGGTTCATGGCAGAAACAGTGACAGGGCCGCGGCAGGGTTGGACGGGAAATAGAAGTGGACGAAGCTCGCGGTGAGGCGCTGGCGCCGATACACCGCTTCGCGGCTGGGGCCGCCGTTGGGATTGGTCGAATCGGCGATCGCCTCGGCCTGGATCTCGGCGCGCGCGTAGTGGAAGGTGTGCCCGCGCAGCTCGCCTTCGGCCAGCGTCACCGCCTGCATTCCCAGCGCCGCCAGACGCGGCTGGATCGTCGCGCTGCCGCGCAGCAGTCCGGCCATCGCGGCGCTGGCGCCGTCGCGGTCCTGCAAGCTGTCGAGCGCGTACAACAGGCCGCCGCATTCGGCCAACACGGGCTTGCCGGCATCGACGTGCGCGTGCAGCGCATCGCGCAAGCCGCGATTGGCCGACAGCGCCGCCAGATGCAGTTCCGGATAGCCGCCCGGCAACCACACCGCATCGCATTCGGGCAGGCCGTCGCCGGCGATCGGCGAGAAGAACGCCAGTTCGGCGCCGGCGGCGCGCAGCAGGTCAAGATTCGCCGGGTACAGAAAACACAGGGCCGCATCGCGCGCGATCGCGATGCGACGGCCGGCGAGCGCGCGCTCCACCGCGGCCTGCGCGGCCGGCGCGAACGTCACCGGCGGCGGCAGTTCGATATCGGCATGCTCGGCCCAGGCATCGGCGAGCGCGTCCAGGCGCGCGTCGATATCGCTCAGTTCGCCGGCCGCGACCAAGCCCAGGTGCCGCTCCGGCAGCGCCAGCGCGGGATCGCGCGGCAACGCACCGAGCCAACGCAGGTCGGCGGGCAGACTCTCGCGCAGCAGTAGCGCGTGATACGCGCTGCCGATGCGGTTGGCGGCGACGCCGTACACGCGCACGCCGTCGCGATAACGCGCCAGACCGGTGGCGAGCGCGCCGAAGGTCTGCGCCATCGCCGAACCGTCGATCACCGCCAGCACCGGCACGCCGAGTCGCTCGGCCAGATCGGCGCTGGACGGCGCGCCGTCGAACAAACCCATCACGCCTTCGATCAGGATCAGATCGGCTTCGCCCGCCGCGGCGTGCAGACGCGCACGCACGTCGGCTTCGCCGCACATCCACAGATCCAGTTGCTGCACCGGGTGGCCGCTGGCGCGTTCGAGCACCATCGGATCGAGAAAATCCGGCCCGGTCTTGAACACCCGCACGCGCCGGCCCTGGCGCGCGTGCCAGCGCGCGATCGCGGCGGCGACGCTGGTCTTGCCTTGGCCGGAGGCGGGGGCGGAGATGAGCAGCGCCGGGCAATCGACAGGAATCGGCAATGGGGAATCGGGAATGGCAACGGCGGTGGCGACGCGGGCTTTTGCCGTTTCGACTCCCGATTCCCCATTCCCGATTCCCGACATCACAACTCGATCCCCTGCTGCGCCTTGATCCCGGCCTTGAACGCATGCTTGATCACGCGCATCTCGGTAACCGTGTCGGCCGCTTCGATCAAGGCATCGGGCGCGCCGCGGCCGGTGATGACCACGTGCTGGCGCGGCGGCCGCGCCGCGACCGCGGCCAGCACGTCGTCGAGGGCGACATAGCGATGCGCCAGGGCGATGTTGAGTTCGTCCAGCAGCACGAAGTCGTAGGCTTCATCGCTCATCATCCTGGCCGAGATGGCCCAGGCCGCCTGCGCCGCGGCGATGTCGCGCTGCTTGTCCTGGGTCTCCCAGGTGAAGCCCTCGCCCATCACGTGGTAATCGAGTTCCTCGAAACGGCGGAAGAAGGCTTCTTCCCCGGTCGAAAAACTGCCCTTGATGAACTGCACCACGCCGCACTTGAAGCCGTGGCCGAGCGAACGGGCGAGCATGCCGAAACCGGAGGAACTCTTGCCCTTGCCGTTGCCGGTGTTGACCACCAGCACGCCGCGCTCGATGGTCGCCTTGGCGATCTTGCGATCGATCAGCTCCTTCTTGCGCTGCATGCGCTCGCGGTGTTTTTCCTCGCTCAGGCCGGCATAGCCGGCGCGATCCGTGGCTTCCGCCTCGTCGCCGGGCGCGCTCACGCCGCCGCTCCGAAGCGATCGCGCGCATCGACCAGACGGGCTACCGCATAGACCGCGAAGCCCACGCCGACATAACCGGCCAGGGTGCCCAGGGTGCGCGGGTAGTACTGCGGAATGCGATCGATGAAACCGGCCAGCGTGGCGTCCGGATAGCGGCCTGAGAGGAAATAGAACCCGCCCTTGGAGATCAGGTAGGCCACCACCGAGGTCGCCAGCAGCACCAGCACCAGCCGCGGCACGCTGCGCCAGTGATCGCGATGCATGCGCGCGTAGAAGCGTCCGCCCATCCACAGCGCGCCGTAGGCCAGCGCCAGCGCCCAGTACGCCGGCGACAGGCACCAGTCGGTGACCCGGCCCAATGCCAGGCTGGCCAGGTCCAGCAGAGAGGACAACACGAACAAGGCCGGAAACACCCAGCCCGGCCGCAGCATCGCTCCGGCCAGGAAGAACACCGCCCACGACGCGCTGGGCAAGGCGTCCACGGTGGCGAAATGCTGGCCGCGCGTGCAGATCATCAACACGGCCAGGAGCGCGGCGGTGGCTATCTGCGCGTTGCGCGAACGCAAGGGCAGGACCGCATCGCTGGGGGCAAGCAGGATCGACATGTTCGAACTCCCGAATCGACTGGCAAAACCGATAAGCGCTTGCGCGGGCGGTCAGACCCGGGTGCGCGACTGCGCCGCGTGCACCGGCGCGAAACGCGCGATCAGCGCATGCACCAGGAACCCGCTGGCGATGTAGATCATGGTGGTGCGCACGAACAGCGGCCCCCATCGCCACAGGCGCGCCAGATACTGATCGAGATTGGGATGCGGATAACGGCCGCCGAACCAATAGAAGGCGCCGTTGGAAATCAGGAACGACACGGTCGCCGCGACCAGCGCCAGGCCCAGCCCGATCGCCACCGCGCGTCCGTTCGCGGCCATGCGCGGCGCGTACATCCGCCCGGCGTACCACAGCACCGCATAGGCCAGCAGCAAGGAGGCGTACGACGGCGTCACGCAGTAATGCTGGTAGAAGCTCAGGCCGCGGCCGGTGATGGCGACATAGTCGATCGCCACCGCCAACAGCATGAAACCGGCGAACAGCGCATGCCGGCGCAGATACACTCCGCCGAGGAAGAACACCGCCATCGACGCGTCGGGCAGGTGCAGCGCGCTGCCGAAGTGATGGAAGCGCGTGGCGATCATCAGCGTCAGCAGGATCGCGACGATGCTGGTTTTCACGGGCACGGACAGATCGTTCATCTCAGGCTCTCGGTGGAAGCCGGCCGCGCGGACGCGGCCGGGGTGGCGCGGTGACATCAGCGAAGAGGACGGTAACGCAGCGTCAGCAGATAGTTGCGGCCGGGCTGATTGTAGAAGGCCGCGGTTTCGTAATGCCGGTCGAACAGGTTATTGGCCGATAACTGCAAGCTCCAGGCCGCGTCGAAGGCGTAGCCCAGGCGCAGGTCGGTCAGAGCATAGCCGCCCAGGCTGCGGGCGTTGGCCAGATCGTCGTAGCGCTGGCCGGCGGCGTAGACGCTGGCGCCGAACGACACGGCGCGGGCGGCGCCCAGCTCGAAGCGGCGGTCCAGGTCGATGCGCGCGCTGCGGCGGGCGCGGCGCGGCAGGTAGTTGTCGTTGTAGCTGCTGCGGCTGTCGTTGCGCGGGTCCAGCCAGGTCGCGCTGGCGCGCAGGTCCCAGTCGGCCAGGCGGGTGTCGAGCACCGCTTCCAGGCCGCGGATGCGGGCGCGATCGACGTTGCCGGGCGCGCCGCGCGAAGCGTCGTAGGCGATCAGATCGTCGATCCGGGTCTGGTAGGCGTTGAGCGACCACATCTGCCGGCGTTCCCCACCGAATGTACCGCGCAGCCCGAGTTCGAAGCTGCGCGAGGTTTCCGGCGAGAGCTCCGGATTGCCGTAACCGGGGAAGTACAGCTCGTTGAAGGTCGGCGCCTTGAACGCGGTGCCGTAGCTGGCGGTCAGGCGCAGCGATTCGGTGAAATCCCAGCCCCACAGCACGCTGCCGGTGGTTTCCCCGCCGAACTGGCTGTCGTCGTCGCGGCGCAGGCTGGCCTGCAGCGCATGCGCGCCGAAGTCGCGCTGCCATTGGCCGAAGGCGCCGCGCAGGATGCGATGGTCGCGCGCATAGCGGGTATTGCTTTCGATCTCGTCGCGCTGCCAATCGAAGCCGGCGGTCAGCAGATTCTGGCCGAGCCTGAAATCGCCCTGCACCGAACCGAGCTGACGCCGTGTATCGAAGGTGCTCGAATACTTGCCGTTCTTGTAGTTGTCGCTCAGATCGGCGCTGCGCCCGGCGTTGAGGCTCACGCTGACGCGGTCGTTGGGCTTGTAGCGCAGCTTGGCGCCGGCCACTTGCTGCACGGTGTCGGCCTGATTGTTCTGGCTGCCGTCGTAGAGGTTGTTGGCTTGCGCGCGCAGCACGCGCGCCTCGGCGTCCCATTGTTCGTTGAAGCGGTAGCCGCCCTGCACGGTCAGCGAGCTGTTGCGGTAGCCGTCGCGGTCGGGCGAGTTGGTGAAGCAGCCCGCGCCGCCCGGCGAGGGCTTGCCGCGGCAGGCGTTGATGCCGTCGGTGTCTTCGTGCGCGGCGTTGATCGAATACCAGCCGCGCTCGCCCTTGCCGGCGACGCCGGCGGAGCCGCGATGGGTCTGGTTGCTGCCCAGCGACAGGCTGAAGTTCGGCGCGAACGCGCCCTGCGGGCGGCGGGTGAAGATCTGGATCACGCCGCCGATGGCTTCGGAGCCGTACAGGCTGGAGAACGGCCCGCGCACGATTTCCACGCGTTCGATCTGCTCCACCGGAATGTCCTGCAGCGAGGCGCCGCCGCTGGTGGCCGAGCCGAGCTTGATGCCGTCGATCAGCACCAGCACGTGATCGGATTCGGTGCCGCGCAGGAACAGCGAGGTGGATTTGCCCGCGCCGCCGTGGTTGGCCAGCGATGCGCCCGGCGTGCCGCGCAGCAGGTCCGGCAGCGAGGCCGGCTGCAGGCGCTCGATGTCGGCGCGATCGATCACCGTCACCGCGGCCAGGGTCGCGTCCTGGGTCTGGGCGGTGCGGCTGGCGGTGACCACGACCTGGTCGATATCCACCGCGGTATCGGCGCTGGCGCCGAAAGCGGCGCCGGCCAGGGCGGCGCACAAGGCGGTGTTCAGGACAAGCCGCGCGGGGCGCGGCGAAAATGCAACGGCAACTACAGACGCAATCACTGGCAGGTCTCCACGGCCGCGCCTCACCCGCGCGGTCCAGACTAGGTCGGGACACACGAAGAGCGGCAAGGGAGGCAGGCGCGAGCGCAGGATTCCCGAGACACGGCCCTCCGCCTGTCGGTTCGCGCTCCGGGCCGGTCTCCGGGCTCGCGAGCGGAAGCGATCGGTGCGAACACCCGATCGCGGTTCCCGCAACGCGCCTTCCCGTGCATCAGCACAGTGGCCAAGAGCGTTGCGTTGACTCGCCTACCGTTGCGGGGGCAGCTCCGGCTTGAGCGTTCGGCATGAGCCGCGCGCCACCGGATTCCCGTTTCAATCGCCCGACTGTGTCGGCGATCACCTTGAGCGCGGGCATCTTAACAGTGCCGCCCGGTGGCGGCGCCAGGGTATGGGCCTCGATGGGGCACATGCCCGGCCCCCCAGGCACATTTCAGACGCGTCTGATTCATTCGCGGGCGCGGTCCGTGGACCATGCACTCACCCGCCGCGACCCGATCCCGCCGATGAATGCCACCGACTTGCGCCTGAGCCCCGCCCCGAGCGTCCGCAGCCTGATCCTCGGCGCGCAGTCGGGTATCGGCCGCGCCCTGTCGGCGCGTTTGTCGCGCCGCCGCGGCCAGCTGACCCTGGCCTGCGCCGATCTGCAGCAGTTGGACGCCACCGCCGACACCCTGCGTCCGCTGGCCAAGTCCAGCATCGACACCCATCGGGCGCAGTTGGACGACACCGACAGCCTGCGCCGCCTGTTCGAGCGCGCCGGCCGGATCGACCACCTGATCATCGCCGCCAGCGCGCCGGCACCGGTCGGGCACTTGGCCGAGCTGGACCTGGATCAGGCGCGGCAGGCGTTCGAACGCAAGCTGTGGGGCTCGATCCAGGCCGTGCAGCTGGCCCTGCCCTATCTCAGCGGCCACGGCAGCGTGACCCTGACCAGCGGCATCGTCGCGCGCAAGGCCACGCCCGGCGCGCTCGCCCGCACCGTGATCAACGCCGCGCTGGAAGCCAGCGTCAAAGTGCTGGCGCGCGAACTGGCGCCGCTGCGCGTCAACGCCGTCAGCCCGGGCCTGACCGACAGCGACGGCTACCAGGGCATGGAACCGTTCGCGCGCATGTCGGCGCTGGCCCGGGCCGGCGAGAAGCTGCCGGTCGGCCGGATCGGCCGCACGGACGAAATCGCCTCGGCCTATCTGTTCGCGATCGACAACGCCTACGTCACCGGCACGGTGATCGACGTCGATGGGGGCGCGTTGATCGCCTGAGCCGCCCCGCGGCGCATGTCGCCGCACCCTCTTCCGGACGCCGGGATCGCTATTGTTGCGACCCGGCGTTTTTTTTGGGGCCGGGATTCGGGATTGGCCGCGCTTCGGAGCGCCCCGGCGCCAAAACTGGGGCGCGTACCACTTTTTGGCTACTTGCGTTAGGCACAGCTTGGCCGCTTTATTGACCCACTTGTTATAAGCGTGTTAAACCCGATTGCCATCGATGTCATCCCCATCAGGAGTCTTCATGCACGCCAGTCGCAAGCTCACCGGCCCCCTTCACCCACTGGCCCTGGGCCTGCTGATCGCATTCGCCGCGCCCGCCGCCTTCGCTCAAGACGCGGCCCCGCAAGGCGATCCCAAGACCCTGGACCAGGTCATCGTGACCGGCACCCGCGTGTCCGACCGCACCGTCGCCGAATCGACCGCGCCGATCGACATCATCACGCCGGAAACCCTCGAAGCCAGCGGCACGGTCGAACTGGCCACCGCGCTGGCGCGCGCCCTGCCCTCGCTGAACTTCCCGCGCCCGGCCATCACCGACGGCACCGACGCGGTGCGCCCGGCGCAGTTGCGCGGGCTCGCGCCCGATCAGGTGCTGGTGCTGGTCAACGGCAAGCGCCGTCACACCACCGCGCTGATCAACCTCAACGGCAGCCAGGGCCGCGGCTCTTCGCCGGTGGACCTCAACGCCATTCCGATCGCCTCCATCGAGCGCGTGGAAGTGCTGCGCGACGGCGCCTCGGCGCAGTACGGCTCCGACGCCATCGCCGGCGTGGTCAACATCGTGCTCAAGGGCAGCGATTCGGGCGGCAGCATCGCCGCGCGCTACGGCCAGTACAGCGCCGGCGACGGCGAGCAGTACCAGCTGTCGGGCGATGTCGGCCTCAAGCTCGGCGAAAACGGCAAGGTGCATCTGGCCGCGCAGGGCGGACATCAGGACCAGACCAACCGCGCGCGTCCGTTCCAGGGCGTGGTGGAACAGCGCTACGGCGATCCCGAGATCGACAGCGGCGCGGTGTCGTACAACGGCGAATACAAAGCGACCGATTACCTGACCTTCTATTCATTCGGCAGCTACAGCAAGCGCGATGTGCTTTCCAACGGCTATTTCCGCTTCGCCGGCGACGCGCGCAACATCCCGTCGATCTATCCGAACGGTTTCCTGCCGCAGATCCACAACATCAGCAAGGACCGCGCCGCGGTGGTCGGCCTGCGCACCGAGACCGCGGGCGGCACCCAGATCGATTTCAGCTACAACTACGGCCACAACGGCCTGACCTTCGACATCGAGCACACCCTCAACCGCAGCCTGGGCCCGACTTCGCCGACGCAGTTCTACGCCGGCGCGCTGGAAGTGACCCAGCACGTGTTGAACCTGGACTTCACCCGCCCGGTGGATTTCGGCTGGCAGTACCCGGTGACCTTCGCCTGGGGTGCGGAATGGCGCGGCGAGGAATTCAGCCAGCGCGCCGGCGAACCGCTGTCCTACGCCAACGGCGGCGTGCCCGCGTCCAACGGCCAGATCATTCCCGGCGCGCAGGTGTTCTCCGGCTTCCGCGCCAGCGACGCCGGCCAGTTCGACCGCCACAGCTACTCGCTCTATGCCGATGTCGAGGCCGACCTGACCGACAAATTCTCCGCCGGCCTCGCCGCGCGCTACGAGAGCTACAGCGATTTCGGCGACACCACTTCGGGCAAGCTGTCGGCGCGCTACGCTTTCACCGACAAGGTCGCGCTGCGCGCCACTGCCTCCACCGGCTTCCGCGCGCCGTCGCTGCAGCAGCAGTTTTTCCAGTCGATCGCGACCAATTTCATCAGCGGCGTTCCGTATGAAATCGGCACCTTCCGCGTCGATAACCCGGCCGCGGTCGCATTGGGTTCCGAGCCGCTGAAGGCCGAGGAATCGACCAACTACAGCCTGGGCCTGGTGCTGCAGCCGTCGGATGGCTTGTACATCACCATCGACGCGTACCACATCACCGTGGACGATCGCATTCTGCTGTCGGAAAACCTGACCAGCGCCGCGGTGCGCAATTATCTGCAGGCCAACGGTTATCCGGGCATCGGCGGCGGGCGTTACTTCACCAACGCGGTCGACACCAAGACGCAGGGCGTGGACATCGTCGCGACCCAGGCCTGGGATTGGGCGTCGGGCAAGCTCAACCTGACCTTGGGCTACAACTACTCCAAGACCGAGATCGAGAAGATCGCGCCCAACCCGGCGCGCCTGGCGGCGATCGATCCGAACGCGGTACGCATCGGCCGCACCGAGATCGGCCGCATCACCAAGGGCGCGCCGAAGGACAAGTTCTTCCTCGCCGGCGACTGGAAGACCGGCAACTGGAGCTTCAACGCCACCGCCACGCGCTACGGCGAGTTCACCGAACTGCACGCGACCGATCCGCTGCAAGACCAGACCTACGGCGCGAAGTGGACGCTGGATCTGGCCGCGACCTATCGCTTGAACAACTGGGACTTCACCTTGGGCGGCGACAACGTGCTCAACGAATATCCCGACGAGCAGAAGCTGGTCCTGGGCACTCGCAACTACCTGCCGTACAACACCGCCTCGCCGTTCGGCTTCAACGGCGCCTTCGCTTACCTGAAGGTCGGCTACAAGTGGTGAGTTAGGACTCAGGCGACACACGCGACCCGACGGCCCGGATTTCCGGGCCGTCGTTTTTCCGGGCGATTTTCCATCCTTCCGGCACATACCCGGATGGCCCGGATCGGCTATATACCAAGCCTGCCACCGCACGCACCGGCCATCGCCGGACCTGAGCAAGTGCGAGGCTCCGCACATCGCCCTTACGCAAAGCCGAGGCCCACGCCATGCGCATGACCGCTCCGCTGTTGCTGTCGCTCGTCCCGATGATGCTCGCCCTGGCCGTATCCGACGCCCTCGCCGCGCCCGGCAAGCGCGAGCAGACCGTGTTGATGCAAGGCAAGCCCGCCGGCCAGCAGAGCGTGGACACCGCCGCCGACGGCAGCGCCCAGGCCGAATTCCAATACCAGGACCGCGGCCGCGGCGATCACATCAAGAGCCGCTGGACCCTGGACGCCGCCGGCATCCCGACCCAGTACGACGCCGAAGGCAACAACTACCTGAAAGTCCCCATAAGCGAGCATTTCAGCGTGCAAAGCGGCAAGGCCAGTTGGAAGAACGACAGCGAACACGGCGAGAAAACCCTGAGCGCGCCGGCGTTCTTCCTGCCGCTCAACGCGACGCCGGAAATGCAGGCCGTGCTGGCGCGCGCTCTGCTCAAGGCGCCGGGCCGCAAGCTGGCGCTGTTGCCGGCCGGCGAAGCGCGGCTGGAAGAAGCCGGCACGTTCGACATCGCAAGCAAGAACGGGCCGCAGCGCTTGTCGCTGTACCGCATCGCCGGCATGAACTACACGCCCGATTCGGTGTGGCTGGACGCGAACGGCGATACCGCGGCGGTGATCTTCTCCTCCGGCTGGGTGTCGGTGATCGCACCGGAGTTGGCCGATTCGCTACCCAAGCTGATCGAATTGCAGGACAACGCCGGCGCGCAGTGGTCGCTGCGCATGGCGCGCGAACTCACCCACGCGCCCAAGGGCCCGCTGCTGATCCGCAACGCGCGCCTGTACGATCCGCGCGACCTCACGGTGACGCCCAACACCAGCGTGCTGGTCGAAGGCGAACGCGTCATCCGCGTCGCCCCGGACGCGGCGATGAAAGCGCCCGCGAACGCGGAAATCTTCGACGCCGGCAACCGTTTCCTGATGCCGGGCCTGTGGGACGTGCACAAGCACTACTCCGATTCCGACGGCGCCATGGACATCGCCAACGGCATCACCAGCAGCCGCGATCTGGCCAACAACACCGACGCGTTCCTGGACAAGATCAAGCGCTTCGACGCCGGCACCGAGATCGGCCCGCGCGTGCTCGCCGCCGGTTTCATCGACGGCCCCGGCCCGTATGCGGGGCCGACCAAGATGCTGGTCGCCACGCCGGAAGAAGCGATCAAGGCGGTGGACTGGTACGCCGACCACGGCTACATGCAGATCAAGAGTTACTCATCGCTAAAACCCGAGCTGGTGCCGGTGATCGCCGACCGCGCCCACGCCCGCGGCCTGCGCTACAGCGGCCACGTGCCGGCGTTCATGTCGGCCAAGCAGTTCATCGAAGGCGGCGCCGACGAGTTGCAGCACATGCTGTTCGTCGAACTCAACTTCATGTACCCGCGCGTGCAGGACACCCACACCATGGCGCGGCTGACCGAAGTCGGCGCGCACGCGTTCGAGTTCCCGCCGGACAAGCCGGAAGTGCGCGAGTTCATCGAGTTCCTCAAGCGCCACCACACCGTGATCGACCCGACCATGGGCATCGAAGAGGACTTGTTCGCCGGCAATCCGCAGGACAAGACGCCGCCGGGCCTGAAGACCGTGGCCTCGCGTTTGCCGCCGCAGGCGCAGCGCAATCTGAGCTGGGGCGCGCTGAAAGCGCCGAAGGGCGAGGAAGAGGCCTACGCGAAATCGTTCCCGGCGATGATGCGCCTGCTCAAGGCGCTGTACGACGCCGGCGTGACCATCATGCCCGGCACCGACGCGCTGGCCGGCTACATGCTGCATTCGGAACTGGTGTCGTATTCGCGCGCCGGCATTCCCAACGCCGAGGTGCTGCGGCTGGCGACCTTGACGCCGTCGCAGGTGCTGGGTGTGGATAAGGATCGCGGCGTGATCGCGCCGGGCAAGTTCGCCGACCTGGTACTGATCGACGGCGACCCGATCAAGAACATGGAAGACATCCGCAAGGTCGAAGCGGTGTTCAAGGGCGGCAAGCGCTTTGATCCGGCGCAGATCGAGAAGGCCCTGGGGATCGTGCCGCGCAAGGCGGTGGCGGTCGGACAGTAACGCCACGCCGCGATGCCTGAAACCAGAACGGCCCGCATATGCGGGCCGTTCTGGTCTTCGCCGATCGCAGGCCGATCAACTCTTGCGGAACACCAGATGCCCCGCCTCGGCCTCGACGCCGATGGTGTCGCCGCTGACGAACTCGCCGCCGAGAATCTTCTGCGCGAGCGGATTCTCCAACTGCTGCTGCACCGCGCGCTTGAGCGGACGCGCACCGTAAACCGGGTCGAAACCGACGTTGCCGATCAGGGTCAGCGCCGCATCCGACAGCGCGAGCTTCAGGCCGCGTTCGCCCAGGCGCTTTTCCAGGCCGTGCAGCTGGATCTTGGCGATCTCGCGGATCTGGCTCTTGTCGAGCGGATGGAACACGACGATATCGTCCAGGCGATTGATGAATTCCGGACGGAAGTGCGCCTGCACCACGCCCATCACCGCCGCCTTCATCTGGGTGTAGCTTTCCGGCGTGTCGTCGTTGTTGAGTTCCTGGATCATCTGCGAGCCCAGGTTCGAGGTCATCACGATCACGGTGTTGCGGAAATCCACCGTACGGCCCTGGCCGTCGGTCAGGCGGCCGTCGTCGAGCACTTGCAGCAGGATGTTGAACACGTCCGGATGCGCCTTCTCGACTTCATCGAGCAAGATCACGCTGTACGGACGGCGGCGCACGGCCTCGGTCAGATAGCCGCCTTCTTCGTAACCGACATAGCCAGGAGGCGCGCCGACCAGGCGGCTGACCGCGTGCTTCTCCATGAACTCGCTCATGTCGATGCGGATCATCGCGTCGGGCGAATCGAACAGGAATTCGGCCAGCGCCTTGCACAGTTCGGTCTTGCCCACGCCGGTCGGGCCCAGGAACAGGAACGAACCGCTGGGGCGATTGGGATCGGACAGGCCCGCGCGCGAACGGCGCACCGCGTCGGACACCACCCGCACCGCTTCGTCCTGACCGACCACGCGCGCGTGCAGCGCCTGCTCCATCTTCAGCAGCTTGTCGCGCTCGCCTTCGAGCATCTTCGACACAGGGATACCGGTCCAGCGCGCGACCACTTCCGCGATTTCCTCCGCGGTGACCTTGTCCTGCAGCAGCGTGAAGCCCTTGGTCTCGACTTCCTGCGCGGCCTTGAGCTGCTTTTCCAGTTCCGGCAGACGGCCGTACTGGATTTCGCTCATGCGGCCGAAGTCCTGCGTGCGCTGCGCCGCTTCGAGTTCGAGCTTGGCCTGCTCGATCTGCTCCTTGATCTTGGTCGCGCCCTGCAAGGTGGCTTTTTCCGCCTTCCAGATTTCTTCCAGGTCGTTGAACTGACGCTCCAGGGTGCCGATCTCGGCTTCCAGGTCGGCCAGGCGCTGCTTGGATTCGGCGTCCTTCTCCTTCTTCAGCGCCTCGCGCTGGATCTTGAGCTGGATCAGCCGGCGCTCCTTGCGATCGAGTTCTTCCGGCTTGGAATCGATCTCCATGCGGATGCGCGAGGCCGCTTCGTCCATCAGGTCGATGGCCTTGTCGGGCAGCTGGCGGTCGGCGATGTAGCGATGCGACAAAGTGGCCGCGGCGACGATCGCCGGATCGGTGATCTCCACGCCGTGGTGCACCGCGTAGCGCTCCTTCAGGCCGCGCAGGATCGCGATGGTGTCCTCGACCGAAGGTTCGCCGACGAACACTTTCTGGAAGCGGCGTTCCAGCGCGGCGTCCTTCTCGACGTACTTGCGGTATTCGTCCAGCGTGGTCGCGCCGATGCAATGCAGCTCGCCGCGCGCCAGCGCCGGCTTGAGCATGTTGCCGGCGTCCATGGAACCTTCGGCCTTGCCCGCGCCGACCATGGTGTGCAGTTCGTCGATGAACAAGATCACCTGGCCTTCGTTCTTGGACAGATCGCTCAGCACCGCTTTCAGGCGCTCTTCGAACTCGCCGCGGAACTTGGCGCCGGCGATCAGCGCGCCCATGTCGAGCGAGAGCACGCGCTTGCCGCGCAGACCTTCGGGCACCTCGTTATTGATGATGCGCTGGGCCAGGCCTTCGACGATGGCGGTCTTGCCCACGCCGGGTTCGCCGATCAGCACCGGGTTGTTCTTGGTGCGGCGTTGCAGCACCTGGATGGTGCGACGGATTTCCTCGTCGCGTCCGACCACCGGATCGAGCTTGCCCGACTCGGCGCGCGCGGTCAGGTCGATGCAGTATTTTTCCAGCGCCTGCCGTTGTTCCTCGGCGTTTTCCGACTGCACGCTTTCGCCGCCGCGCAGCTTGTCGATGGCCGGTTCCAGCTTGGCCTTGGTGGCGCCGGCGGCCTTGAGCGCGCGGCCGACATCGCCGCCGTCGTCGAGCGCGGCGAGCAGGAACAGCTCGCTGGCGATGAAGGCATCGCCGCGTTGCTGGGCCAGCTTGTCGGTGACGTTGAGCAGCCGCGCCAGATCGTTGCCGACCGAGACGTTGCCGGCCTGCCCCGAGACCTTGGGCAGCTTCTCCAGCGCTTCGCCCAGGCGCTCGCGCAGCAGCGGCACGTTGACCCCGGCCTGCGCCAGCAGCGGCTTGGTGCTGCCGCCGCTCTGGTCCAGCAGCGCGGTCAGCAGATGCGCCGGTTCGATGACGCTGTGGTCGCGCCCGACCGCTAGCGACTGCGCATCCGACAGGGACTGCTGGAAGCGCGAGGTGAGCTTGTCCATTCGCATGGAGGTTTCTCCGAAAGGTGTGGCGGCCGGGCGCGAGTGTGGCGCGGGGGCCGCGAATGACCTGTTAATGCGGGTCGGGGCGCTATCTTTCAAGCGAGCGCGGGGGATTGGGGGCGGGTTGCGGTTATGTGGCTTTTGAAGCGACGGCAAAAGCAAATCCCCCCTAGCCCCCCTTTTTCAAAGGGGGGAACGGCGGCGCGGCGGCTTGGAGCACCCGCGCGCGCTAACC
Source organism: Lysobacter sp. TAB13 (assembly GCF_052113885.1). Taxonomy (NCBI): domain Bacteria; kingdom Pseudomonadati; phylum Pseudomonadota; class Gammaproteobacteria; order Lysobacterales; family Lysobacteraceae; genus Lysobacter; species Lysobacter sp. TAB13. The sequence continues at coordinate 222,473 of NZ_JBFRDR010000004.1, read as the reverse complement.
GTCGCCCACTTTGAAAAAGGGGGCGAGCGCCCGGCGTGGGTTTGAGGTTTGATCGACTCGATAGCGCGGGGGATTTGCTTTTGAGCGCAAAAGCAAAAGCGAATCCCCCTACCCCCCTTTTTCAAAGGGGGGAACGCTGGCGCAGCGGCGAGGAACACCCGGGCGCGCTAACCATTGCCCACTTTGAAAAAGGGGGCGAGCGCCCGGCGTGGGTTCGAGGTCTGATCGACTCGATAGCGCGGGGGATTTGCTTTTGAGCGAAGAAGCAAAAGCGAATCCCCCCTAGCCCCCCTTTTTCAAAGGGGGGAACGGCGGCGCAGCGGCTTGGAGCACCCGGGCGCGCTGACTGGCGCCCACTTTGAAAAAGGGGGCGAGCGCCCGGCGTGGGTTCGAGGTCTGATCGACTCGTTAGCGCGGGGGATTTGCTTTTGAGCGTAAAGGCAAAAGCGAATCCCCCTCTTTTTCAAAGGGGGAACTGCTGGCAGGGTGAATCAAGCCAGATCGGTTGGCTGCAAAATCTCGACCCAATACCCATCCGGGTCCTTGATGAAAGCGATGTGCTTCATGCGCCCATCGCTGAGCTTCTTCTGAAACTCAACCCCCAACTGCTCGAAACGCGCGCAAGCCGCCTGCACATCCGGCACCGACACGCAGATATGCCCGAAGCCGCGCGGCTCGCTGTTGCCATGGTGATACGCGAACGCCGCATCGCCCTCAGTGCCATGGTTATGCGTAAGTTCCAGCACCCCGCGCTGGCTCAACAACCATTCGCCGCGCGCCGGTTCCTCCGCGGGAATCTGCGCGGGATCGTTCACCAACACCAGGAAGTACAGACTGAACTGGGCCTCGGGAAAATCGCGCTTGCGCACCAGGGTGAAGCCGAGCACGCGGGTGTAGAAATCCAGCGACTTACTCGGATCCTTGACCCGCAGCATGGTGTGGTTGAACACGAAGTCGCGCGTGGCGGCTTCCGGTTGCGCGGTCACGCCGGGCACGGCGTTGAGTTCGTTCTGCAAGGACATGGCGTGGGGCCGTTCGAAAAGGGAACGAAGGATTTGAGGCCGCGGCGGCGAAGTCTCAAGCCTGCGGCGGCGAAGGCACCGGGTCGCGCTGGAAAGACAGCAGAACCAGCAAGACGGCCAGGCCGATGTACGCGCCTATGAACTGCCAGGCTATGGTGCGCGACAACCCTTCCAGCGCCCACGGCAGGTACACGCCGCCGCGCGGATCGACCGAGTGGATGATGCCGAACAAGGCCAATCCCGCGCCCGCGAGCAGGAACGCCGCGGCGCGGCGCAGGCGGCCATCGACCATCGCCGCCACCGCCGAGGTCCAGATCATCGAAGTCATGATGAAACCGTTGCCCAGGGTCACGATCACCGCCAGTTCCGGCAGGCCGTGGCCGTCGAGCGCGCTCATCAGCTGGGCGTGGTGATCCGGCGCGATCCAGCCCGGGTTGCCGGTCTTGATCGCGAGCATGTACGCCACCGACGGCAGGAAGCCGAACACCATCGCGGTGGCGTGCTTGCCCGGCGTGGCCTGGAACGCCTGAGTGGTGATGTCGAGCGCGACGTAGACGATGATCGGCGCCAGCACCGCCAACGGCAGCCACTGCACCAGACCCGAGACGATGCCGAGCATGCCGCCCAGGCCGATGAACAAACCCGTCAGCAGCGTGTAGCCACTGCGCGCGCCCATGTGCTTGTACGCGGGCTGGCCGATGTAGGGCGTGGTCTGAGCAACGCCACCGACCAGACCGGCGACCAAGGTCGAAAACGCCTCGGCCAGCAAGATATCGCGCGTGCGGTAATCGTCGCCGGCCGCGCGCGCGCTCTCGCTGACGTTGATGCCGCCGACCACCATCAGCAGGCCGAACGGCAGCAGCAGCGGCAGATACGGCACGGTGTACGGCAGGCCGTCGATGAAGCCCAGCGTCGGCAGCGGCAGAACGAAGTTCAGCGGCTGCGGCGTGGGGAAGGTGAAGCCGGGCGCGCCAAGGCCCAGCGCGCCGAAGCCGTAGAACAACACGGTGCCGAACACGAAGGCGACGAATACGCCGGGTAATTTGATCGGCAAGCGCCCCTTGGCGATCAACACATACAGCAACAGCCCGAGCGTCATGAACCCGACCATCGGCGAGCGCAGGGTTTCGATCAGCGGCAGAAAGCCCATCAGCACCAGCGCCACGCCGGCGATCGAGCCCAGCAGGCCGGCGCGCGGAATCAGCCGCGTCACCGCGTCGCCGAAGAACGACAGCACGAACTTGAGCAAACCCATCACGATCAGCGAGGCCATGCCGAGCTGCCAGGTCGCGGTGGCGGCGGCGGTTTCGTCCATGCCCGCCTGCTTGAAACCGACGAAGGCCGGGCCGAGCACCAGCAAGGCCATGCCGATGCTGGTCGGCGCGTCCAGGCCCAGCGGCATCGCGGTGACATCGTCGCGGCCGGTCTTGGCGGCCAGGCGCCGCGCCATCCAGGTGTAGATCAGATTGCCCACCAGCACGCCGAAGGCGGTGCCGGGGAACATGCGGGTGTAGATGACTTCGGCCGGAAACCCGAAGATGCCGATCAGCGCGGCCGAGATGAAGCCCAGGATCGACAGGTTATCGACGACCAGGCCGAAGAAGCCGTTGAGGTCGCCGGCGACGAACCACGAGCGCTGTTTGGTTGCGGTCCCGACGTTCACCAGCTGCGTCCCCCGTCCATAGCGCCGCCCGCCGGCTCAGCCTGACGAAGAAACACACGAACCGACAGCGGCGCGGCCGCGAAGTCGGAACACGGCGCTGAGGGAAACGAACTCACGACACTCATGGGCAGCACTCGGAATGCGGGAAGGGCGCCTCCTTGCGGATGGAACCCGCGATCCTTGTGCGGGGACGTGCCGGACGAACGGGAATTCGGGTGTCAGTCGAACGAGATTCGCGACCGTGTGGAATTCGCGGTGGCCACCCAAGTCGCCAAGCCGCCGCGCCCCGGATGAAATCCCCGAAAATCTGCCGATTTCGCCGTTCCCGACACCGTCGCCACGCAGCATAGAACGTCGCGCGCCCGCCGCGCACCCGCGAGGCGGAAACGCTGCGGCCCAAAACCCGCGCCCGAACGCGGGTCCGCCCCGCAGCGCTCAGCCCTCGACGTCCAGCCAGCCCTGGTAATGCACCAGCAGCCCGATGCCCGGCAGCGCCGCGCGCACGTCGAAGCGGTAACGGCCGTCGCGCTCGAACTCGCGCGCACGCACGCCGCCGAACCAGCCCAGCGGCAAGGGCAGGCCGAGCGCGCGTACGCGCACCAGCCGCCAGGTCAGGCCGGGCTCGTTCGCGCCGTCGTCGGCGCCTTCGCTCATCGACAACGGGCCCATGCCGCCCGACATCGGCGAGTGGTTCAGGGCGGACGACACCGTCACCGCCGCGCCGGTCTGCAACGACAGCACGCCCGAGGCCGCCGCTTCCGGCAACTCGCCGCTGAGTTCGAGCGCGAACGCGAAGCGCATCGGCCCCAGGCGTTCGAACACCAGGCCATCGCGTTCGAGCAGGCGCGAGCGCATCGCCGATTTGCCGAAACGCCGCGTCCAGGTTTCGCCGCGCGGGCCGGCGTCGATCTCCACTTCGATCGGCCCCACGTGCGCCTTCGGCAATCCGGCGATACGCGCGAACAAGCGCGAGCACAGGCCCGGGCCGCGTTCGACCTCGGCTTCGCCGCGATAGCGCTGGCGCCCGCCGCGCCCGTGCAACAGGCGCAGGGTTCGCGGCAGCAATACGAAACGCACGCCCAGCACGCGCGGGTACAGTCCTTCGCGCGTTTTCAGCCGCTCCGGCGCGTTCTTCATGATCCGTGCTCCAAAACTTACAGGCCGCGCAGGTCGGCCGGCACCTTGTATTCGCGGCCATCGAAGGCCAAACGCGCGACGCGCTGGCGATTGGATACCGGCAGCTCGGTGCAGTCCTCGCCCTTGGCCACGCTGCGCCGCGCTTCTTCGACGCTGGTGACGCGCAAACCGGCATAGCCGCGATCGCGCTTGGCGTCGATGGCGACGGTGCGCTCGACGGTCTCGAACTCGCCGGCGCAGTTGGTGTCCCATTCGCCGCGATCCAGCGCCACTTCCAGCTTGCGCAACACCGGCCGCAGCGAGTCGCCGTCGGCGACGTACAGGTTCAGCTGGGTGCTGCCGTAAGGATTGGCGCGCGAAGAACCGTTGTAGTCGATGCGCACGCCGAAGGCGGTGGTGGTCTCGTTGAGGCGGTACCGCGCGGTGTCGAGCGCGATCGAACCGATCCGGATCGCGTCGGACTGCAACGCGTCGTCCTCGCGGTAGCGCTGCGCGATGCGCGGCTGCGCCGAGTCGGCGATCAACACTTCCAGGTCGGCGGATTCCACTTCGAGGCCGCTGGCGGCCTGATGGCGCAGGCGCACCGCGAGCAAGGTCTTGTCCGGCGACGCCGGCCATACCTTGCACGCCACTTCGTCGATTTGAATCCAGCGCGGCTGCGCGCCGGCAGTGCGCAACAGGCCTTCTTCGTCGCCGCTGCCCTCGCGTGCGCCGGGATAGGCCGCCTGCAGCAGTTCGGGCAGGCGCGAAGCGCAGTCCGCCGCGACGGCGTCGGCGCTAGTTAGTGCAGCGAGGGATAACGTCAGGGACAGGACCGTCCGATGGGCCGTGGTGCGCATCAATCCATCCATATGAGCGTCGCCATGCGCCCGGTGCGGCGGTCGCGGCGGTGGGAATAAAAGCGGTCGGGTTCGGCGATCGTGCACAGGCCGCCGCCGTGCATATGATCGGCGCGCAGCCCGGCCTGCGCCAGCCGCAATCGCGCCAACGCGTACAAATCCACCAACCAATGCCCTGGCCGCGTCGCGGCGAAGGCCGCATCGGCGCCCGGATCGCGGGCGAGGAAGGCATCGCGTACTTCGGCGCCGATCTCGTAATGCAGTGGCCCCGCCGCCGGCCCGAGCCAGGCGTGCAGGCGCTGCGGCGAGGTGCGCATCGCCGCGACCGTGGCTTCGAGCACGCCGTCGGCCAGACCGCGCCAACCGGCGTGGGCGGCGCCGATCTCGCTGCCGTCTTCGTCCGCGAACAGCACCGGCAGGCAATCGGCGGTAAGGATGGCGAGCACGACGCCGGGCACCGAGGTCGCCGATGCATCGGCTTCGGGTTCGTGCAGCTGCGGCTGGCGGTCGGCGACGCTGTCGTCGAAACGCAGCACGCCGGCGCCATGCACCTGATGCAGCCAGCGCGGCGCCGACGGCAACCCCGCGCGTTGCGCCAGCAATTCGCGATTGCGCATCACCGCGGCCGGATCGTCGCGATCGTTGCCGTAGCGCGTGCCGAGGTTGAAGCTGTCGAACGGCGGCTGCGATACGCCCAGGCCGCCGCGCACGGTGGTGAAGCCGTGCACGCGGGCCGGCAGCGGCCAGTCCGCGGCCAGCCACGGCGCCTGCCCGGCCGCCGCGCTCATCGGCCGGCTTCCACCGCCGCGCGCGTGTCGGCGCGCAGTTCGGCGAGCAGATGCAGCATGTCGGCCGGCACCGCGGCGCTGCAACGCACCGGTTCGCCGCTGACCGGATGCACGAACTCCAGGGTTTCCGCGTGCAGGGCCTGGCGCTTGAACCCGCGCAGCGCCTCGACCAGGCCGTCGGTCGCGCCCTTGGGCAGCTTGAGCGGGCCGCCGTACAGCGGGTCGCCGATGATCGGGTGCTTGAGGTGCTGCATATGCACGCGAATCTGATGGGTGCGCCCGGTTTCCAGCCTGCATTCCAGCAAGGTGTGGGCGCGGAAGCGTTCGCGCAGGCGGTAGTGGGTGACCGCGTCCTTGCCGTCGTCGCGCACGCCCATGCGCAGGCGGTCGCGCGGGTGGCGGTCGATCGGGGCGTTGGCGGTGCCGCCGGAGACCAGCGCGCCGACCACCACCGCCAGGTACTGGCGATGGACTTCGCGTTCGGACAGCTGATCGACCAGCGAGGTGTGCGCCGGCAGGGTGCGGGCCACGACCATGACGCCGGAGGTGTCCTTGTCCAGGCGGTGGACGATGCCGGCGCGCGGCAGCGAGGCCAGCGAGGGGTCGTGGTGCAGCAGCGCATTGACCAGGGTCCCGGCCGGGTTGCCGGCGCCGGGGTGCACGACCAGCCCGGCCGGCTTGTCGATGACGATGACCTCGGCGTCCTCGTAGAGGATGTTCAGGGCGATGTCCTCGGCCTCGGCGTAGGTCTGGGTGTCCAGGACCACGTTCAATTCGACGCTCTCCCCGCCCCGGACCGGGTCGCGCGGGCGGACCTCCTGGCCGTTCAGGCGGGCATCGCCGCTTTTGATCCAGGCCGCGAGCCGCGAGCGCGAATAATCGGGGAACAGCTCGGCGAGCACGGCGTCGAAGCGGCGGCCGGCCGCGCTGTCGGGCACGGTCGCGGTCAGGGTCTGGCGGGGTTCGCTCATCGGGTCGGGTCTACGGAATCTATGAAAAAGGGGCCGCGGCCAGGAGCCGCGGTGGGCCGGTCGGCGCGGGGGCGGCCGGCGAGGAGGTACGGGATCGGTTAAGGGGCTCGACCCGCGGACTGCTATTATCGGCTCTTCGTGCCTCCGGCGCCCGTCGATGCCTGCCATGACTGTACGTTCTGCCCCGTCCCGCATTGTTCGCCTGTTTTGCCTGCTGTTGCTTGTCGCCGTCGCCGCCACCGGCTGCAAGAGCGTCGGCAAGATGTTCAAGAAGGACAAGGACGCGGATGAAGGCCAGCCGGTCGAGGCCATCTACGAGAAGGCCCACAAGTCGATGACCAACGGTAACTGGGCTTCGGCCGAGGTCAGCTTCAAGCGCCTGGTCGCCCAGTACCCGTACGGTCCCTACACCGAGCAGGCGCTGATCGAGACCGCCTACGCCCAGTACAAGTCGGGCAAGCACGACGACGCGATCAGCAGCATCGACCGCTTCATCCGCACCTACCCGACCCATCGCAACATCGCGTATCTGTACTTCCTGCGCGGCCTGGTCAACTCCAGCCGCGACACGGTGTTCCTGCAGAAGGTCTGGCGCCTGGACGTCAGCCGCCGCGACTTGGCCACGCCGATGCAGGCCTACAACGACTTCCTGATCGTGGTCGAGCGCTACCCGAACAGCCGTTACGCCGAGGATTCGCGCAAGCGCATGATGGCGTTGCGCGACACCTTCTCGCGCCATGAGCTGGACGTGTCGCTGTATTACCTGCGTCGTACCGCCTACGTGGCCGCGGCCGATCGCGCCAAGTACCTGCTGGAAACCTACCCGCAGAGCCGTTACCAGAACGACGCGGTGGCGGTGCTGGTGAAGTCCTACGAGGGCCTGGGCAACGACAAGCTCGCCGCCGACGCCAAGCGCGTGCTGCAGCAGAACGACGCCGGCCACCCGGCGCTGTCGGGCGACTGGCCGGACTACCCGAGCAACCTGCGCAAGCTCAACCCGTTCGCGGGCGAGAAGTCGGCAGTGGATAACCGCGACAAGGAAGAAGCCAAGCGCAAGAACTGAGCGCCTGGGTTCGACCCGCCGGATTGAAAACGCCGCCTTCGGGCGGCGTTTTTGTTTGGGGAGGGGGCGTGGAATTAGCAGCGACGATCCAACGCCCGCCCTTCCCCGAACAAGCACGTCAATTCGCCCCCTTTGAAAAAGGGGGCCGGCGCCCGGCGTTTGCACGAAGGCGGGATCGCCCTGCGCTGCGCGGGGGATTTGCTTTGCTCGGGGTACGTGGCGATTGGACGGCAAGAGCAAATCCCCCTAGCCCCCTTTTTCAAAGGGGGAACAGTTGCGTGGGGCCGGAAAGTTGCGCGGGTTGCTGGCGCGTGACGGGCGAAACGAACGATGTTCGCCGCCAGCCCACTAGCGACCGGGCGCGTCAATTCGCCCCCTTTGAAAAAGGGGGCCAGCGCCCGGCGTTTGCATGAAGACGGGATCGACCTGCGCTGCGCGGGGGATTTGCTTTGCTCGGGGTACGTGGTGATTGGACGGCAAAAGCAAATCCCCCCTAGCCCCCTTTTTCAGAGGGGGGAACAGTTACGTAGGGTGCGGGAAGTTGCGCGGGTTGCTTGGGCCTATAGCGGCATCCAGGCGACAGATATTCGCCCGACGCCCCCCCCCTCAGGCCGAGTAACCGTTAGTGATCGGATACCGCCGCTCACGCCCGAATGCGCGGTGCGAAACCTTCGGCCCCGGCGCGGCCTGATGCCGCTTCCATTCGCTGATCCGCACCAGACGCAGCACCCGGTCCACCGTCGCCGGCTCGAAACCGGCGGCGACGATCTCGTCGCGCGACTGCTCCTGATCGACATGACGCAGCAAGATCGCGTCGAGCACGTCGTAGGGCGGCAGCGAATCCTGGTCTTTCTGGTTCTCGCGCAATTCGGCCGAGGGCGGACGGTCGATCACCGCCCACGGGATGATCGGCGCCCCGGCGATCGCGTTGCGCCAGCGCGCGAGCGCGAACACTTCGGTCTTGTACAAGTCCTTGATCGGCGCGTAACCACCGCACATATCGCCGTAGATGGTGGCGTAGCCGACCGCGTATTCGCTCTTGTTGCCGGTGGTCAGCAGCAGGCCGCCGAATTTGTTGCTCATCGCCATCAGCAAGGCGCCGCGGGTGCGCGATTGCAGGTTCTCCTCGGTCACGTCCACCGCCTTGCCGGCGAAGGTTTCCGCCAAGGTGTCCAGATAACCCTGGAACGGTTTTTCGATCGGTAGCGCGAGCAGGCGCACGCCCTGGGTCTGGCATTGCTCGGCGGCCAGATCGTTGGACATGTCGGCGGTGTAGCGCGAAGGCATGCGCACCGCGATCACGTTCTCGGCGCCGAGCGCATCGACCGCGATGGCCATGACCAAGGACGAGTCGATGCCGCCCGACAACCCCAGCCAGACTTTTTCGAAACCGTTCTTGCGGCAGTAATCGCGGGTGCCGCGCACCACGGCCCGCCACGCCAGCGCATCCCGGCCTTCGTCGGCTTCGTTCGGCCACGACACCGGGGTGAAACTGCGGGTTTCATCAAAGTAGTCGGCGATGAGCCAATGATCTTCGAACGCGGTCGCGGCCGGATGCACGGTGCCGTCGCCGTCGGCCAGCACCGAGGCGCCGTCGAATACCAGCGCGTCCTGGCCGCCGACCACGTTGAGATAGGCCAGCGCCACGCCGGTCTCCTGCACGCGCGTTTCCAGCAAGGCGTCGCGCTGGGCGTGCTTGTCGCGCTCGAACGGCGAGGCGTTGGGGACCAGCACCAGACTGGCGCCGGCCTTCGCCGTCGCCGCCAGCGGCTCGGCGAACCACAGGTCTTCGCAGATCACCACGCCGACCTGCACGCTGGCCTGCGACTGGCGGCCCCGGACCTCGAACACGCAGGCCTCGCCGTCGGGATCGACGTCGAAGTAGCGGCGCTCGTCGAACACCGCATAGTTGGGCAGTTCGCGCTTGCGATAGGTGGCTTCGACCTGCCCATCGCGCAGCACGCTGGCGGCGTTGTAGACGACCGCGCCGGCCGCCTGCGGCCAGCCGACCACCGCGACGATGCCGCGCGCCGCGCCGGCGATGCGCAGCAACGCGGCTTCACAATCGGCGAGGAAGCTCGGCCGCAGCAGCAGGTCTTCCGGCGGATAGCCGCTGACCGCCAGCTCCGGGAACAGCACCACGTCGGCACCGTGCTCGTCGCGCGCCTGCACGATCATCGCCGCGATGCGCTCGGCGTTTTTTTCGACCGCACCGACGGGGAAGTCGAATTGGGCCAGGGCGATGCGGAGTGATGCGGACATGCGGCGGTTACTCGTTGAGTGGCGCGGAAAAGGATGGGGCGCGAACGAAGTTTAGGAGCGAACGGTTTCGAAATCAGATGGCGATACGAAAATGCAGCCGAATGGACTAAAGCCGTGTATAGCCGGCTTCCTTCTGAGCGCGGATCGCCAGCACGAACACCGTATCGATCGCTTCGGCATAGCGGTACAGCGCCACATAGCCCTGCGTGTCGCGACCTATGATCAGTTCGCGCAAGTCCGACACCGCGGGCCGGCCGATCAACGGATTGTCGGCGAGCGCATCGAAGGCATTGACGATGCCCTCGATGCGCGCCCCGGCCTGCGCGACCTCGTGCGCGGCCAGATGCTCGATGATCCGGTCGATATCTTCGAGCACTTCCGGGGCGAACTCGACCTTCGCCATCTCAACGACCCGGCTTTCCCGGCTTCGGCGCGGGCGCGGGCCGTCCCGCGGCGCGGGCCTGTAGATAGCTGCGCATGTCGGGCCAGGCGATGACCTGGCCGCTGGCGAGAATCTGCGCATAACGCTGCTCGGCCAGATCGCGCATCTCGTCGCGACGTTCCTGCGCTTCGGTCTTCTCGGCGATGGCTTCGAGTATGAAACCGTGCGGCGTGGTTCCGGCGCGCTCGGCGGCGCGGGCGATGCGGACCTTGAGTTCTTCGGTCAGCCGGATGGTGGTGGTGGACATGGCGTCCTCGGCTATCGGTGCGTTGCCGCGCAATGTAGCACGCCTGTGCTACATGAATGCATGCCGCCGCACAGCGGCGGCGGCAACGAAAAAGCCGCCCGAGGGCGGCTTCTTCGTCAGCTCAATCCAGCGGATCGATCCGTTGGAGGCCTTACTTAGCCAACCGCTTGGCGATCGCCGCGCCCAGATCGCCCGGCGACTTCACCGTGGTGACGCCGGCCTTCTCCATCGCCGCGAACTTGCCTTCGGCCGTGCCCGAGCCGCCCGAGGCGATCGCGCCGGCGTGGCCCATGCGCTTGCCCTTCGGCGCCGAGGCGCCGGCGATGAAGCCGACCACCGGCTTGGTCACGTACTGGCTGATGAACTCGGCCGCTTCTTCCTCGGCCGAACCGCCGATCTCGCCGACCATGATGATGCCTTCGGTCTGCGGGTCGTCCTGGAACCACTTCAGCGCGTCGATGAAGTTGGTGCCGTTGATCGGATCGCCGCCGATGCCGATGCAGGTCGATTGGCCCAGGCCCACGTCGGTGGTCTGCTTGACCGCTTCATAGGTCAGCGTGCCCGAACGCGAGACGATGCCGATCTTGCCCGGCTTATGGATGTGGCCCGGCATGATGCCGATCTTGCACTCGCCCGGGGTGATGACGCCGGGGCAGTTCGGACCGACCAGGACAACATCGTCGTAACCGTTGAGGGTGTTCTTCACGCGCAGCATGTCCAGCACCGGAATGCCTTCGGTGATGCACACGATGACCTTGATGCCGGCAGCGGCGGCTTCCAGGATCGCGTCGGCCGCGAACGGCGGCGGCACGTAGATCACCGACGCGTCGGCGCCGGTTTCATCGACCGCGTCGCGCACGGTGTTGAAGACCGGCAGGCCCAGGTGCTGGGTGCCGCCCTTGCCCGGGGTCACGCCGCCGACGACCTTGGTGCCGTACTCGAGCATCTGTTCGGCGTGGAAGGTGCCCTGCGAGCCGGTGAAGCCCTGCACGATCACCTTGGTGTTCTTATTGATCAAAACGGACATGTCATCAGCCCCTTACTTGCCAGCGACGGCAGCAACCGCCTTCTTAGCGCCGTCGTTGATGTTGTCGGCCGGGGTAATGGCCAGACCCGAATTCTTCAGCAGTTCCTTGCCGGCTTCCACGTTGGTGCCTTCCAGGCGCACGATCACCGGCACCTTGACGTCCACTTCCTTGACCGCGGCGATGATGCCCTCGGCGATCATGTCGCAGCGGACGATGCCGCCGAAGATGTTGACGAAGATCGCCTTGACCTTGTCCGAGCTCAGGATGAGCTTGAACGCCTCGGTCACGCGCTCCTTGGTGGCGCCGCCGCCGACGTCGAGGAAGTTGGCCGGCGAGCCGCCTTCCAGCTGGATGACGTCCATGGTCGCCATCGCCAGGCCGGCGCCGTTGACCATGCAGCCGATGTTGCCGTCCATGGTGACGTAGTTGAGGTCGTGCTGGCTGGCCAGCACCTCGGTCTCGTCTTCCTGGCGGATGTCGCGCATCGCGGCCAGGTCCTTGTGACGGAACGTGGCGTTGTCGTCGCTGTTGACCTTGCCGTCGAGCACGGCCAGGTTGCCGTTGGTGAGGATCGCCAGCGGGTTGAGTTCGACCAGCGCCAGGTCCTTCTCGTTGAACAGCTTGTACAGGCCCAGCATGATCGTGGTCAGCTGGCCGGCCTGCTTGGCGTTGAGGCCCAGGTCGAAAGCGAGCTCGCGGCACTGGTAGGCCTGCAGGCCCTGCACGTAGTTGACGTGCACGGTCTTGATCGCGTCCGGAGTTTCCTCGGCGACCTTCTCGATGTCCACGCCGCCTTCGGCCGAAGCGATGAAGGTGACCGACTGGGTCGAGCGATCGACCAGGATCGACAAGTACAGTTCCTTGTCGATGTCGGTGCCTTCGGAGATCAGCACCGAGTCGATCGGCAGAGCCACGCCGGCCGACTGATAGGTTTCCATCTTGGTGCCGAGCATGGCCTTGGCGTACTGCTTCACTTCGTCGAAGTTCTTCGCCAGCTTGACGCCGCCGGCCTTGCCGCGGCCACCGGCGTGGATCTGGGCCTTGACCACCCAAAGATCGCCCGGAATGGCCTTGGCGGCCGCGACCGCTTCATCGGGAGTGCGCGCAACGCGCCCGGCCGGCACTGCGATGCCGTAGTCGGCAAACAGCTGCTTTGCCTGATATTCGTGGAAATTCATGCGTCACCGAGGGGAGTGAAAGACGTCCCGCGCGTGTACCCGGCCAAGGGCCGGCGGACGCGCGAGGGGGCCGCATTGTCGCCGATCGCGGCGGGCCGAGCAAAACCCGATTGCAGCCGGCCCGGCCGCCGGACCCAGCCTGGACCGGCTTTGTGACCAACCGATGCCAGCGCCGGCCCCTCCGGCCCGGGTCCGGGCGCGCCGCCGCGGCCCGCGGCGACCGTCTGCCGACAGGCCGCGGATGGCCTCAGGCCCGATCCGGCAAGCTCGCGCCGGCCCCTCGGGACGGCCCGGAACCGCGCCGACGCGCCTCGCCCATGCCTCCGGGCACCGGTCACACCGGTTCGCGGCGGTCAGCCGCCCTATACTGATCGATACTCCGCCCGCGCATGGAAACCCGTTTGCCGCCAGGTCTCGCTCCCGTCAGTCCAGCCGATGCGGACCTCGCGCTGCGCCGCGAACTGTATTTCTTCACCCTCTACCGCCTGCTCGAAGCCGCGCTGCTGGTGCTGTTCCTGTTCGGGCCGATCGACAACATGATCGCCGCGCCGCGCCACGACCTGTTCGCGCGCTCGCTGTCGCTGTCTTATCTGTTCATCGCCACCTTATTGTTCGTGTTCGGCCGCCGCGGCGAACTGCGCAGCCAGGTCCTGGCCGGCATCGCCTGCGACCTGTTCTTCGGCATCCTGGCCATCCACGCCCTGCCCGGCGCCGGCACCGGCATCGCGCTGATGCTGATGTTCAACGTCGGCGCCGCGGCCTTGCTGCTGCGCGCGCGCTACGGCATCGGCGCGGCCATCGTGGCCTGCCTGGGGCTGATCGGCGAATGGCTGTGGACCGAGCTGGGCAACGAAAGCACCGGCCGCACCATCGCCGAGCCGATCATGTTCGCGCTGGGCTATCTGTCGATCGCGCTGCTGACCAACATGCTCGGCCGGCAGATGCGCGAGAGCCAGGAGCTGGCCGAACGCCGCGGCGCCGAGGCCGCCAACTACGCCGAAATCAACGAACTGATCATCCGCCGCATGCGCACCGGCGTGCTGCTGGTCGATGGCGAAGGCCGCCTGCGCCTGGCCAACGAGGCGGCGATGCTGCTGCTCGGCGACAGCGGCGAGTACGACGGCACCCGCCACGGCCACCGCATCCTCGCCATCGCCTCGCCCGAGCTCGCGCGCCGCCTGAGCCGCTGGCGGGTCGAAGGCCGCCCCGACGAAAGCCCGCTGCAACTCGCGCCGGACCTGCCCGAAGTGGTGCCGCGCTTCACCCGCCTGCTCGCCGGCAGCGACCAGACCCTGATCTTCCTCGACGACACCTCGCTGGTCTCGCGCCGCGCCGAATCGATCACCCTGGCCGCGCTCGGCCGCTTTTCCGCCAGCCTCGCCCACGAGATCCGCAATCCGCTCGCGGCGATCAACTACGCGGTGCAGTTGCTGGAAGAGTCGCGCGACATCGCCATCTCCGACCGGCGCCTGCTGGAAATCGTGCGCCAGCAGGGCTCGCGCATGAACGGCATCGTCGAGAACGTGCTCGGCATGGCTCGGCGCGAGCCGGCCAAGCCCGAGCACGTGGAACTGATGGGCTTCGTGCGCCAGTTCGTGGACGAATACCGCGTCAGCCACCCGATCGAACAAGACACGCTGCGCTCGACCGGCTCGCACAGCCAGGCCTCGGCGCTGGTCGATCCGCGCCAACTGCACCAGGCCCTGACCGTGCTGGTGCACAACGCGCTGACCTACGGCCGCATCCCCGGCGAGCCGGCGCGCGTGACCGTGCACGTGTACTTCGACGAAGTCGGCCTGCCGGCGATCGATGTGCTCGATCGCGGCCCGGGCATTCCCGACTCCGTCGCCGAACGCCTGTTCCGCCCGTTCTTCACCACCTCCAGCCACGGCACCGGCCTGGGTCTGTATATCGCGCGCGAGCTGTGCCGGGCCAATCAGGCCGCGCTGGATTACGTGCCGGTCCCCGGCGGCGGCGGCTGTTTCCGCATCCGTCTGGCCGGCGCAAGCGCGTTGTCCTCGCCCTGAACGACGGCATCGCAATCGACGTCATAAGCAGAATCTGTGCCACAAGCGTCTTGGCCGCGACAGGTTCGTTAAGCTATCGTGGGCGGTGGAGGGCGTAATGGCTGAAACCCGTAGTGCATTGGTAGTCGATGACGAGCGCGATATTCGCGAGCTGCTGGTCATGACCTTGGGCCGGATGGGCCTGCGTTGCGACACCGCGTCGGGCCTCGGCGAGGCTCGCAGCCAGCTGCTGCGCAACAGTTACGACTTGTGCCTGACCGACATGCGCCTGCCGGACGGCTCGGGCATGGACCTGGTCGCCGAGATCAGCCAGAAGTACCCGAACACCCCGGTGGCGATGATCACCGCCTTCGGCAACGTCGAAGCCGCGGTCGATGCGCTCAAGGCCGGCGCCTTCGATTTCGTCGCCAAGCCGGTCGATCTGGCGGTGTTGCGCGATCTGGTGCGGCACGCGCTGGAACTCAACGACACCCGCCGCAGCGCCAGCGAGGCCGTGGGCTCGCGCCTGTACGGCGAATCGCCGGCGATGATCAAACTGCGCCAGACCATCGGCAAGGTCGCGCGCAGCCAGGCGCCGGTGTACATCGCCGGCGAGTCCGGCGTGGGCAAGGAACTGGTCGCGCGCACCATCCACTCCGAAGGCGGCCGCGCCGACGGCCCGTTCGTGCCGGTCAACTGCGGCGCGATTCCGGCCGAGCTGATGGAAAGCGAATTCTTCGGCCATAAGAAAGGCAGCTTCACCGGCGCCCATGCCGACAAGCCCGGCCTGTTCCAGGCCGCCGACGGCGGCACCTTGTTCCTCGACGAAGTCGCCGAGCTGCCGTTGCCGATGCAGGTCAAGCTGCTGCGCGCGATCCAGGAAAAATCGATCCGCCCGGTCGGCGCGCAAGCCGAACTGGTGGTCGACGTGCGCATTCTGTCGGCGACCCACAAGGACCTGGCCGCGCTGGTGGCCGACGGCCGCTTCCGCCAGGACCTCTATTACCGCATCAACGTCATCGAGCTGCGCGTGCCGCCGCTGCGCGAGCGCCTCGACGACCTGCCCGGCCTGGCCGGCAAGATCCTGCACCGCCTCGCCGGCAACCAGGGCCGCCCGGTCCCGCGCCTGGGCGACGACGCCCTCGACGCGCTGCGCGCGTACGGCTTCCCCGGCAACGTGCGTGAGCTGGAAAATATCCTGGAACGCGCCCTGGCCCTGGCCGAAGGCGAAGTGCTCAGCGCCACCGACCTGCGCCTGCCGCGCCTGTCCACGCAGCCACCGCCGCTGCCGGCCAACGTCGCCCAGAACGGCAACAACACCCCGCAGCAATCCGGCGCCGTCGATCCGCGCACGCTCAACCCGCGCGACACCGCGACCAGCGCCCTGCCCTCGTACATCGAGGAAATCGAGCGCGCCGCGATCCAGCAGGCGCTGCAGGAGAATCGCTACAACAAGACCCGCACCGCGGCGGCGCTGGGGATTACGTTTCGTGCGCTGCGATATAAGCTCAAGAAGCTTGGGATTGATTGATCGCGGCGGCTGCCTCACCCTACTGACTGATTGATAACGACGCCGGCTCGCCAGAGCCGGCGTTTTCGTTTACGCGGGAGGAAACGCAAAACCTCCCCGCACAACCGCGTCGTAACCGACCTTGGCGGTAAGCGCGCATCACATTGACGCCGACTGCCGCGCGTTCTGGCGGTCCGGGTCGCTCGCCTACCGAACTCTGCCGGAGCGACTCAGTCGCGATGGTCAACACCGCACCGGACACCGTCCGCGCTTAGGTACGAGGTAAGCGGTGCTTAGTCATCACCGTCGAATGCGATTTATCGCCGCATCGTTTCGTGGCGGGTCGCAACGATGACTCTTCAAATGTTTCATGGATCCGCATTTGCCTGAGCGGCTATAGCGCAGGACAAGGCGGGCGAGCGCTTTCGGGCAGAAATTCGATGCAGACACCGTATCGCACTAAAAAGTTACTTTATGTGCGCCTTTACACCAGAATTTAAACGCCACCAATCAGTATTTTTGGCACGCATCTTTCCTGAACCAACCCAAGAACAGGCCCGCCATAATCGCCAACACATTTAATACTCACATATTCAATTATTTTTCCACGCAAAAACCACCGATTATCATATTGGCACGGGTCATGCGTGATTCCGGGAGCGTCTGCGACTCGCACGCTCGCCGAACGTTTCGGCGATCGCTGCCTGCCAGCGCGCGAAACAATCGACTCTCCTAGGGGAACACCATGAAAAAGCAGCAAGGCTTCACCCTCATCGAACTAATGATCGTCATCGCGATCCTGGGCATCTTGATCGCCATCGCTCTGCCGGCGTATCAGGACTACACCATCCGCACCAAGAACGCCGAGTGCCTGAATGTCGCCGCTGCCGCCAAGCTGGCCGTGTCTGAAACGGCGCAGGATCGTGGCAGCCTGGGGGCGATCAAAACGAAGACGGATGCTGGTTACGACTTTGTGCAAAGCGATTACTGCTTGAAAATCGATATCGGCCTGAAAGGTGTGATTACTACCGAATCGCGGCAAACCGGCGCTACCAAGCCCGCCAAGTTCAAGCTTGAACCGACCGCTGAGGAAGGTCGCATCGAGTGGGTTTGCACCGAAACCAATGGCGCCAAGAAGTCGCAATTGCCGGCCGAATGCCGCGGTTAACAGATCGTCGTCGGGGCTAGCTTCGCTCCTAGCACCTGATTGAGCCCGCTCGCCTAAACTGGCTCGGGCGATCAAGTTAAATGAAAACGCCGGCTCGCGAGAGCCGGCGTTTTCATTTTTAGATTTAGGTAAACAACCGCGCTTCCGGCCTGCTGACCCCAGGATAATTCCGTCGCCCGGCCCCGAGTGCCTTCTCTCGAAGATAGCCTTCTCGTGCGAACAGTACAGCAGAGCGCAAACTCGAGGCGATCAGCGCACGCGCGACATAGCACCGCTCACCTGTGAGCCGGCACAAGGCGACATAAGCGGCTTGCAACCAGTGTTCAGCCATCAACTCCCGAAGGCACGCACGGTCGAGCTGCGCGCACTGAAGCCTCAAGACTATCGATAAGCAGGCACCGACTTCCGCCATGCACCAAGCAAGGCACGGAGTTGTCCTGCTGACTGCGCAGCCTTCGCAACCCGCAGCATCTTCGTAACCAGTCCATCTTCAACGGCAACTATCACTGCCTGCGACCCACTGACACTGGCCGATCGATCGTCGGCGCGCCCAGCCGCCAAGTTCAGGCAATCCCATCGTGACAAGCATCGCGAAAGCGCCTCGCAGGCGTTTTCCGGTCGAATCTCACAGTTTCTAGCCGGCCCCATCCAACCTGACATTTTTTGTCACTACCACGGCCCGGGGACTGCCCTTCAGCGTCACTCCGCCAAGCCCCCAGAGCCCCCGATGCGTGACTGGATTGGCAGTTTCGCTCTACGCTCCTGCGCGGCGCGGACTTGGCACGTGTTATGCGTACTCGTTACATGCACGTGCAGCTCGCACGGCATGCCGAAGGATCGAATTCCGATGCCTGTTGGCACGTGAAGCAACTCAATCACTCCTAGGGGATACATCATGAAGAAGCAGCAAGGTTTTACCCTCATCGAACTGATGATCGTCATCGCGATCCTGGGCATCCTGATCGCCATCGCTCTGCCGGCTTACCAGGACTACACGATCCGCACCAAGAACGTTGAGTGCCTCAACGTCGCCGCCGCCGCCAAGCTGGCCGTGTCGGAAACCGCTCAGGACCGCGGCACTTTGTCCGTTGTCACCCAGACGCTCGCCGGATACAGCTTCGCTGCCAGCAGCTACTGCGCCAATGTTGAAATTGCCAATGGTGGCACGATCACCGCCACCACCCAGCGCACTGGCGCCGCCACCCCGGCCGTGTTCACTCTGACCCCGGCCTCGGGTAATGGTCGTCTCGATTGGACGTGCCGTGGCACCGGCAAGGCTTCTCAGCTGCCGGCCGAATGCCGCACCCCGTAATGCTTTAGCAGTATCAGATGCGCAAAAAACCCCGGCATATTGCCGGGGTTTTTTTTGAGCAAGTTCATCAGCTCCGCATCTCCTACCAGCAATGCCTAAGCGCTTGAGTACCGCTCCAGAAAAAGACTGCACAGGTACCGCTCAAGGCTGCGTCCGCCACGCCGTGGTTATTAACGTCATTAGCCACCAATTTCGGCTCCCAGCCGAAAAGTTGGCATGACTCATGCTTGGGACTTTAAGTGCAGCGTAGCTCATCAACGGATTGGACACCGACTCGCTGACAAGTGTTACAGACTTCGACTATGCGCCTAGCGGCGCTGCTTCAAAGCTGACCGGATCACCCCCCTAACGATCCGTCCTTCCAATCCGCACGATCCAGGGGCACCCATGAAACGGCAACTCGGCTTTACGCTTATTGAGCTGATGATCGTCATCGCGATCATCGGAATCCTGGTCTCGATAGCACTTCCAGCTTATCTCGACTATGTAACGCGAACAAAGAACGCCGAATGCCTCAATGTAGCGGCCGGGGCCAAGCTTTCGGTGTCTGAAACCGCGCAAGACCGCGGCTCTCTAAGCTTGGTTACTTCATTGAACACCGGCTATAGCTTCAGCGCTTCTAGCTATTGCGGCAGCATCACGATTGGTGAAGACGGGGTAATAACCGCAGTTTCCACTCCTGGCGGCGCCGCACCGGTTACATTCACCCTACGTCCAACAGCATCCGCGGGACGCTTAGCGTGGGAGTGCAGTGTTCCTGCCGGTACTAACCTGACTTTGGTACCTGCAGAGTGCCGTTGAGAAGCTCATAGCGTGTGTACATAGCGCTTATCGCAGTAAGTTCTCGCTCTTATCAGCAGCACTCGGCAGAAAGCTCCCCTGTCCGTATAGTCTGCACCAGCTTTTTTTCGGATCAGACTCATGCTCGCTCGTGCCGTACTTCTTGTTGCGATGGCATTAACCGTTATCGTTTATTGGGCTGGCCTGTCAGGTCCATTCATATTTGATGACTTACCCAATCTGAGTCCGGTGCAAAGTTGGCTCAACGGCGAGGCTAGCTGGCAATCGGTGATATTCGGCAATCAGTCCGGGCTCCTGGGACGGCCAGTCTCGATGGCCAGCTTCCTGCTCAGCGCAGAGTTCGGCGGGCATAACCCGTACGCGTACAAGCTCGGCAACCTGATCGTCCACTTGCTTTGCGGCTTCGTCGGTTGGCAGGTCATTCGTCGCTTTCTCGCCGAAGACCCTCGTCTGTCCATGCGCGCCGACATGCTTGCCAGCGTAGTGGTCGCTTTGTGGCTACTGCACCCGATCAACGCGAGCACCGTGCTCTACTCGGTGCAGCGCATGGCGCAGTTGAGCACGTTGTTCGTCCTGCTTTCACTGTGGACTTATCTCGCGGCGCGGCAACAACTCATCAAGGGCAAGTTGACTACGGCGCTTCCTGCCCTGTTCGTACTGTTCCCCCTGTTCGTGCTGGCCGGACTGATGAGCAAAGAGAACGCCGCCGTCGCTCCGGCGCTGTGCCTGGTGGTGGAACTGGGGTATTTTCTCGCGCGCACCGAACATAAACGGATCAGGCACGCGTTCTTCGCGGTTTTTCTTATATTGCCCGCGCTGGCCGTGCTGGGAGTGCTCCTGCTCGCCCCGAGCAAACTGTTGGTCAGTTATTCCGAACGCGACTTCACCCTGATCGAAAGGTTGATGACTCAGTCGCGGGTGCTGATGGACTACATCGTCACGGTCATCATTCCGCGCACGCCGTTGATGGGGCTGTATACCGATGACTTCGTCCCGTCGCGAGGCCTGTTCGCCCCCATCACGACCGCCGTATCGATCCTTGCGCTTGCGCTGATCAGCGCCCTGGCCATCAAGCTACGCAAGCGCGCGCCTAGCGTCTTCGTCGGCTGGTTCTTCTTCCTCGCCGCTCACGGCGTCGAGTCGAGCATCATTCCCTTAGAGCTGTATTTCGAACATCGCAACTATCTGCCGGCTCTCGGCCTGATCTTGGGACTGGTGGGCCTCACCGCGCTGCTGCCCGAAGATCTTCCGCTCAATATCTTCAGCCCCAAACAGCTGGGCGCACTGATCGTCGGCGGCTTCACTCTTTCGTTCGCGTTCGCCACCGCCGGCCGCGCCAACGTCTGGGCTGCGCCGGATACGATGCTCACACAAGGCCTCAAGCATCATCCGGGCTCGATGCGAGCGCAGTTAGAACGCGCGACCATGTCGCTACAGCAGCAGGCCAATCCCCAGGGGGCCTATGACGCCTTCGCCGATCTACTCGGAGGAAGCAATCTGCGCAATCAAGTGGTCGGTCGCATCAGCTGGGTAACACTGGATTGCATGACTGGCAAACCGGTAACACCGACGGACTTCCAGAAAGCGGTGGCCAAAGCCCGCCCGAGCCTGAGCATGGCTGAAGTCCCCGCCTTGCGATTGCTTACGCGATTCAGCAGGGAACACGGCTGCAGCCAATTGACCGACTCCGCAATAGCGGATGGCATCATCACCATGCTCGACCGCGCGTCTGCCCAACCCGACAAATCACGCGCAAAATGGCTGACCCGCTTCCTGGCGACGGAGACATTGCTCCGTGCCGGCCGAACCGTTGAAGCACAGACGCAAGCGGAACTGGCCTGGAAAGCCAGCGGAGATCTTCCGGTAGGCACGCTGCTCTCGCAGATCTACGCAGGCCGCAAAATGAAGGTCGAAGCGCAGCAACTGCTTGCAGTGCTGGAAAAAAGGATGAAGCCCTACGACAAGCAGGGCCAGGCCGAACTCGCCAAGACCCGGGCACTGCTCGAACAACAGTGAGCGATTTTTCGGCGACACTCGTTCGCAGGCATCGTGGCGGATACCGACGGGATGCTGCCGTGCCGTGCACGCTCGCAAGGGGCGAGCCCCGATGAAGGCCAGATGGATAGTATCCGCCGCGATCCTCGCGGCGATGCTGATTTACTCGGTCGGCCTGGACGGGCCGTACCTATTTGACGACACGTTCAATCTGATGCCAGTAAGGCTCTGGGCGGCCGGACGGCTCGATTGGAGCGAGGTGATGTTCGGCAACGTCTCGGGAATACTCGGACGCCCGGTGTCGATGGCGAGTTTCATGCTCAGCGCGGCCATCGGTGGCGCCACGCCTTTAGACTACAAAGTCGGCAATCTGGCTATCCACCTGGTCTGTTCCGTCGTAATCTTTCGCCTTCTCCAAAGGCTGATGGCTGCCAACCATCGTTCGCCCGACACTGTCACAGTGTCCGCGGGCTTGCTGACAGCGCTGTGGTTATTGCACCCACTGCATGTCAGCACCGTGCTTTACGCCGTGCAACGCATGGCCCAACTGAGCACGTTATTCGTGCTGCTCGCACTGCTGGCCTATCTCAAGGGCCGATCGGCACTGACATCCTCACAGCCACTCAAGGCCCGCATCTGGTTGTTCGCGGCGTTCCCCGCATTGTGGCTGCTGGGCCTGCTTAGCAAGGAAAATGCAGCCGTCGCTTCAGCGCTGTGCCTGGTGCTGGAGCTGGCGTACTTCCGGCGCGATGAAGCGTCGACGCGAATACTGGCTTGGTTCTATACGACGACACTGATCCTGCCGGTTCTGTTGGCCGGATTGGTCGCCGTCATCCGACCCTCCATTTTGCTGGGTGGCTACCGGATTCTTGAATTCGATATGCCCCAGCGGCTGTTGTCGCAAGCACGCGCGCTGTTTTCGTACCTGGGAATGCTGGTATTTCCTAGAGGCGAAAACATGAGCGTCTTTAACGACGATTTCGCCATTTCCACCGGCTTGTTGTCGCCACCCAGCACATTGGCGGCACTGTTGGCCCTTGTGGCGATCAGCGTAGCTGTCATCGCCCTGCGGCGTCGCTCGCCGCATTTGTTCGCCGGATGGTTCTTCTTCCTGGTGGCTCATGGGGTGGAATCAACGATCCTGCCGTTGGAACTGTATTTCGAACACCGTAACTATCTGCCATCGGTCGGACTTCTGCTGATGATTGCAGGATTGATTTCCCTGCTTCCCGACAAGCTCCGAAATGACTCGCGCCTTCGATACGGCGCGCTGACTGCGTTCGCACTGTGCGCCGCGGCATTAGCCTTGATCACCTGGCAACAGACAAATATTTGGCGCAACAAGGAAGCCATCGTCGATCAGGCGGTGCGCAACCATCCGCGCTCGCTTCGTGCCGTGCAAGCCAAGATGATCGAAGCGATCAATCGCAAGCGCTATGAACAGGCATTTGCGCTGATTTCGCCGATGGCCAACTCGAACAACCCGCGCACCCGTCTCCTTGCGCATCTGGATATGACTTCGATCCGGTGCCTATCCGGCAACCCTCCGGATCCCGCTTGGTTGGATCAAGCAATTCGCGATGCAAGAGATAGACTGACCCTCGCCGAAATCCAGACCGTCGGCCTGTTGATGCAGGTCAGTCGCGACAATCGCTGCGGAAAACAGTCCGAACAGCGCATCGCCGCGACCATCGCCGCCATCGCCGGCAAGGCCATCGGCCAGGCGGACGATGTCGGCCCAAAATGGCAACTGCACTATGCTGCGGCGATCATTTATGGACGTATAGATCATTGGTCCGAGGCACTGACCGAGCTGCGGCATGCCTGGCAACCTGGCGTGCCATCCGAGGTGGGCGCACTGCTCGTTCAAGCCCTCGCGCATAACGGATTACGCGATGAAGCAGCACGCCTGTTGTGGCGGTTGAACCAAGAAACCGCCGTTAAAGACAAAGCCGGCCAGGCTGCATTGGAGCCGGCTCGCAAGATGATTTCTGCGCATCCATAGACCACCTTGTCTAATCCTGAACCTCATGAATTTGACCCGCGGCGAATCTGGGCTGCCGCTGCTTGTCATCGCAGACACTCGACGCATCACTACCATCGAAATCATCAATGTCGCTTACTAAGATATAAGCACCCTTCGACGCAGGCAGCTCACGAACCAAGCGCCTACCATTCAAGGTAACTTGGTCCGGCTTGGCGCTATTTGTGAGTATGTTGCTGGTGTTCCTGCTTGGGTTCCATCACAGCAGAGGTGCCGCAGGTTACGACATAGACCCATCCCGTTGACGACCCAGGCATTGCGCGCCCGCGCCCACACCGGCAGATCGATGGCGGCGTTGCCCATGTAGTCGAAGCCGCGCTCACCGAAACGCTCGGCCAGCGCCTGCGCTTTGTTCACGCCCGACAGATTGACACCATCGTCGCTGGCCAGCACCAGATCGAACACGCCCAGATGGGTCGCGACTTGTTGCGCGAATTTCGTATGGCTCGCGGTACACAGCACGCGCGGCCGTGCCTGGGTCTGGCGCAATGCGTCCACCACGCGTTCGTCGTACGGCAAGGTGGCGACGTCCAGCTCGACTCGCGAGGCGATTTCATGCTTCAGCGCGGCTTTGCCCCGCAGCAGCCAGAACGGCAGCAGGAGCAGCAACAGCGGACGCTTGCTGAGCAAGGCCAGCACCGACTCGTACAGCAGATCGGATTTCAGCAAGGTGCCGTCGAGATCGACACACAGGGCGACGGTGCTGCACTCGGTTTGAGGCGTATGTTCCGTCACCGCTCGCGATCCTGGGTGGTTGAGGTGAGTCGAACGCGAACAAGTGCGATCGCCGCGGCCTTGCCCGTCGAAATAGGATCAAAGCCAGATCGGCGGCCGGACATGGGTTACTCCCGCTGCAGGATCGAACGCCATGCGGAAACCACCTGCGCTCCCGCCAGATGCTCGGTAAAATAACCACGCGCCTGTCTGGCAAGAGAATACCTGCCACGGGAATCCTCGGCGAGCGACACCAAAGCCCGCGCCAGGTCGCTCGCCTCGGCGGTCTCGACCGCCAACAGCGGCGGAGCCGGAACCGCGTACGGCAAGGACATCTTGCCCTGGCTGACGATGGCCCGTCCGGCGGCCAGATACATGTAGAGCTTGAACGGCAACACCCGTGCGGCCTTGCCTTCGCCGCCGAATACGCCCAGGCAGATATCGGCATCGGCGATCTCCGACGCCAGCGTCTCCAGCGATTGCCATTGGCGCACCCAGCTCACTTGAGCGGCGTCGTGTCCGGCGATGAACTCGCTCAACGCAGGCCCCAGCTGTCCGTCACCGATGAACCTGAAGTGGAAACGGCCGGCGTGCCGCTCATCGCTCAACAACTGGTGTATCGCCGACAGGATCGTCGGCACGCCGTGCAACGGAATCAGCGTACCCACGAACAGGACACGCAGGGGCTCATGCGAGTCTTCCGCGCCGGGTGGCGAGGCCAGAAACGGCGCTTCGTCGATCGCCAGGGGCAAGGATCGCACTTGCTGCGGCTGCAGGTCGAAGTCGTCGATCATACTGAGCCGGTTGGCCTCGGTATCGACCAGAACCATGGACGCGGCGCGCAAGGCGCGGGCTTCGAAACGCTTGATCCATCGCGAGGCCACGGAGCCGCCGCCGCTGCGATCGCGATCGCGGAACATCGAGTCCCATATCGAGATGTAGGCATCGACGATGCAGTAAGGACGGCTGCCGCGCGGCAGCCACGAGGCCAGCCACATGAAGAAGACGCTGGGATAAGGCACGTAGACCGGAACGCTCTCGCCGCCGCGCGCTGCCCACAGCACTCGCAACAAGCTGCGCAGATTGCCGAAACCCAGGCCTGCCAGCGCACGCAATTGCTTCAAGGGCGAAAGATGCCGCAGCGTCCACAAATGCAGATGCGGCGGCAATTCCTGGCCGAGATCGCGAATGCTCACAACCTCGTGCGCCTGCAGCAGTTTCAAAGTCTGCTCGGCGTTGGGATAACCCGACCCGGATGCGCGCAGCCCGGCGACGACCAGGGTCTGCGCGATCATCGCCCTGCTCCGTTACCACGCAGCCAGGCGTGTCCGGCCAAGGTGCCGACGCATTCGCTGGCCAGGATCAGAGCCCGCGCGGCGACTACACCGGCCAATACGCTGCTCGCCTGGGCCGCGCCGGACATCGAGGCGATCACCGATTCGCGCACGCCCAGGCCGCCCGGCACCAGAATCGCAAGCACGCCGGCAACCGTGCCGGCGAACAGCGCCTGGATGAAACCCAGGGTATCGGCGGGCTCGACCAGCAACACATAGGCGCCCGCATAAGGCAGCATCGCCAAGGCATAACCGAATAACGACGACGCCAGCGGTACGACCTTCACGGTGCTGCGCTTACCGATCAGCAAGGCCGCCGCGATCAGAACGAAGACGGTCAAAAGCGCGGCCGCGCCAATCCACAAGGCGCCGTCCGGCCGGCAGATCAACGCGGACGCGGCCAGTGCGATCGCGGCGCAGATCGACAGCGAGAACCCCTGCTCCAACACGCCGACGATCACCGTCGTTCGCGACGAAACGCCGAACCCCGACAGCATCAATCCGCGGCCGAGAACATGGCCGATACCGACCGGCACATACTTGGCGAGCAAGGTCGCCAGCCATACCGCGCTCAACCGCGGGCCGGTCACGCCGACGCCGAAGGCTCGGTTGGCCGACGCGAACGCGGCCGCGTTGAAAACCAGCGACAACGCGAACAGCACGAACGCCAGCAACAAGCGACCTGGGTCGATGGCGGCGATCGCTTGCAGAAACTGCGGCCCCTGCACGCCCAGATAGCGGGCCGCGAACACCAGCGCCGCTATCGCCAGCGCATATCCCAGGCCCAGGCGCCAGAACTTGCCCGAGTCAGTCGCCACGATCGTGGTCGGCCCGCACCCAGCGGTGCAAATACTGGAACGTCACGAATCCGCGGAACGGCCAGAAATCCAGGCACTTGGCCGGCACCAGACTCCAGGCCTTGGATTCGATCAAGCGAACGTTGCGGCGTTCGCCGCGCGGCTCCAGCCCGGCCGCGCGGCCGAGGCGGATGATGTCGCCGCGCGCGAAAAACCGCAGGTGGGTCCGATCGTGGATGCCGCGATCGCGCGCCGGCCACGTGCCCAGCAATCCCAGCGCGAGGAAGGTCGAAAGATGACGGACATTGGGAATGCTCGTGATCACGCATCCACCGACGGCCAGGCGCTCGGTCAGCGCCTGCAGCACGGGCAACGGCTCGGCCAAGTGCTCAAGCACATCGGCGCAGATGATCGCGTCGAAGGGCTCCTGCGCGGCCAGGGCGCGAATCGTTTCGGGATCGTCGATCCGCCCTTGCAGTATTTCGTCAAGATTCTCGCGCGCATGCGCGGCCAGTTCCGGCGAGGGCTCGACGCCGATCACGCGTACCTGCGGGCAACGCTCACGGATCAGCGCCGCGCTCATGCCGGCGCCGCAGCCCACGTCCAGCACCCTCTTGCTCTGCGGCGGAAGCAGTCGCACGACGTCGGGACGAGCGCCTGAGTAGCCGCGAAAACGGCTACGCAGTCCGCCGCCGGTCCCTGCTAACGCCATTCGGGCTTCTCGTCGGGATCGACTCCCGCGTCTCGTCCGTGCAGATAGGTCAGGCCGGTAATCTGCTCGGACACCAGTCCGATCAGGAAAACGATGACCGAGGCGCTGAGCATCAACGCGCTCATATTGGTAAACCGGCCCTGGGTCGCGAAGGTCCAGGCGTAGTGGCCCAGGCCCAGCAAGGCGAAGGCGATCGCCGTCGGCGCGAACAACTTCAAGGGCGAATAAAGTGTGGCGATCTTGAAGATGATCAGCAGAAAACGAACGCCGTCTCGCAGCGGGCGGATGTGGCTTTGCGTGCCAACCCGCCGCGCAACCTCGATCGGCACATAGGTAACCGGATAGGCGCTGCGAAAGAACGCCATCGTGCTGGTCGTCGGATAACTGAACCCGTTCGGCAGCAGATGCAGGAACTCGCGGAACTTGCTCGCCCGCACCGCCCGGAAGCCGGAGGTGAGGTCGAGTACCTTGTGCCCGGTCATCCAGCTGGCGAGGCGGTTGTAAAGCGCGTTGGCCAGGCCGCGGCCGACGCTGGCCTGGCCGTCGGAGCTGCGGGCGCCCACGACCATGTCGTAGCCCTGCTGGAGGCGCTCCAACAGCAGCGAAATGTGGTTCGGATCATGTTGGCCGTCGGCGTCCATGAATACGATGACCTCGCCGCTGGCCGCGCGGGCGCCGCGCTTGATAGCCGCGCCGTTGCCCATCGAGTACGGCGAGGACAGCACCCTGGCCCCCAGTTGGGCGGCGACGGCGGCGGTGTCGTCGGTGGAACCGTCGTCCACCACGATGACCTCGGCGGCCGGAAACGCCTGACGTAGTGCCGGCAGCGTGCGCTGCAGCCCCTCCGACTCGTTCTTGGCCGGTAAAACGATAGATATATGCATGCCACCTCCCCGTGGCGCAGGATACCGTGTCCAAGTTGGACTCGATACCGCCGGGCTGCAGAATAGCGACACCGGTCAGCTCGCCGGGAACTGAGATTGAGGTAAAGTCAGGGTGGGGAAAACTGAGGGCTGAAATGTCCACCGTCGCTACTGCCAATTTGGTGGGGATCACCGGCATCGCCCGGCGTTTAGTCATGGACGGCGCCTTGGACGAGGTCAAGGCGCGCGAAGCCATGACCGCGGCCAGCGCCGAGCGCAAGCCACTGGCGTCCTATCTGGCCGAACACCGGCTGGCCACGTCGGCGCAGTTGGCCGCGGCCAACTCGATCGAGTTCGGCGTACCGCTGTTCGACCCCGCCGCGATGGATCCGGGCCAGTCCGCGATCCGTTCGATCAGCGAAGAGCTGATCCGCAAACACAACGCGCTGCCGCTGTTCAAGCGCGGCAACAAGCTGTTCATCGGCCTGTCCGACCCGACCAACACCGCCGCGCTGGACGACATCAAGTTCCAGACCAACGCCGCGGTCGAGGCGATCCTGGTCGATGACGAGCTGATCCGCCGCACCCTGGACCGCTGGCTGGAGAACTCCGACCAGCTCGCCGCCGCGGTCGGCGACGGCGAAGGCCTGGACACGCTGGAGATCGGCCGCGACGACGACCTGGCCAATGTCGGCGCCGATACCGGCATCGACGCCAAGGGCGACGACACTCCGGTCGTGAAGTTCATCAATAAGGTGTTGGTCGATGCGATCCGTCGCGGCGCCTCCGACATCCATTTCGAACCCTACGAAACCGAATACCGCGTGCGCCTGCGCATCGACGGCCTGCTCAAGCAGGTCGCCAAGGTGCCCAACAAGCTGCATGCGCGCATCGCCGCGCGCCTGAAGGTCATGGCGCAGCTCGACATCGCCGAGAAGCGCGTGCCGCAGGACGGACGCATCAAGCTCAATCTGTCCAAGACCAAGCAGATCGACTTCCGCATGAGCACCTTGCCGACTCTGTTCGGCGAGAAAATCGTGCTGCGTATCCTCGACGGCAGCGCGGCGCGGCTGGGCATCGAGAAACTCGGCTACGAGGACCATCAGCGCGACCTGTTCGTCGGCGCGGTGCAAAAGCCTTACGGCATGGTGCTGGTGACCGGCCCGACCGGCTCGGGCAAGACGGTGTCGCTGTACACCGCGCTCAACATCCTCAACGACGACCAGCGCAACATCTCCACGGTCGAAGACCCGGTCGAAATCCGCGTGCCCGGCATCAACCAGGTACAGATGAACGTCAAGCGCGGCATGACCTTCGCCGCGGCCCTGCGCAGCTTCCTGCGTCAGGATCCGGACGTGATCATGGTCGGCGAAATCCGCGACCTGGAAACCGCCGAGATCGCCATCAAGGCCGCGCAGACCGGCCACATGGTGCTGTCCACCCTGCACACCAACGACGCCCCGCAGACCATCGCGCGCCTGATGAACATGGGCGTGGCGCCGTACAACATCACCTCCTCGGTCACCCTGGTGATCGCCCAACGTCTGGCCCGCCGCCTGCACGACTGCAAGCGCGAGGTGCATCTGCCCGAGCACGCCCTGCTCGCCGAAGGCTTCACCCCCGAAGAAATTGCCGCCGGCGTCAAGCTCTATGAGCCGGTCGGGTGCCCGGATTGCACCGAAGGCTACAAAGGACGTACCGGCATCTATCAGGTCATGCCCATGACCGACGAAATCCAGGCCATCGTGCTCGAAGGCGGCAATGCGATGCAGATCGCCGCCGCCGCCACCCGGTCGGGCGTGCGCGATCTGCGCCGCTCGGCCTTGGACAAGGCGATGAACGGTGTCACCAGCCTGGCCGAAATCAACCGCGTAACCAAGGACTAAGCCCATGTCCGCGACCCGAACCGCCACCAAGCAAGCCACCCAGACCGCAGTACGCCGGGCCAACCCGCTCGACATGTTCGTCTGGCAGGGCACCGATAAGCGCGGCATCAAGATGAAGGGCGAGCAGGCGGCCAAGAACGCCAACCTGCTGCGCGCCGAACTGCGCCGGCAAGGCATCACCCCGACCGTGGTCAAGCCCAAGGGCAAGCCGCTGTTCGGCGCCTCCGGCAGCCGCATCACCCCGGGCGAAATCGCGATCTTCAGCCGCCAGATCGCCACCATGATGAAGTCGGGCGTGCCGATCGTGACCTCGCTGGAAATCATCGGCGAGGGCCACAAGAACCCGCGCATGAAGAAGCTGTTGAACTCGGTGCGCGCCGACCTGGAAAGCGGCTCGTCGCTGCACGAGGCCATGAGCAAGCACCCGGTCCAGTTCGATGAGCTCTACCGCAACCTGGTCAAGGCCGGCGAATCGGCGGGCGTGCTCGAAACCGTGCTCGACACGGTCGCCAACTACAAAGAAAACATCGAAACCCTCAAGGGCAAGATCAAGAAGGCCTTGTTCTATCCGGCCACCGTGGTCGCAGTCGCGATCCTGGTCAGCGCGGTCCTGCTGATCTTCGTGGTGCCGCAGTTCCAGGCCACGTTCAGGAGCTTCGGCGCCGACCTGCCGGCCTTCACCTTGATGGTGATCGGGCTCAGCGACTTCATGATTTCCTGGTGGTGGGCGATCCTTCTGCTGTGCATCGGCGCGGTGGTCGCTTTCATCATGGCCAAGAACCGCTCGCCCGCCTTCGCCCACTTCCTGGACCGGGCCATGCTCAAGATCCCGGTCGTCGGACAAATCCTGCACAACGCCGCCATCGCCCGCTTCGCCCGCACCCTGGCGGTGACCTTCCGCGCCGGCGTGCCACTGGTCGAGGCGCTGGACACCGTGGCCGGCGCGACCGGCAACGTGGTCTACGAAAAGGCGGTCCTGCGCATCCGCGACGACGTCTCGGTCGGCTACCAGGTCAACATGGCGATGAAGCAGGTCAACCTGTTCCCGCACATGGTGATCCAGATGACCGCGATCGGCGAAGAGGCCGGCGCGCTCGACACCATGCTGGTCAAGGTCGCCGAGTTCTACGAGCAGGAAGTCAACAACGCCGTGGACGCGCTGTCGAGCCTGCTGGAACCGCTGATCATGATCATCCTCGGCGTGATCGTCGGCGGCATGGTCATCGCCATGTATCTGCCGATCTTCAAACTGGCTGCGACGATCTGATCGGCAAAGTATCCTTCGCACATGGCATTTCTAGATCAGAACCCCGGCCTCGGGTATCCGCTCGCGGCCGGACTCGGACTGCTGCTGGGCAGCTTTTACAACGTGGTGATCCTGCGCCTGCCCAAGCGATTGGAGTGGGAGTGGAAGAAGGACGCGCGCGAAGCCCTGGAGCTGCCGGAGATCTACGATCCGCCGCCGCCGGGCATCGCGGTCGAGCGTTCGCACTGCCCGCACTGCAAGCACCAGTTGTCCTGGTACGAAAACATCCCGGTATTCAGCTACTTGGCGCTGCGCGGCAAGTGCCGGCACTGCAAGACGCCGATCTCGATCCAGTACCCGGCGGTCGAACTGCTGACCATGTTGCTGATGGTCGCCTGCGTGGCCCGCTTCGGCTTCGGCTGGCAGGGCTTCGGGGCGATGGTGTTCACCAGCTTCCTGATCATCCTGTCGGGCATCGACCTGCGCACGCAGTACCTGCCCGACAGCCTGACCTTGCCGCTGATGTGGCTGGGCATCATCGCCGCCAGCGATAACCTGTATTTCCCGGTCAAGCCGGCGGTGCTCGGCGCGATCGCGGGTTTCACCAGCCTGTGGCTGGTGAACTGGGTCTACAAGCAGTACCAGGTCGTGGTCAAACGGGTCAAAGACCCGCGCGAAGGCATGGGCGGCGGCGACTTCAAGCTGCTGGCGGCCATCGGCGCCTGGGTCGGCCTCAAGGGCGTGCTGCCGACGATTCTGATGTCGTCCCTGGTCGGCGCGGTGATCGGCTCGATCTGGCTCGCGCTCAAGGGCCGCGACATGGGCATTCCGATTCCGTTCGGCCCCTACCTGGCGATCGCCGGCTGGATCGTGTTCTTCTGGGGCGAGGCGCTGCTCCAAGCCTACCTGCGGTTCTCCGGGCTCGGCTGAGCATGGCCGCGTTCTGCGTCGGCGTGACCGGCGGCGTGGCCTCGGGCAAGAGCGAGGTGACCCGGCGCTTCCAGGCGTTGGGCGTGGTCGTCGCCGATGCCGATGTGGCCGCGCGCGCCGCGGTCGAAACCGGCAGCGAAGGATTGGCCCAGGTCGTCGCGGCCTTCGGTCGCGACATTCTCGATGCCCAGGGCGCGCTCGATCGCGCGGCGATGCGCCGGCTGGTGTTCGGCGATGAAACCGTGCGGCGCCGGCTGGAAGCCATCGTCCATCCGCTGGTGCGGGCCATGCTGCGGTCGCAATGCGAAGGCGCGGCAGGCGCCTACG
This sequence comes from Lysobacter sp. TAB13, assembly GCF_052113885.1. Classification (NCBI taxonomy): domain Bacteria; kingdom Pseudomonadati; phylum Pseudomonadota; class Gammaproteobacteria; order Lysobacterales; family Lysobacteraceae; genus Lysobacter; species Lysobacter sp. TAB13. The sequence goes on along the minus strand of NZ_JBFRDR010000004.1, from coordinate 190,188 downwards.
CGATCGCGGCGATTCCGCTGCTGGCCGAAGGCGGCGGGCGCGAGGCTTACCCGTGGCTGGACCGTTGCTTGGTCGTGGACGTGCCGGTGGCGGTGCAGCAGGCCCGGGTGATGCGACGCGACGGCATCGAGGCAGAGCTGGCCCAGCGCATGATGGCGGCCCAGGCGACGCGCGAGGCGCGGCTGGCGATCGCCGACGACATCGTCGTCAACGACGGGCCGATCGAGGCGCTGCAGGTACAAGTCGAGGCACTGGACCGGCGCTATCGGGCGATGGCGGAGAGCCTGCGGGGCTGAAGGTGCGTGGTAGGCTGAGCCAGAAGTCTCAGATTTGAGAGCCTGTGGCGAATTGAGCCGAAGGCGTCGGGCCTGAAGGCCCTCCCACAAAAACCCTGCCGCAGTCGCGGAGATCTTGTGGGAGGGCCTTCAGGCCCGATGCCTTTCGATCCGATAGCACCGCCCCTACCCGCTTGCCCCTTTGCAGGCAACTCGAAGCAGACCCGCCTACGGCGCCTTGAACAAGCTAGGCGCACCACCTCAAGCAGCCGCCCACAAACTCCGTATCGCAGCGATGCCCTGGGCACCATGCCGTCGGGCTTCATCAAGATCGCCCGGGCCCAACCCGCCGATCGCATAGATCGGCAGCGACACCGATTCGCGCATGGCCGCGAACGCTTCCCAGCCGATACCGAGCACGCTCGGGTGGCTCGGGGTCGGCCTGATCGAGCCGACGACGGCGAAATCGCAGCCCAGCGCCTGCGCCGCGCGCAGTTCGTCGGCGTCGTGGCACGAAGCGGCCAGCACGGCACCAGTCGCGATCGGCCGCTCGCCCAGCTCCCGCAGCTGCGTCGCGCGCAGATGCAGGCCGGCGCCTAGCGCGTTGGCCAGGGCGATGTCGCCGTTGATCAAGACCTCGGCCTTGGCCGCGCGGCAACGCTTGACCGCGGCCGCCGCCAGACGCGGCCAGCGCTGCCCGTCGCCGGCGCCCAGCTCGGGCGCGCGCAGCTGCACCCGGCGCACGCCCGCGGCCAGGGCGGCGGAGAGCGCGGCCAGCCATTCGTCGTCGTTGTCGCCGGGTTCGGGCGTGACCAGGTAGCGATCGGCCTGCTCCAGCGCCGCCACCACCGGCCGGTCGGCCGGCGGCATCGCGTAGCTGGCGAGTTTGTGCGGCGGCACCCACACCAGGGCCTGGCCCTCGCGGCCACGCGCGCTGCCGCGCCAGGCGCGGATCTCGCGCACGTCCAGGACCAGTCGTTTGTCGGGATACGCCTGCGGCACCCGGATCAGCGCGGCGCCGACCTCGGTCTCGATGCCGAGTTCTTCCTGCAGTTCGCGGCTCAGCGCCGCCTCGGCGGTTTCGCCCGGCTCGCGCTTGCCGCCGGGGAACTCCCACAGCCCGGCCAGATCGCGGCCTTCGGTGCGGCGGCTCAACAGGATGCGGCCGCGCGCGTCGCGGATGACTCCGGCGACGACTTCCACTACCCGCGAATGGGAAACAGGGAACGAAGAATCGGAACTGGAGCCGTCGGATTCCGCCTTACGACTCCCCATCATCGATTCCCGATTCCCGCCGGCTTCAGCCCAACTGCCCATGACAGTGCTTGTACTTCTTGCCGCTGCCGCAGGGGCAAGGATCGTTGCGGCCGACGTTGGCGAACGCGTCCTCGGACACCTGCGCGGCTTCCTCGTCGGCGCCGAAACCGCCGGCGCTGGCGTGCTGGAACTGCAACTGGCGCGACTGCGCTTCGGCCTGGGCGCGCTCCTGCGCTTCCATCTGCGCGATTTCGTCTTCGCTCTGGATGCGCACGCGCGCCAGGATCGTCACCACTTCGCGCTTGACCTTGTCGAGCATCTCGGAGAACAGCTCGAAGGCTTCCTTCTTGTATTCCTGCTTGGGCTGCTTCTGCGCATAACCGCGCAGATGGATGCCCTGGCGCAGATAGTCCATGCGCGCGAGGTGTTCCTTCCAGTTCTGGTCGAGCACGTTGAGCATGATGTGCTTTTCGAGCATGCGCATGGTTTCGCTGCCCAGCTGCTCTTCGCGCGTACTGAAATGCCCGGCGACCGCTTCCTGGACCTTCTGGCCGACCGCGTCGGAGTCGAGCTCGTCGGCCTGGTTGGCGATTTCCACCAGCGGCACATCGACGTTGAAATCCTGCGCGATCGTCGCCTGCAGACCCGGCAGGTCCCACTGCTCATCGACCGAATTGGCCGGCACGTAACGCTGGACGATGTCGGCGACCACGTCGGCGCGGATGCCTTCCACGTTGTCCTGCACGCTTTCGGCTTCCAGCAACTCGTCGCGCTGGCCGTAGATCACCTTGCGCTGGTCGTTGTTGACGTCGTCGAAGTCGAGCAGGTTCTTGCGGATGTCGAAGTTGTGCGCCTCGACCTTGCGCTGCGCGTTGGCGATCTGCTTGGTCACCAGCGGGCTTTCGATGATGTCGTCTTCCTTCAGGCCCATGCGCGCCATCACGCGCTGCACCCAGTCGGCGGCGAAGATGCGCATCAGGTTGTCTTCGAGCGACAGATAGAAGCGCGAGGAACCCGGATCGCCCTGACGGCCGGCGCGGCCGCGCAGCTGATTGTCGATACGGCGCGATTCGTGGCGCTCGGTGCCGACGATGTGCAGGCCGCCGGCGGCCTTGACCGCGTCGTGACGTTCCTGCCACGCCGCCTTCAGGCGCTTGTGGGTGACTTCATCGACCGGCTCGCCGTTGTTCTGCGCGGACAGATCGGCCAGCTCGGCTTCCAGCGAACCGCCGAGCACGATGTCGGTGCCGCGGCCGGCCATGTTGGTGGCGATGGTGATCGCGCCCGGACGGCCGGCCTGGGCGATGATGTTGGCCTCGCGCTCGTGCTGCTTGGCGTTGAGCACTTCGTGCGCGACGCCGGCAGCGGTAAGCTGCTGGCTGAGCATTTCCGATACTTCGATCGAAGTCGTGCCGACCAGTACCGGCTGCTTGCGCTCGTAGGAGGCCTTGATCTCGCCGAGCACCGCGCGGTACTTGCCGGCGCGGTTGAGGAACACCTGATCGGAATGGTCCTTGCGCTGCATCGGGCGGTTGGTCGGAATCACGATCACTTCCAGGCCGTAGATGCTCTGGAATTCGTAGGCTTCCGTATCCGCCGTACCGGTCATGCCGGACAGCTTCTTGTACATGCGGAACAGGTTCTGGAAGGTGATCGAAGCCAGCGTCTGGTTCTCGCGCTGGACCGGCACGCCTTCCTTCGCTTCGACTGCCTGATGCAGGCCATCGGACCAGCGGCGACCCTGCAGGGTGCGGCCGGTGAATTCGTCCACGATCACCACTTCGCCGTCGCGGACGATGTAATCGACATCGCGCTGGTAGATGGCGTGCGCGCGCAACGCGGCGTTGAGGTGATGGACGACCGAGATGTTGTGGCCGGCGTACAGCGAATCGTCTTCTTCCGACAGGATTCCGGCCTTGCGCAGCAGCTCCTCGGCGTGTTCCTGGCCGGCTTCGGACAGGTACACCTGCTTGCCCTTTTCATCGACCCAGTAATCGCCGTCGCCGTCTTCCTTCTCCTGGCGGGTCAGCGAGGGAACGATGCGATTGACCTTGATGTACAGCTCCGGCGATTCGTCGGCCGGGCCGGAGATGATCAGCGGAGTGCGCGCTTCGTCGATGAGGATCGAGTCGACTTCGTCCACGATCGCGTAATGCAGGCTGCGCTGGAAACGGTCGTCCTTCGACAGCGCCATGTTGTCGCGCAGGTAGTCGAAGCCGAATTCGTTGTTGGTGCCGTAGGTGATGTCGCTGGCGTAGGCGGCATGCTTGTCGCTGTGCTGCATGCCCGGGTAGACCACGCCGACGCTCAGGCCCAGCCAGTTGTAGAGCTTGCCCATCCACGCCGAGTCGCGGCGTGCGAGGTAGTCGTTGACGGTGACCACGTGCACGCCCTTGCCTTCGAGCGCGTTGAGGTACACCGGCAGCGTGCCGACCAGGGTCTTGCCTTCGCCGGTGCGCATCTCGGCGATCTTGCCCAGATGCAGGACCATGCCGCCGATCAGCTGGACGTCGTAATGACGCATGCCCAGCACGCGGCGGGACGCTTCGCGGCAGACCGCGAAGGCCTCCGGCAGCAGCTTGTCCAGCGCCTCGCCGTCGGCGATGCGCTGCTGGAACTCCGGTGTCTTGGCCTGCAACTGGGCGTCGGAGAGTTTTTCCATCTCCGGCTCGAGCGCATTGATCTTGACGACCGATCGTTGCAGTTGGCGCAGCAGGCGATCGTTGCGGCTGCCGAAAACGCGGGTAAGCAAGCTGTTGAGCATGAACGGGTCCGTGTAAAGCGAACGGGGTTGCACAGGCGGGACGTGTTAAGAACGCGTTGCCGCCGGCAAGTTCCCCAGGAATCCAGTCGACCGGCCGATCCGTCGCGTCAGGGCTCCCCTTGCGGTTCGCCGAAACGAAATCGGGGGCGCCATGCGCCCCCGATCGGATCGAGCCTGGTCTTTGGCCACACGCATTCTAGCGTGGGGGGCGACCTGAACGGTATCAAGGGGGATGTGCGCCGATCGAATGTGGGACTTTGCCCAATTCCACGGTTTCGCTGTTTGACTGGATCTGAGATCGGCTTGGTTTGAGGCTGGCGCAGTTCGTGCTTTGGCGACTCCGGCCCGCCGCAGTGCGGCGGTCGTTCAACGGGCCGCGAGCCAGTGGCTCGCAAGCAGGCCCGTCTCACCCTCTGAGCGGCGACTGCTGATTGAGGAACTTGACCGGATTCACTACCCGGCCGCTTTCCCATACCTCGAAGTGCACGTGGGCGCCGGTGGAACGGCCGCTGGAGCCGGCCTTGGCGATCTCCTGCCCGGCGCGGACCAGCTCGCCGACCTTCATCAGCAGGCGCGAGTTGTGCGCGTAGCGGGTCACGTAGCCGTTGCCGTGATCGATCTCGACCACGTTGCCGTAGCCCGAACGCACGCCGGAGTAGCTGACCACGCCGTCGGCCACGGCCAGGACCGGGTCGCCGACGTCGGCTTCGAAATCGATGCCCTTGTGGAACGCGGCGCCGCCGTTGAACGGATCGGCGCGGCCGCCGAAGCCGGAGGTGATGTAGCTGTTGGCGATCGGCGCGCGCGAGGGCACCGCGTTCATGTCGATCTGGCGATTGAACAGCAGCGCTTCGAGCACCGACAACTGCTCGCCGGAGGCCTTGAACTGGCTCGCCAGTTGGTCCATGCCGGCGTTGAGCTCGGGCTTGGCCATGTCGCGCACGGGACCGGCGCCACCGACGCCGACCGGCTTGTTGAAATCGAACTCGCCGTCCTGCAGCTGGCCGATGCGGGTCAGGCGCTCGCCCAGGGCGTTGAGGCGGTTGGCCTCGGCCTGCAGCTCGCCCATGCGCGCGGCCAGGGCGTTGATCTCGCGCTGCGCGTCGCGGCGGGTGGCGGCGATCTGGCCCTGCTGCTGGGCCAGTTCGGCGCGTAGCATGCGGTTGTCGGCGATGCCGGCGCCGGCACCGATGGTGACTCCGGTGCCGAGCAGCAGCGCCATGACGAGCGCGGGGCGGCGAGCGCCGATCCGGCCGCACTGCTGGAAGAAACCATCCAGCCTGGCGCGCGTGTTGTTTACGATGGATTGATAGGTCATGTGTCCGATGTCTGATTACAAGCCCAAAAGGCCGCCATCGCGCGGCCCATCCTCGCCGCGCATCGCTATGGATGCGCTGGCGGGAGCAGACCCCGCTACCGGCAACCCGGGCGGTTCCATCGTCCGGCGAGCGCTGTGGCTCGACGAACTGGACCGTCGGTTACGCCCCTACCTGCCGCCTTCGATCGCCGCGCATGCGCGGCTGGCCAACTTCGAACGCGGCAGGCTCGTGTACGTCGTCGATGCCCCGGTGTGGCGCGCCAAGCTTCGGCTCGCGGCTCCGGAACTGCTCGACGCAGCCCGATCCATCGGACTGGATACGGCCGAACTCGTCGTCAAGACGACGGTTCCCAACCCGGCGGCAGCACCGGTTCGGAAGGCCAAACCCATGTCGGCCGCGACGCAAGCTGCGCTGCAGGCCGCACTGGCGTCGTTGAACAAGCCCGATCCGTCGGGTTCCAACGATGCCAGCTGACGCTCGGTAGGCTCGCGCTTCAGGGGGCGAGCCGGCGGGGGTCCGAGTGCCGGGTCGGGGAATCCTACTGGCCGGGACCCCGGGGTTTGTTAAGCGTTCGGAAGGGTTCCAGAAAAGTTTCGTTAGAAAAACGTTAAGGCGTCACGCTACGTTCACGAGTGTGACCGAGTTAACGTTCCTGACTTTTTGCGGCCGGCGTCACGGGGCCGGCGGGCTTCGCATAAAGCCGGAGGAGTCCGGCGCGAAGCGGGCATCGCGGCGCGGCCGGATGCCCTTGGGTCGATCGAGCGCCGTGGCGGGCGCGTTGCGGACCTCGGCGAGGCGCGGGTCCGGCGTTGTCCGGGCGACCTATCGGGGCGACCCGGCGCTATTTCAGGCGGCGTATCCGGCCGTCAGCGGTTCGCCGTAGGCGACCGGAACCGGCTCGGCGTCGCTGTAGCTCACCAACTCCCAGGCCGAACGCTCGGCCAGCAGCGCGCGCACCAGCTTGTTGTTGAGCGCGTGGCCGGACTTGTGGCCTTCGTAGGCGCCGATGATGGGATGGCCGGCGAGATACAGGTCGCCGACCGCATCGAGGATCTTGTGACGCACGAACTCATCGGCGTAGCGCAGGCCGTCGTCGTTGAGCACGCGGAATTCGTCGAGCACGATCGCGTTGTCCATCGAGCCGCCCAGGCCGAGGTTGCGCTCGCGCATGTATTCCAGATCGCGCATGAAGCCGAAGGTACGCGCGCGGCTGACTTCGCGGATGTAGTTCTCGGTGGAGAACTGCACTTCCGCGCGCGACTGCGAGGCCGGAATCGCCGGATGGTCGAAGACCACGGTGAAGCCCAGGCGGAAACCTTCGAACGGCTCGAAACGCGCGACCTTGTCGCCTTCGCGCACTTCCACCGGATGCTTGATGCGGATGAAACGCTTGGGCGCGTCCTGCTCGGCGATGCCGGCGGACTGCAGCAGGAACACGAACGGACCGGCCGAGCCGTCCATGATCGGTACTTCCGGCGCCGACAGTTCGACATAGCAGTTGTCGATGCCCAGCCCGGCCATGGCCGAGAGCAGGTGCTCGACCGTCATGACCTTGCCGACGCCGTAGGTGAGGCCGGTGCACAACGTGGTCTCGGTGACCAGATCGGCGCGCGCGGGCATCTCCACCACCGGGTCGAGATCGACGCGGCGGAACACGATGCCGGTGTCCACCGGGGCCGGACGCAGGGTGAGAAAAACCTTCTCGCCGCTGTGCAGGCCCACGCCGGTGGCGCGGATCACATTCTTGAGGGTGCGCTGACGCAGCATGGTCGTGGGGACTTCCGCGAAGTTCTTGTTCTGGGATTTTGCTGGCTGTCCGTCCGCAAGGCGCGAGGGCCGCGAGGACGGAATAGCTAATGGGGACGGACACGAAACTGCGCAAGATTAGCACGCAGGTCGCTGAACCTGAACGAAAAGGACGCACTGTCCCGCCGTTGTCAACAGCAAGCGTCAAACTGACCGGTCGGCCCGCCCTTGCGGGGTCGGGCCGACCGGCCCAAAGCCCCGCGCGATAACGCCGGGGCAAGATGCCTCGGGCCGGGGACGAGTCCGGCCCTTGGGTGGTTCTTGAAGCAGGAACGAGCTAAGAGGAGTGAGCAGTGAGTAAAAGCCGGGCTTCTACTCGTTTCTCACTCCTGCGCACTCATTCCTGGCTTCAACGCCTCAATCCGCCTGGCGGCGCAGGAACGCCGGGATGTCCAGGTAGCTGTTGTCGCTGCCGAAATCGGCCACGGCCGGACCGGTCGGTTCCTGGCGGGTGTTGCCGCGCAGGCTGCCGCCGAAGCTCGGCATCGGCGCATGGCCGACGTCGTCCATGGCGCCGAACTCGGGCTGGCCGGTGGTCGCGTTGCGCACCAGCTGGATCGGCGTGCGCTGCGATTCGCGGTCATAGCCCTGGCCGCGCACCGACTGCTTGGCGGCGACGCGGTTGAGGCCGGTGGCGACCACGGTGACGCGGACCTCGTCCTGCATGTCCGGATCGAGCACGGTGCCGATGACCACGGTGGCGTCTTCGGAAGCGAAGCCTTCGATAGTGCGGCCCACTTCGTCGAACTCGGCCATGGTGAAGTCCGGACCGGCGGTGATGTTGACCAGGATGCCGTTGGCGCCGGCCAGGTTGACGTCGTCGAGCAGCGGGTTCTGGATCGCCGACTCGGCCGCGGCCTGAGCGCGGTCGTCGCCGCGCGCGGCGCCGGTGCCCATCATCGCCAGGCCCATCTCGCTCATCACGGTGCGCACGTCGGCGAAGTCGACGTTGATCAGGCCCGGACGCACGATCAGATCTGCGATGCCCTGCACGGCGCCGAGCAGCACGTCGTTGGCGGCGCGGAAGGCCTGGATCATCGTCGCGTTGCGGCCGAGCACGGTGATCAGCTTCTCATTGGGGATCGTGATCAGCGAATCGCAGTGGTGCGACAGCTCCTCGATGCCCTTGAGCGCGACCTGCATACGGCGGCGGCCTTCGAACGGGAACGGCTTGGTCACGACCGCCACGGTCAGGATGCCCATCTCTTTCGCGAGCTGAGCCACGACCGGCGCGGCGCCCGTGCCGGTGCCGCCGCCCATGCCGGCGGTGATGAAGACCATGTCGGCGCCGGTCAGCGCGTCCATGATGCGTTCGCGATCTTCCAGCGCCGCCTGACGGCCGACTTCCGGATTCGCGCCGGCGCCCAGGCCCTTGGTGACGTTGCTGCCCAGCTGCAGCTGCAGCTTGGCGCCGCAGTTCTTGATCGCCTGGGCGTCGGTGTTGGCGGTGATGAATTCCACGCCGTCGACGTTGCCGCTGACCATGTGCGCCACGGCGTTGCCGCCGCCGCCGCCCACGCCGACGACCTTGATGACCGCGTTCGGGGCCATTTTTTCAACCAATTCGAAATGTGCCATGTCCTCGTCCTCTAGTTTTATGTACTGCTAGTTATTGGGTGGGGGATGTATGCCAGTACGCTCGCCACGCTGCCCGCTTGTCGGCCATGGCGCCCTCGCCTCGGCCGTGAGACTCCGATACCGCCGCGTCAGAACTCGCCGCGATACCAGTTCTTGATCTTGTTGAAGAAGCTGCCGGCGCGGCCGGTGGAGATCACCGGACGGCGCGGGTTTTCGATCTGGCTGCCCATCAGCAGCAGGCCCACGCCGGTGGCGTGCACCGGATTGCCGACCACTTCGCCCAGACCGGTGACGTGCTGCGGAATGCCCACGCGCACCGGCATCTGCAGCATTTCCTCGGCCAGCTCGACCACGCCTTCCATCTTGGCCGCGCCGCCGGTCAGGACCATGCCGGCGCGGACGTGATGCTCGAAACCGGAGCGGCGCAGCTCGGCCTGGATCATTTCGAAGATTTCCTCGTAGCGCGCCTGCACCGCCTGCGCCAGCGAGTGGCGCGGCATGCGCCGCGGCGGACGGTCGCCGACGCTGGGCACCTGGATCGATTCCTCGGCGGTTGCCATCTGCGCCAGCGCGCAGGCGTAGCGCACCTTGATCTGCTCGGCTTCCGGCGTCGGCGTGCGCAGCATGTGCGCGATGTCCTCGGTGACCTTGTCGCCGGCGATCGGCAGCGACGCGCTGTGCGCGATCGCGCCCTGCACGAACACCGCGATGTCGGTGGTGCCCGCGCCGATATCGACCAGCACCACGCCGAGCTCGCGCTCGTCGCTGGTCAGCACCGCGTTGCTGGAAGCCAGCACGCCCAGGATCAGATCGTCCACCTGCAGGCCGCAGCGCTGCACGCACTTGCTGATGTTGGCCGCGGCCGACTGCGCGCACACCACCAGGTGCGCATGCACCTCCAGGCGCACGCCGGTCATGCCGACCGGATTGCGGATGCCTTCCTGCGAATCGTCGAGCACGTAGTCGCGCGGGATCGCATGCAGGATCTTCTGGTCGGCCGGGATCGCCACCGCCTTGGCCGCGTCCAGCACCCGGTCCAGATCGCCGTAGGTGACCTCGCCGTCGCGGATCGGGGCGATGCCCTGCGAGTTGCGGCACTGGATGTGGTTGCCGGAAATCGAGGCGTACACCGAGCGGATCTCGCAGCCGGCCATCAGCTCGGCTTCCTCGATCGCGCGCTGGATCGACTGCACGGTGGATTCGATATCGACGACCACGCCGCGCTTGAGCCCGCGCGATTCGTGCGAGCCGATGCCGATCACCTCGATGGGATTGCCGGGCGAATACTCGCCCACCAGCGCCACCACTTTCGAGGTGCCGACGTCCAGGCCTACGATCAGCGACTTGTCGCCTTTGCGATTCATGACTGTCCTTGCTGCTGCTTCGGTGCCGCCGCCGGCGCCTGTACCGGCGCCCACGACAGCGAAAAACCATTGGTGTAACGAAGATCCGCGCGCGCCAGCACCTGCACCCGCTGCGCCATCAACTGCGGCAACAACTTGACGAAGCGGCTCAACCGCGCCCGCGCCTGGCTGCGGCCGACCACGATCTGCGCGCCGTTGGCCAGGCCCAGGGTCCAGCTGCCGCGCTGATCGACTTCGATCTGCTTCACGTCCAGGCCGATCGGCGCGAACAACTCGCGCGACTCGTTGTACAGCGCGACCACATCGGCCACGCGCGTGTCCGGACCGCCGAACTGCGGCAGGTTGGCCGGCACCTGGATGTTGCTGATCGGGAACAGGCGGCCCTGCTCGGACAACAACTGATCCTTGCCCCAGCGCGCGAACGGCTTGTGCTCGATCACGCTGACTTCCAGCACGTCGGGCCAGCGCTTGCGCACTTCGGCGTGCTCGACCCACGGCAGCTTCGCCACCGCGTCCTGCGCGCGCGGCAGATCGACCGCGAAGAAACCGCGCTGCGCATACGGCAGCAGGGTCTTGCGCAGCGCCGCCGCGTCGACCCGCTCGAACTCGCCGGTCACGCGCAGGCGCTTGAGCGGCCACTGGTTCGCGCCGATCCAGCCGTTGAGCACGGCCACGACCGGCAGCGCGACCAAGGCCAGCGCCAGCACCCATCCGACGAGTCGCAGCAGGGCGTTCACGCCACCGCACCTCCTTGCACGGTCGCTTCGAGCACGCGCCAGCACAGTTCGTCGTACTCGATGCCGAGCTGACGCGCGGCCTTGGGCACCAGCGAATGACTGGTCATGCCCGGCGCGGTGTTGACCTCGATCAGGTACAGCTGTCCGCTGGTGCGGTCGCGCATGAAGTCCACGCGGCCCCATCCCTTGCAGCCGGCGGCGACGAAGGCCTCCATCGCCAGGCGGCGGATTTCCTCTTCGATCTCGCCTTCCAGGCCCGGACACAGGTATTGCGTGTCGTCGGCGATGTACTTGGCGTGATAGTCGTACCACTCGCCCTTGGGGACGATGCGGATCGACGGCAGCGCGGTGTAGCCCTCGCCGTTGATCAGCACGGCCACGGTGAGTTCCTCGCCGATCACCATCTGCTCCATCAGCATCTCGCCGGGATAGCGCGCGGCCAATGCGACGGCATCGTCGATATCGGCGTCCTTGAGCACGCGCGACACGCCGACGCTAGAGCCTTCGCTGGACGGCTTGATGATCACCGGCAGGCCGATCTCTTGCGCCGCCGCGTGCACGTCGTCGCCCTTGGCGATGCGCTTGTACTTCGGGGTCGGCAGGCCGGCGCCGATCCACACCTGCTTGGTGCGGATCTTGTCCATCGCCAGCGCCGAGCCCAGCACGTCCGAACCGGTGTAGGGCACGCCGAGCGCTTCGAGCACGCCTTGCAGCACGCCGTCTTCGCCGCCGCCCTTGTTGCCGTGCAGGATGTTGAAGACACGGTCCACGCTGCCGGCGCGAATGGCGTCGATCAAGGCCGGAATGCCGTCGACCGCGAATGCGTCCACGCCGCGCGAGCGCAGCGCTTCGAGCACGCCGCGGCCGGAATCCAACGACACCTCGCGCTCGGAACTGGTGCCGCCCATCAGCACGGCGACGCGGCCGAATACCGCCGGATCGGTGACGCGAAGCGGAGCGAACTGCGAACTCACTTGGATTCTCCTTGGAAACCGTTGCTCGACAACTGCTGCGCGGCCGCGCCGATATCGCCGGCGCCCATCAGCAACAGCAGGTCGCCGTCGTTCAATACGTCCGGCAGCACACCGGCCAGATCGGCGGCGGTGTTGACCACCACCGGGTCGATGCGGCCGCGCGCACGGATCGCGCGCGCCAGCGACTTGGCGTCGGCGCCGGCGATCGGCGCTTCGCCGGCCGGATAGACCTCGGTCAGCACCAGCGCGTCCACCGACGACAGCACCGCGGCGAAGTCGTCGAACAGATCGCGGGTGCGGCTGTAACGATGCGGTTGGAACGCCACCACCAGACGCTTGTCCGGCCAGCCGCCGCGCGCGGCGGCGAACACCGCTTCGAGCTCTTTCGGGTGATGGCCGTAGTCGTCCACCAACTGCACCGTCGCGCCCTTGTCGGTCTTGATCTGGGCGAGCAGGTTGAAGCGGCGGCCGATGCCGGCGAATTTCTCCAGCGCGCGCGCGATCGCATCGGGCTGCACGCCCAACTGCCACGCCACCGACGCGGCGGCCAGCGCGTTGAGCACGTTGTGCCGGCCCGGCAACGCCAGCGTCACCGCGGTGCGGGTCGCGTCGGGCAGGCACAGGGTGAAATGCATCGCGCCGGCGTTCTGGCTGACGTCTTCGGCGCGCACGTCGGCGGTTTCGTCGAAGCCGTAGGTCATCACGTGGCGCGGCGTTTCGGCGGCGAGCTTGGCGACGTTGGCGTCGTCGATGCACAGCACGGCCAGGCCGTAGAACGGCAGGCGGTGCAGGAATTCCTCGAACGCGGCCTGGACCTTGGCGAAATCGCCGCCGTAGTTTTCCAGGTGATCGGCGTCGATGTTGGTGACGATGGCGATCTGCGGATTCAGGCGCAGGAAGCTGCCGTCGCTTTCGTCGGCCTCGGCGACCAGCCACTGGCCGCCGCCCAGGCCGGCGTTGGCGCCGGCGGCGAGCAGCTTGCCGCCGATCACGAAGGTCGGGTCGATGCCGCCCTCGGCCAGCACGCTGGCGGTCAGCGAGGTGGTGGTGGTCTTGCCGTGGGTGCCGGCCACGGCGATGCCGCGGCGGAAGCGCATCAGCTCGGCCAGCATTTCCGCGCGCGGCACCACCGGAATGCGCTGCGAGCGCGCTTCCATCAGTTCCGGGTTGTCGCGCTTGATCGCGCTGGACACGACCACGCAATCGGCGCCGAGCACGTTGGCGGCGGAATGGCCGCGGTGCACGGTGACGCCCATCGAGGCCAGGCGGCGGGTCACGGCGTTGTCGGCCATGTCCGAGCCGGACACCTGATAACCCAGCGTGCACATGACTTCGGCGATGCCGCTCATGCCGGTGCCGCCGATGCCGACGAAATGCACGCGCGGAAACGCCTTGGCCAGATCGCCGGTGTGCTGCAGGCGGCGGCGGAGTGCGGTGCTCATGCTTTGAAATCCGGGAGTCGGGAATGGGGAATCGGGAATCGGGTGAAGCGGGTTTCGTCGCGATTTGAAACTTTGTCGGTGATACCAGGCGCGAATGGCCGGGCACCCGGCTTTTGCCGATTCCCGATTCCCCATTCCCGATTCCCGTCAGCGAAGCGGCTCATCGCGCCACCTCCAGCACAATCTCCGCGACGCGATCGGCCGCGTCGGGTTTGGCGATGCTTCGCGCCGCTTGCGCCATCTGCAGCAGCACGCCGCGCTCGGCCAGGATTTCGATCGTCGCCGACAGGCGCGCGCCCAAGTCTTCGCCGGCCTGCGGCAGCAACTGCGCCGCGCCGCGATCGACCAGGAAGCGCGCGTTCTTGGTCTGGTGGTCGTCCACCGCCTGCGGGAACGGCACCAGCACGCTGCCGACGCCGGCCGCGCACAGCTCGGCCAGGGTCAGCGCGCCGGCGCGGCAGACCACCAGGTCGGCCCAACCGTAAGCGGCCGACATGTCGGCGATGAAAGGTTCCAACGAAGCGATGATTCCGGCCTTGGCATAGGCTTGCTGCGCATCGGCCAGCAACTTCTCGCCGCATTGATGGCGCACTTCGCACGGCACGCGCCCGCGCAAACCGGCGATCGCCTGCGGCACCGCGCTGTTGAGCGCGCGCGCGCCCTGGCTGCCGCCGAGCACCAGCAGGCGCAGCGGACCGCTGCGATCGGCGAAACGCTGCGCCGGCGGCTCGATGCCGGCGATTTCCGCGCGCACCGGATTGCCGACGACTTCTTCGCTGACATTGGCGAAAGTGTCCGGAAACCCGGTCAGCACGCGCCGGGCGAAACGCGACAGCACGCGATTGGTCAGGCCCGGGGCGCGATTTTGTTCGTGCACGATCAGCGGCAGACCGGCCAGCCGCGCGGCGATGCCGCCGGGGCCGGCGGCGTAACCGCCGAAGCTGATCACCGCGCGCGGCTGGCGCTGGCGCAGCACGCGCTGCGCCGCGCGCACCGACGCCGCCAGCCGGAACGGCGCGCGCAACAGCGTCGCCAGTCCCTTGCCGCGCACGCCGCCGATGGCGAGGGTGTCGATGTCGATGCCGTGCTGCGGCACCAGACGGGTTTCCATGCCGCCGTCGGCGCCCAGCCAGCACACCGGGACGTTACGGCCGCGCAAAGCCTTGGCCACCGCCAATCCCGGGAAGATATGTCCACCGGTGCCGCCGGCCAGGATCATCACCGGGCGCTCGCTCGAGGGAAGCTCGCTCATGCGGACCTCCCGAGCGTCGGCTCGACCCGCTCGCGCAGGCGGCTGGTGCCGCGCGCGGCGTCGTTGCCGCGCGCGCTGTTGGCGGCGGCGGACGGAATCGGATTCGCCGTGGCCGGCGCGCCGGCCGCGGGCTGGGTCGCTTCGCCGCGCAGGCGCGCGACCTGGCGCTGGGCGCGGTCGAGTTCGTAGGACACGCGCAGCAACACCGCCAGCGCCGCGCAGCTCATCACCACGCTGGAGCCGCCGTAGGAAATCATCGGCAGGGTCAGGCCCTTGGTCGGCAGCAGGCCCAGGTTCACGCCGATCGAGACGAAGCTCTGCAGCCCCATCCACAGCGCGATGCCGAAGGCGACGTAGCCGGAGAAGTGGCGGCGCATTTCCACGCACTTCAATCCGATCCACAGCGCGCGCCCGGACAGCAGCATGTACAGGCCGACCACGGCGCACACGCCGACGAAGCCGAACTCTTCCGCGATCACCGCCATGATGAAGTCGGTATGCGCCTCGGGCAGGTACGACAGCTTCTGCACCGACGCGCCCAGGCCGACGCCGGTCCATTCGCCGCGGCCGACCGCCATCAGCGCATTGGTCAGCTGATAACCGGTGCCGAACGGATCGACCCAGGGATTGAGGAACGAGGTCAGGCGCACCACGCGGTAGGGCTCGGCGATGGCGATCACCGCCAGCACCGGCAGGCCGATCAGTACCGGGCCGAACATGCGCGGCATGTTGACGCCGCCCAGCACCAGCATGCCGGCGGTGATCGCCAGCAGCAGCGAGGACGAGCCGAAGTCCGGCTGCATCAGCAACAGGCCGACCAGCACGATGGCCACGCCGATCGGCTTGAGCATCGCGCCCCAGGTCGCGGAAATGTCTTCGCTGAAGCGCTTGAGGTAACTGGCCAGCCAGACGATGTACATCAGCTTGACCGCCTCGACCGCTTGGAAGCTGGCCGGCCCCAGGTTGATCCAGCGCTTGGCGCCGTTGACCTGCTTGCCGATCACCGGCACGAACACCGCCAGCAACAGCACCACGCACACCAGCAGCAGCCACTGGTTGTGCTGTTCGATGGTCTTGAGCTCGGTGCGCATCAGCCAGAACGCCAGACCCAGGCCGATGCCGAGGAAGATCAGATGGCGGGTGAGGAAGTAGAACGGGTCCACCGCGTGGGTCGCGGCGACGCCGAGCGAGGCCGAGCCGACCATCACCACGCCGACGCAGGCCAGCGCCGCGGACACGAAAAGCAGCCACGGGTCGTAGCGACCGTGGATGGCGTCGAGCCGGGTTGCCTGGCGTGCGGAATTTTCCATCAGCGGACCTTGAGCGTGGCCAGACCGACCAGGACCAGCACCACCGAGATGATCCAGAAGCGCACGATCACGCGCGGCTCGGGCCAGCCCTTGAGTTCGAAGTGGTGATGGATCGGCGCCATGCGGAACACGCGCTTGCCGGTGAGCTTGAACGAGGCGACCTGGATCATCACCGACAGGGTTTCGATCACGAACACGCCGCCCATGATCACCAGCACCAGTTCCTGGCGCACGATGATGGCGATGGTGCCGAGCACCGCGCCCAGCGCCAGCGCGCCGATGTCGCCCATGAACACCATGGCCGGATAGGTGTTGAACCACAAAAATCCAAGACCCGCGCCGGCGATCGCCGCGCAGATGATCACCAACTCGCCGGCGCCGGGCACTTGCGGAATCTGCAGGTACTTGGAGAACTCGGCGTGGCCCGAAGCGTAGGCGAACACGCCCAGCGCGCAGGCCACCAGCACGGTCGGCATGATCGCCAGCCCGTCCAGGCCGTCGGTGAGGTTGACCGCGTTGGAGAAGCCGACGATCCAGAAATACGCCACCACGATCAGGCCGGCGCCGAGCGGAATCGCCACCGCCTTGATCAGCGGAACATAGAACGTGGTGCTCGCGACCACCGCCGGATCGGCGGTGAAGTACAGGAAGGCGCCGGCGGCCAGGCCGAAGATCGACTGCAGCAGATACTTCCAGCGCGACTTCAGGCCGTTGGGATCGCGGCGCACGATCTTGATCCAGTCGTCGTACCAGCCGATCGCGCCGAAGCACAGCATCACCGCCAGCACCAGCCACACATACCTGTTGCGCAGGTCGCCCCAAAGCAGCACCGAGGCCAGCACCGTCATCAGGATCAGCGCGCCGCCCATGGTCGGCGTGCCGGCCTTGGAGAAGTGGCTCTGCGGGCCGTCCTGGCGGATCGGCTGGCCGCCCTTGTACTGGGCGAGCTTGCGGATCACCGCCGGGCCCCACCACAGCGACAGGGCGAGCGCGGTCAACGCGCTGAGAATGCCGCGGAAGGTCAGATAGCCGAACAGACCGAACAGGCTCTGCAGTTGTTCAAGCCAGCGAGTGAGTTCAAGCAACATGCGTCGTCCCCTTCCCCGTTGCGGGTGTGTGCGCGGACAGCAACGCCGTCACGATCTTGTCCATCGCACTGCTGTGCGAACCTTTCACCAACACGCGCACGCCCTCGCGCAGCTCGGTGTCGAGCGCGCGCGCCAGCGAGTCGTGGCTGTCGAACACTTGCGCGCCTTCGCCGAAGGCCTGCGCGGCGGCGCTCGGCAGTTCGCCCAGCGCGAACAGGCGGCGCAGGCCGGCGGCCTTGGCGCGGCGGCCGATCTCGGCGTGCATGGCGACTTCCTCGTTGCCGATCTCGCGCATCGCGCCGAGCACCAGCCAGTTCTCGCCGGCCATCTCGGCCAGAGTGTCGATGGCGGCCGCGGTCGAACCCGGGTTGGCGTTGTAGCTGTCGTCGATCAGCACCGCGCCGTTGTCGAGGCGATGGGTGATCAGGCGGCCATCGACCGGCTGCGCGGCATCGAGGCCGGCGGCGATGGTGTCCAGCGACACGCCCGCGCCCAAGGCCAGCGCGGTCGCGGCGAGCGCGTTGCGCACGTTGTGGCGGCCAATCGCCTTCAGCGCAATCTTGGCCTCGCCCAGCGGGGTTACAAGCGCGAACGTAGAACCCTCAGGCCCGACGTGAACATCCCGAGCTGTAACCTCCGCGCTGGCGTCGATCCCATAGCGGATGATCGTGCGGCCGGAAGCGCGATTCTCGAAATACGGCGCGAACGCATCGTCGGCATTGATCGCAGCCACGCCGTAGGACGGCAGCGCGTCGTAGATCGCCGCCTTGGTGTCGGCGATGCCGAGCAGACTGCCCATGCGCTCCAGATGCGCCGGCGCGACGTTGTTGACCAGCGCCACCTGCGGGCGCGCGATGCGCACCAGGTAATCGATGTCGCCGGGCTTGCCCGCGCCCATTTCATAGATGGCGAACTGCGCGTCTTCCGGCGCGTCCAGCACCGCCAGCGGCAGGCCGATTTCGTTGTTGCGGTTGCCCGGCGTCGAATAGGTGCGGCCCGGCGCGGCCTGTTCCAGGATCGCCGTGGTCAGCGCCTTGACGCTGGTCTTGCCGTTGCTGCCGGTGATCGCGACCACGCGGGTGTCGCGGGTGGACTGCACGGTGGTCGCCAGATCGGCCAGCGCGCGCTCGGTGTCGGCGACGATCACCTGCGCGATCGGCGCATCGACCTCACGCGACACCAGCGCGCCGGCCACGGCGTTGCCGGCCAACTTGGCGACATGATCGTGGCCGTCGAAACGCTCGCCCTTGAGCGCGACGAACAAGGCCGCGCCGCTCGCCGGCAGCGCGCGGGTATCGGTGGCGACCACGTCGATCGCGGCGTCTTCGCCGTGCAGGCGGCCGCCGGTCATGCGCGCGATTTCGGACAGCAGCAGGCGCCTCATGGCCGCTCCTCCCCGCCCAGGGCCGGCGACACATGCGCGTCCTTGCGCGGCTCGCGGCTTTCCAGCGCGGCCTGGGCGATCAAGGTGTCGTCGAAAGGATGGCGCACGCCGTGGATTTCCTGATAAGGCTCGTGCCCCTTGCCGGCCACCAGCACGATGTCGTCGGGGCCGGCCTCACCGATCGCGTACTCGATCGCGGCGCGGCGATCGCGCAGCACGACCGCGCGCTGCGGATCGCGGAAGCCTTCGAGAATGTCCGCGACGATGGCGTCGCCGTCTTCGCCGCGCGGGTTGTCGTCGGTGACGATGGCCAGGTCGGCGTCGTGTTCGGCGATCGCCGCCATCTGCGGGCGCTTGCCGCGGTCGCGCTCGCCGCCGCAGCCGAACACGCAGATCAGGCGCGCGTTGGCGTGCGCGCGCAGCGAGGCCAATGCCTGCTCCAGCGCGTCGGGCGTGTGCGCGTAGTCGATCACCACCAGCGGCAGCACGCCATCGCCGCCGAGGCGGTTCATGCGGCCGTGGATGGGTTCCAGCTGCGACAGGGTCTGCGCGATCTGCGCCGGCGCTTCGTCCAGCGCGTACAGCGCGCCGGCCACCGCCAGCAGATTGTCGACGTTGAAGCGGCCGAGCAGCTTGGAGGCGACCGGATGCGATTTGCCGGCGACCACCAGATCGAAACCGATGCCGCGGCCGTCGAAGCTCAACGCCTCGGCGCGCACCGTGGCGCCGTCGCGGCCGCGCGAGCTCAGGCCGATCGCGCGCACGCTCTTGGGCAGCTGCGCGATCAGTTCGCGGCCGAACTCGTCGTCCAGGTTGATCGCCGCCGCCTTCAGCCCCGACCACGCGAACAAACGCGCCTTGGCCGCGCCGTAGCTGGCCATGTCGCCGTGGTAGTCGAGATGATCGCGGGTGAGATTGGTGAACACGCCGACATCGAAATGCACGCCGGCCACGCGGCCCTGATCGAGCGCGTGCGAGCTGACTTCCATCGCCACCGCCTGCGCGCCGGCGTCGTGCATGTCGGCCAGCAGTTCGTGCAACTGCAGCACCAGCGGCGTGGTGAAACCGGTCGGGACGATCTCGCCGTACAAGCCGGCGCCGAGCGTGCCGACGGTGCCGCAGCGGATGCCGCGCAAGGCCCAGGCCTGCGCGATCAACTGCACGGTCGAGGTCTTGCCGTTGGTGCCGGTCACGCCGACCACGGTCATCGCTTCGGTGGCGCGGCCGTGGAACTCATCGCCCATCTCGCCCAGGCGCGAACGCAGCCCGGGCACCGCGATCGCATCGGCGGGCGCGGGAATATCCTCGGGCGCGGGCGGCTCGAACAAAATCGCGACCGCGCCCTGCGCGCGCGCCTGTTCGACGAACTTGAGCCCGTGCGCGCCGAAGCCGGCGATGGCCACGAAGGCATTGCCCGGACGCACCGCTCGGCTGTCCATCACCAGACCCGTGATGCGCAGATCGCCGGGGATGCCGGCGATGTCGGGCAACAGTTCGGCCAGGGCCATGAGGCGGCTCATCGAGCGCCTCCGTGGGCCGCGGCCTGCGCGACGCTGCTGGCGGCGATGGGCGGCGGCGATGCGACCGCGTGGGTCGCGGTCGCCGCGGCCGGAACCACCGGGCCGGTCGGCTTGCCGCCGTTTTGCTTGAGCCGCTTGGCCTCGGCCGCGGCCTGCACCGCCAGCCAGGTTTCGATGTCGTCCGGCGCCACGTCCATCAGGCGCAGCGCGCCGTCCATGACGTTGCGGAACACCGGGCCGGACACCGAACCGCCGTAGTAACCGCGCTTGGTCGGATCGGGCTCGCTGACCACCACCACCATCGAAAAGCGCGGCTTCTCCACCGGCACTACGCCGGCGAACAGCGACACGTACTTCTTCGAATAACCGCCGGTGGCGCTGAACTTGCGCGTGGTGCCGGTCTTGCCGGCGACGTGATAGCCCAGGATCGCGGCCTGCTTGGCGGTGCCGCCCGGCTCGGTCACGGTCTGCATCATGCGCATGATTTCGCCGGCCACGACCGGGTCGAGCACCTGATGCGCTTCGTTGGGCTGGCCCTTGACGAAGGTCGGCTGGATCAGCTTGCCGCCGTTGGCCATCGCCGCGTAGGCGATCGCGATCTGCATCGGCGTGGCCGACAGGCCATAGCCGTAGGCCATGGTCGCCTTGGTTGTGCCGCTCCAGCGCTGCGGCGGCGCGAGCAGGCCCGAGGATTCGCCCGGGAAGCCGCTGCCCGGCTTGCTGCCGTAGCCGAAGTTTCGGATGAACTTATAGAAGTAGTCGTTAGGCAATGGCAGCGCCAGCTTGGCCGCGCCGATGTTCGAGCTCTTGGTGATCACGCCGGTGACGGTCAACACGCCGTTGTTGTGCGTGTCGGTGATGCGGTAGCGGCCATTGGGCATCCAGCCCGGCGAGGTGTTCACCAGGGTGGTCGGCTTGACGGTGCCGGCGTTGAGCGCGGCGGCGACGGTGATCGGCTTCATCGTCGAACCCGGCTCGACCACGTCGGTGATCGCGCGGTTGCGATGAGTGTCGCGATTGCCGGCGCCCAGCATGTTCGGGTTGTAGGTCGGCAGATTGGCCATCGCCAGCACTTCGCCGGTCTCGATGTCCAGGACCACGGCCGAGGCGCTGCTGGCGCCGGTGTCGATCAGAGCGCGGCGCAGTTCGCGATAGGTCAGGTACTGGATGCGCCGGTCCAGGGTCAGGGTGATGTCCTTGCCCGGTTCGGCCGACTGCACCAGATCGACGTTCTCCACGATGCGGCCGGCGCCGTCGCGGATCACCCGCTTGGTGCCGGGCTTGCCGCGCAGTTCGTGGTCGAACGCCAGTTCCAGGCCTTCCTGGCCGCGGTCGTCGATATTGGTGAAGCCCAGCACGTGCGCCATCGATTCGCCCTGCGGGTAGAAGCGGCGGAACTCGCGCTGCGAGAACACTCCGGGAATCTTGTAGGCCAGGATCTTGCGCGCCTCGTCCGGATTGATCCGGCGCTTGAGGTACATGAACTCCTTGCCCGAACGCTGCGACAGCTTGCGGGTCAGTTCGTCCGGCGCCACGCCCAGGGCCTTGGCCAGTTCCGGCAGGCGCTCGGGGCTCTTGGCCAGTTCCTTCGGGTTGCCCCAGATCGATTCGACCGGCGTGGACACCGCCAGCGGCTCGCCGTTGCGGTCGGTGATCATGCCGCGCGAGGTCGGAATCGGAATCTCGCGCAGCGAGCGCGCGTCGCCCTGCTGGCGGTAGAAGTCGTTGCTGATCACCTGCAGGTCCAGCGCGCGGCCCAGCAGCGCCAGCGAGCACAGCCCCAGCGCGCCGCCGACCAGGATCAGGCGGTTGCGCAGATTGAACTGGGCGTTGCGGTTGCGCGGCTTGTTGCCGGCCGCGCGCGCGCGCTCATCGCGCAGGCGCGAGAAGCCTTCGCCGAGGTTCTCGACCAGCCGGTCCAGGCCGCCGCCGCGATTGCCGCGCTCGCCCAGCACGCGGTCGAGCGGACCGCTGCGGCCGGGGCGCTTGTTGTTCTTGCGCGCGCTCATGGCCGGATCACCACGGTTTCGCCGCCTTCGGGAAATTTCATCCCGATGCGCTCGCGCGCGACCTGGTCGATGCGGTTGCTTTCCGCCCAGGTGGCCTGCTCCAGCTGCAGCCGGCCGAATTCGATATTGAGCTCGTCGCGTTCGCGCTGCAGCTTGTTGAGCTGCACGAACAGCTGGCGATGCTCGTGGCGCGCGAACACCACCAGCAGCGCGGACACCACGTTGGCGACGATCAGCAGGGCCAGCAGCAGGCGCATCATGCCGCCACCTCCAGCTTCTCGGCCACGCGCAACACGGCGCTGCGTGCGCGCGGGTTGTCGGCGGTTTCCTCCCACTCGGCCTTCTGCGCGCCGTCGATGGCGAGCAGGGTCGGGGTGAAGTCGATCTCCACCGGCATGCGGCGGTTGGCCGGCGGCGCCTTGGAGTGACGCAGGATGAATTGCTTGACGATGCGGTCTTCCAGCGAATGGAAGCTGATCACCGCCAGCCGGCCGCCCGGCTTGAGCCGCGCCAGCGCCGCGTCCAGGCCGAGTTCCAGATCGGCCAGCTCGCGGTTGATGAAGATGCGGATGGCCTGGAAGCTGCGCGTGGCCGGGTGGATCTTCTGGTCGCCGCGCGGCATGACCGAGGCGATCAGGTCGGCGAGCTGGGCGGTGCGGGTCAACGGCTGCCCGTCGCGACGCGCCACGATGGTGCGCGCGATCTTGCGGCTCTGCCGTTCCTCGCCATACGTCCACAACACGTCCGCGATCTCCTTCTCGCCCGCCTTGGCCAACCATTCCGCCGCGCTGAGCCCGTTGTCCGGGTCCATGCGCATGTCCAGCGGGCCGTCCTTGCCGAAACTGAAACCGCGCTCGGCCACATCCAATTGCGGCGAGGACACGCCCAGGTCGAGCAGCACGCCGTCCAGACCGGCCGCGGTCGCGTCCCACTGCGCCAGGTCGGCGAAGCTGCCGCGATAGATGGACACGCGCGGATCGCCGCCGAACTCGCTTTCGGCCACGGCGATCGCTTCGGGGTCCTTGTCCATCACCAGTAGCCGGCCTCCGGCCTGCAATTGCGAAAGCACGCCGCGGGCATGCCCGCCGCGTCCGAACGTGCCGTCCAGATAGGCTCCGTTCCCGTGCACCCGCAGGCCTTCAAGCACCTGCCGGTACATCACGGGAAGGTGGCCGGATCGCGCGTGCGTGCGTTCCATGCCACCGCCCGTCATAGCTGCAAGTCGAGCAGTTCGTCGCTCAGATCGTCGTCGGTGATGGTCTGACGGATCTGCGCGTGGTGCGCCTGCTCGCTCCAAAGTTCGAATTTGTCGCCCATGCCCAGCAATACGGCCTTCTTCTCGATGCCGACCGCGGCGCGGTGGCTGGCCGGGACGGTGATGCGGCCGTTGCCGTCGAGTTCGACGAACGCCGCCGCGCCGACCAGCTTGAGCTGCATGTTGCGATTGACCTGCTTGACCTTGGGCAGCTTGTTGACCTGGTCGCGAACGCGTTCCCAGATCGACAGCGGATACAGATAGAGAGAGCCCGACTCGAAGGGGTTGTAGGTGATGACCAGGCGGTTGTCGCACTCGCGCGCGACGAGGTCACGGTAAGCGGTGGGCACCGCCAGCCGGCCCTTGTCGTCGATCGTGATGGCGGTTTCGCCTTGGAACATTGCGCACCTTTGCGGCTCCCGTCTCTACCGGACGGGTCACCTCAGTTCTTTCGCCCGGCTGGGCGATTGGCCTCCGAAAACCACTAAAACCCAGGTTTTCCCTCGGATGTCCACATTAGCAGGGCCCACAGGGTTGTCAACAACTTTCCTGGCCAAATTTCGCTAGGCGCATCAATGGCTTGCAGCGAACTTCAGAGTCTTATTCAAGACTTATCCACTACCCTTTGTTTCGTCTCATGTTTTGAGACTCTGAACGTCACAAAGTGACCCTTGAGCGAACTCCGTCACAGTTGTTTGGACATGCCGCGGCCATGTTGCCGCGCAGCAAAAGGCGAAGATCGGCGCAGAAGATCGGATTTGCCGGCGTGATCGCTGGCAACTATCGACATGGGCGCAATGCGGCGGCCGCGCAGACCGACATCGGGTTCACGCAGCAGGGCCTAGCGTGGCCGGCACCGTTTCCCGGAGTCCCGCCCCATGTCCACCACGCCCCTGCGCGCCGGCCTGCTGGCCCTGTCCCTGGCCGCCTTGTTCGCAGCCGGCTGCAACCGCGCCCCGCCCGACCGCGCGCCCCTGACCGCCGCGGCCGCCGACGCGACCATCCTCAAGCGCATGCAGGCCGAACAGGCCCAGCAGGACCGCAACCTGCAGACCTTCGACGAGCTCGATTTCGTCCACTACAGCAACCAGCAGTGGAACGATTTCCATAAGAGCCACGCGCAGAACATCCTCGTGCACTACCCCGACGGCCGCACCACCACCGGCCTGGACGCGCACATCGCCGAACTCAAACCGCTGTTCGCCTTCGCCCCAGACACCAAGATCAAGGTTCATCCGATCAAGATCGCCCAGGGCAACCTGACCGCGGTGACCGGAGTGATGGAGGGCACCTTCAGCCAGCCGATGGCGCTGGGCGACGGCAAGACCCTGGCCCCGACCCAGAAGCGCTTCAAGCTGGACATGGCCACGATCGGCCGGTGGGAAAAAGGGGTAATGGTTGAGGAGTGGCTGTTCTGGGACAACCAGGCCTTCATGAAGCAGATCGGCGCGGCGCAGTAACGGCGCGCAGAACCGGATCGAGCCCTTCTCTCGCGAGCGGGAGAAGATGGCCCGAAGGGCCGGATGAGGACCAGCCGCTGCAGCTCACGCAGACGCGTGAGCTCGCGCGCCCTCACCCAACCCGCCCCAGCCCAAACGCGTAGCGTTTGGGCGTTCGCGGACGCGCGAGCCGATGGCTCGCAAGCAGCGCCCACTCACCCCGCAAGCGGGAGAGGGCTTCAAGCGAAAGCGGATCGTTCGCCGCGCCCGCATCGATACGAGAGCCCCCTTTAGTAAAGGGGGCGCCCCGAAGGGGCGGGGATTTGGATGCCAATGAGCTGGGGCCCAAAGTTTGCTACGCAAACTTTGGGGCTTCTTAGGCGAATGCCTAAGAAGCGCGAAGTAGGCCGATAAGCCGGGTTCTGTCGTGGACAGTCATTCCTCTAGGCGCAACGTCACCGTTACGCTCAAGCAACCTACCCGGAGACATCGCGGGCCGCGACATAGTCTCCCTATTTGGTTTTGCTCCCGGTGGGGTTTGCCGTGCCGGTCTGTTGCCAGACTCGCGGTGCGCTCTTACCGCACCGTTTCACCCTTACCACGCACCCTTGCGGGCCGTTCGGCGGTCTGCTCTCTGTTGCACTTTCCGTCGGCTCGCGCCGCCCAGGCGTTACCTGGCACCGTGCCCTGTGGAGCCCGGACTTTCCTCGGCACCGGATCTTGCGACCCGATGACGCGACTGCCTGGCCTACTTCGCGCCGGCATTGTCGCACGCGCACGCGCCCAACCGCCGTCGCGCAGTTAAATTGGCGAATACCGCGCATCCGCGCGCCGCGGCGAGGATCGGCCGGCCCATGCAAAGCGACGACCCCGAAGACCATTACCCGCTGTACCCACGCGGCATGCTCCGCCGCGCCGGCCTGCTCGACGCTCAAAGCCTCTCCGAGCGCCTGCCCGATTGGACCGAGGAAGAACTGCAGGCCGCGTTCTGGCCGGCCTATGGCTCGATCCGCCGAAGCGAAGCCGACGGCGAACGCTCCTTCAGCATCGACGGCGGCGAACGCACGCTCCAGGTCAACGGCCTGCCGATCTTCATCTCCGAAGACCGCTGGTGCTTCGACGTAGTGGCGGGGCCGGAACTGCTGGATCAACTGGTCGCGGCGATGCGGCCCCTGCGCAAACCGCCGCCGGGCTAATCGACCGCGCTTACTCGCCGCTGCCGTACAGGGCCTTGCGCGGTGCCCCGCTCAACTCCGCCGCCAGCTTCGCCGCGGTGGACGGCGGCAGGTGTTCGCTGAGCTTGGCGTAAATGCGCTTGCCTTCGATCACCTTGGCGTCGGCATCGTCGCCGGCGCCTTCGACGATCACCACGAACTCGCCCTTGCGCTGATTGGGATCGGCCTTCACTCGCGCCGCCAGTTCCACCAGCGGGCCGTCGAGCACGGTCTCGAACAGTTTCGTCAGCTCGCGCGCGATCACCGCCACGCGCTGTTCGCCGAACGCGGCCACCATGTCGTCCAGGGTTTCCTCGATGCGGTGCGCCGACTCGTAGAACAACAGCGTCTGCGGCTCGGCCGCCAGCCGGGTCAGGCGCTCGCGCCGCGCCGAGGTCTTGGCCGGCAGGAATCCTTCGAAACTGAACCGATCCGAGGCCAGGCCGGCGACGCTGAGCGCGGCGATCGCGGCGCAAGCGCCCGGCACCGGCGACACCCGGATGCCGGCCGCGCGCGCGGCGCGGACTAATCGATAGCCCGGATCGCTGACCAACGGCGTGCCCGCATCGGACACCAACGCCAGCGACTCGCCCGCCTGCAAGCGCGCCACCAACTGCGCCGCCTGTTGTTCTTCGTTGTGTTGATGCAGAGCCAGCAGCGGCCGCTCCAGGCCGAAATGCGACAGCAACTGGCGGGTATGGCGCGTGTCCTCGGCGCAGATCGCCGCCACGCTGCGCAAGGTTTCCAGCGCGCGCGGAGTGAGGTCGCCGAGATTGCCGATCGGGGTGGCGACGATATGTAAGGTGGCGGGAGTCTGCATCGTGCTCAACTGAATGAAATCGCTTGGCCGGTGGCGCCGGGTGCGCCAGAGCCGGACCGGCGCGCGCGCCGGATGCCGTACCCGCCGTCCAGCGCCGTACCTGAAGCCGGGGCGGCGCGAATGATTCACCGCTACCCAGGCCGGGTAGAATCCTAACCGGTCCCATAGGAACGCCGCTGCGCGGCGAATGCAAGCCGATGACTTATAAGAAAAACCGGCCCGCTTTGACATGGATGTTCAGTGCTTTGGCGGCGACCGCGCTGTTGGGCGGCTGCGCCAGCGTGGAAACCCGGCCCACCGCCGCGGTCAGCGCCTCCAATCCGATCGTGGCCCAGGCCGGCCATCTGGCCGGCAAGCACGGCGGCCTGACCGGCGCGGAGCGCGCCGCGAACGAACAACAGATCGATCGCCTGCTGACCCAGCTCGACGACGCCACCTTGAGCCGCGAAGCCAACGCGCTGCCGCCCGGCGATCCGCTGTACAACTTCGTCGGCCGCGCGCTGATGAAGCGCGGACTGCCGCTGCCGCGCCCGTTCGACCGCAGCTCGGACTGGAGCTTCAACGCCGGCCAGCGCCCGCCCGCGGAAGCCGACGGTTACCGCCCGCCGATGAAACTGGCGGTGCTGCTG
The DNA here is from genome assembly GCF_052113885.1 of Lysobacter sp. TAB13. Taxonomy (NCBI): domain Bacteria; kingdom Pseudomonadati; phylum Pseudomonadota; class Gammaproteobacteria; order Lysobacterales; family Lysobacteraceae; genus Lysobacter; species Lysobacter sp. TAB13. The sequence continues at coordinate 162,752 of NZ_JBFRDR010000004.1, read as the reverse complement.
CCCTCCAGCGGCCCGAGCATGATCGCCGGCGCGTCGGTGCGCGACGGCTTGAACGCCGCCTATTACGGCGAAACCCGGCGCCGTCCGGAAATCAATTTCTACGACACCGGCAGCACCGGCGGCGGCACCCTCGCCGCCTACGACAAGGCCGTGGCCGACGGCAACGACTTCGTCATCGGCCCGCTCGGCCGCGATGAAGTCAGCGCCCTGTTCGCCAAGGGCGCCTTGCCGGTGCCGGTGCTCGCGCTCAACCGCGGCAACGTGGCGCCGCCCAGCGGCAACGTCAGTTTCTCGCTGACGCCGGAAGACGAAGGCCTGGCCGCGGCCGACTACCTGCTCGAACGCAAGGTCAAGCGCGTGCTCGCCATCGACGGCGGCGACGACGGCCAGCGCCGCGCGATCGCCGCGCTGAAGGAACGCCTGGCCGGCGCCGGCGCGGTGGTCACCGACAGCGTCAGCGAAGGCACCGCCGACCTGGGCCCGTTCGTGGCCAAGGAAGGCGGCGTCGATGCGGTGTTCCTCGCGGTCAAGGGCAGCTCGGCGCGCAATCTGGTACCCAAGCTGGCGATGGTCGGCCTGTCCGACAAGCCGCGCGTGGCGACCTCGCAAGTGCTGCAGGGCACCGGCAAGCCGGAGCAGGACCGCGTCCTGGACGGCATCGCCTTCCCCTCGGAAACCTGGACCGCCGGCGGCATCCGCGGCCTGTCGCCGGCGGTCGGCGTCGCCCAGACCCTGCCGACCGCGCGCGGCCCCGGCGGCGCGCGCCTGTTCGCCTTCGGCTACGACGCCTGGCAGCTCAGCGCGTATCTCGAACGTCTGGCTTCGCGTCCGGACGCCTACATCGCCGGCGCGACCGGCGTGTTGCGCATCGACGGCGGCGGCACCGTGCTGCGCACGCCGGCGTGGTCCACCTTCAGCAGCGGCGTCGCGGTGCCGCTGGCGGATGCCTCGCGCCGCTGATCCGGCGGCCGATCCGGCGCGCAGCGCGTCGGATCGTCGCGGCCGCGGCGCTGCAGTCGAAGCCGCGGCGCGCGCGTATCTGCTCGAACACGGCCTGCGCGCCGTAGCGGCCAATGCCAACTACCGTTTCGGCGAGCTCGATCTGGTCGTGCTCGACGCCGACACCGTGGTCTTCGTCGAAGTGCGTTACCGCCGCGACGATCGCTTCGGCGGCGGCGCGGTCTCGGTGGACGCGCGCAAACGCCGCAAGCTGGTGCTGGCCGCGCAGGCGTTTTTGCTCGCTCATCCGCGTTATGCCGAGTGTCCGTGCCGCTTCGATGTGATCGAGGCCGATGGCGATCCGGCGCAGCCTCGCTTGAACTGGTTGCGCGATGCGTTTCGCGCCGACGATGTCTAGCGTTTTTGCGCTTGTGGCATTTGCTGCTGTGGGATTTGCTCTTGTGGGAGGGGCTTCAGCCCCGATGCCTTTCGATCAGGTCGCCAAACCTTTCCGCAATCGCGCAATCTGATCGAAAAGCATCGGGGCTGAAGCCCCTCCTACAAAAGACTTCGCCGCTGCGCGGCGATCCGCCAGCAGCAACCGCCGGCCCGCGGCGATACCATGAGCCCACTATGCCGACCATCATGACCCACGCCGTGGTTCCGCTCGCCCTGGGCTGGGCGCTGGGCCCGCGCACGATTCCGCCGCGGCTGTTGGTCGCCGGCGCGATCGCGGCGATGCTGCCCGACGCCGACGTGGTCGCGTTCAAGCTCGGCATCGCCTACGCGGACGACTTCGGCCATCGCGGCGCCAGCCATTCCTTCGCCTTCGCGGCGATCCTCGCCGTATTCGGCGCGCTGGCTTCGCGCTGGTTGCGCGCGCCGCCGTCGCGCGCGGCCTTGTGGCTGTTCGTTTGCGCCGCCTCGCATCCGCTGCTGGATGCGCTGACCGACGGCGGTCTCGGCGTGGCGCTGTATTGGCCGTGGTCGGACGCGCGCATCTTCGCGCCGTGGAGGCCGATCGAAGTCTCGCCGATCGGCGCGCGTTTCTTCAGCGCGCGCGGCTTGCAGGTGCTGTGGTCGGAAGCGCGCTGGATCGTGCTGCCCGCGCTCGCCGTCGGCGCGCTCGGCGCGGCGTTGCGGCGGATGTCGATGCGCGCGGAACCGGCGCGATGAGCAGCCGCCTGCCGCCGGCCTTGCACGAGGAACTCGCGCGGCTGCTCGGCGACGCGTGGCTGACCGATCCGGGCGACCGGCTGTCCTACGCTTACGACAACTCGCGCCGGCAAGCGTTGCCCGACGCGGTCGCGCTACCGCACAACCGCGAGCAAGTGCAGGCGCTGGTGCGCGCGTGCCGGCGCCATCGCGTGCCGGTGGTCGCGCGCGGACGCGGCACCAACACCACCGGCGCATCGGTGCCGATCGCCGGCGGCGTGGTGGTCTCGTTCGAGCGCATGAACCGCATCGTCGAAATCCGTCCCGGCGACCGCTGCGCGATCGTCGAACCCGGCGTGCTCAACGGCGATCTGCAGACCGCGCTCAAGGCTCACGGCCTGTTCTGGCCGCCGGACCCGACCAGCGCGGCGTTCAGCACCGTCGGCGGCAATCTGGCCTGCAACGCCGGCGGCCCGCGCGCGGTGAAGTACGGCGCCAGCCGCGACAACGTGCTGGCGCTGACCGCGGTGACCGGCGCGGGCGAATTGATCGTGTGCGGCACGGCCACGACCAAGGGTTCGACCGGGTACGACTTGCATCGTCTCCTGGTCGGCAGCGAAGGCACGCTGGCGCTGATCGTCGAAGCCAGCCTGCGCCTGACGCCGTCGGCGCCGGCGCGCGCGGCGGTGCGCGCGATCTATCGCGACGTGTCCTCGGCCGCGCTCGCGGTCGCGCGGCTGATGGCGCAACCGGTGACGCCGTCGATGCTGGAATTCATGGACGCGCACGCGGTGCAACTGGCGCGCGACGTCGGCGGTGCCGATCTGCCGCACGAGGCCGGCGCCTTGCTGATGATCGAAGCCGACGGCGATGCGCAGACCTTGCCGTATGCGATCGAAGCCTTGAAACGCGCCGCCGCCGGCGACGGCCTGCTTTCGCTCGACGACGCCGCCGACGAAGCCGCGCGCGAAAAACTCTGGGCCGCGCGCAAGGCGCTGTCGCCGTCGCTGCGCACGCTGGCGCCGGGCAAGATCAACGAAGACGTGGTGGTGCCGGTCTCGCGTATTCCGGAACTGGTCGATGGCGTGCAGGCGCTGTCGCGCGAATTCGACTTGCCGATCGTGTGCTTCGGCCACGCCGGCAACGGCAATTTGCACGTCAACCTGCTCTACGACCCGGCCGACGAATCGCAGAACCAGCGCGGGCACCGCGCGATGAACCGCGTGTTCGAACTGGCGCTGGCGCTGGGCGGCACCTTGTCGGGCGAACACGGCATCGGCCTGGCCAAGCGCGAATTCATGCCGCAGGCGGTGGGCGCGCAGACGCTGGCGTTGATGCGGCAGTTGAAGACGGTGTTCGATCCGGACGGCATTCTCAATCCGGGCAAGTTGCTGCCGGACGAATAAGGCGTCGGGCGGTGCCTTTCACCGCCGATGCGATGCTGTTGTTCGTTTCGCAGCGCCTGCACGGCACACGCGTGGATTGAAGTATCGGCTCGAAACGATGCTGCGCCTGGACCTTGGACTTGAATGTTCCCGCCTGCTCAGCGGCGCGGCTCACAACATCCGCACGCCCGGCAGATCGCGAAAATATGTCGACACATCGCCCGCGCTGAGTTCGGCATGTCCCGGACGCCCCGGCAAACCGTCGGGAGCGGTCGAACCATAAGTGCCGTAACGTCCGCTGCGGCCCGAGTGGCTGCCACCGCCGCCGCTGCCCTGGCTGCCGCCGCTGCCGCCGTCGCCGCCCGGGCCGGGAGGGCCGCCGGAAACGTCGAAACGCAGCAGTTGCGCGAGTTCCGGATAACGCCGGTCGTAGACCAATTCGATCCCGCCGCCGTCGCCGCCGATACCGCCTGGCGCGCCGTAACCGCCATCGCCTCCGTCGCCGCCATCGCCGCCGTAACCCGGGCGATCCTTGTCGCCTTCGCCGCGTCCGCCATCGCCGCCGCTGCCGCCCATGCCGCCGTCGCCGCCCGCACCGCCGATGCCGCCGGTCGCGATCAGAGTCAGCGGACGATCCGCCGGCGCCAGCACGAAGTCCTCGAAATCGCCGAGCACGCGCACCGCGATCAGCTTCGGATACAGCCGCGTGCTCGCGAAGGTGGCGTACATGCGCAGCCGCGGCCCTTGGAAACCGGGGCCGCCCGGCATGCCGTCGCCGCCGCGACCGCCGTTTTGTCCGTCCTGGCCGTCGTAACCGCTGCGTCCGTCGCTGCCGCTGAAACCGCTGGCGCCGTCCGCCCCCTCCAGCCCGGGTCCGCCGGGCGCGCCGACACCAACGATGCAGCGGTAATCGGCTGGGTAATGCTGCGTCTGCGCCAACGACGCGGTCGGATGCAGCAACTGCGTGCTGATCGCGAAACCGCTGTCCACCGTCGCCAGCACATCGGGATCCGGCGCGAACCAACCCAGTTCGTCGAACCGTCCCTGCGCGCTGGAAAAAACGAAATTGCGAAAATCCAGCATGCCGTTGCGACGCGTGCCGTTGCTGCCGCTCCAGGTCTCGAAGCTGGCCGGCGCCGGTTGGCGCGGCAGTTGCGCGGTGACCACCACGTGCATCTGCACCGGCTGGCGCGGGCAGATCGTGTTGACCCCGGGGCCGATGTCGGCCTGGATCGCGCTGACCTTGGCGTCGCGCAGATGGACGGTGTTGATGCCGGCGATCGAACGCACCGCGCCGCAGCCGCTAAGCAGCGCCGGCACCAGCAGCGCCAGCGCCGACGAAGGCAATGCGATCCGTCCAAAACGCCCGAAACAGATCGACCGAATCGTCGGATGCATAGTCTGGATAAAGGGTGGGTTAAGCGGAAACTGGCACTGCCGCGATGAAATGAACCTGAATTCCGGCGTTCAACGCACCCAACCTCAGACACTGCAGGCCGCCCGACATCCGATCGCAAGATCACCCGCCAAAGTGATCGACGACGTTGAAACCACTCATGTCGGTGCGAATCGCTAATACCATGCCAACTGGGCGCCCCAATGCATCCAGTTCAGCCCTCGCGTCGGCAAGGGATTTATAGACCATGGTCGCCTGCATCTCACATCCAGCCACCGTGAGGTCTATCCCGCAGCCGAAATACAACTCCACCGATACCGGATCGCCAACGACGGACAGGGCCTGGGTAAAGCTCGCATAGTCGCTTACGTTCAACACCGCTTGCGGATCGTCGGTGTGGGACATCAGCGCGATCGATACCATCAGGGCCAACAACGCACCCTCCACCGCAATTCCGGCCGCGGCGCCCTCCGCCGCCGTTGCTACATGACCTAAGCCGTAGAGCTCAAGCGCAGTATCCACGCCTTCAATCACGACCTTCGGAGTGCTGTGCTCGACATGCACCAGTTGGAAGCATCTGGGCTCGATCGGAAATCCACAAGCTCCGTACTCGGCGCCGTCGGCAAGACCTTCCGCATAAACGTCCCGCGCGAAATCCGGGATCCCGATGAAAGGATCCGCCTCGCTTGCATCGGCCACATAGCCCTTGGCGAATCCCAGCTGATAGTAAGCCAGTTGTTCGCCGTTATAAGGCTTGAAAGGAAACATGTCATCCTCCTGATTTGATTCGATCGATGATCCGGTTCGGGTATTTGAGCTATCGCAGAACCTTCACGACGTTGAGTGCACCCGATCGCATGACGTCATTGAACGGCCTGGCGAATCGGCTTGCGTTGACCGCATAGTCCAGTTGCACCTGCGCTCCCTTCGCCGCCAATGCCTGCGCGGCCGGAGACTGCGAAAGAACGGTCAATCGAGCCGTGGTCTTGTCGCTCGCCGATACAGTGCGCGGCATGGGCATAGGCAGCAGTCCGACCGCCGACAACATGTCCCGGGCCGTGTCCACCTGCGTACCCACGAGCGATGGAACAGCGACCTGATCGCCTGCCGCGGGCTGGACTCGGCGTTTCAATCTCACCGTCGGCAATCCCGCGACTTCAAGGTAGGGCGTGATATCGCCTCCCTCCGTCAACCGGGTTGCATGCGCCATGACCTTACCCCAGGCCTCGGTGTAAGCGGTTCTCCATTGCCTGGCCTCCTCGTCGTCGGGAGGCGACTCGAAATAGGCGCGATTCTGACCGGCCAACAAAAAATCCAACTCGTCGATGACCTGCTTATAGGTAGTGCGCTTGCGAGCGCAATCGTCAAGATATTCGCGCAACTCGAACTTTGCCAACTCATTGGACTGCAAGCCGGGAATGCTGGCATAGGGCGCGAGTTCAACCTGCACGGAGATGGGATGCGCTTGAGCGATCCGCGGAAAGTCCTTGAGACGGTCCATGACACCGGCTACATCGGTCACGATGCTGACCTCGACCCCGACACCGGAAGCCTGGTACTGGATGACGCGAAGTTGCGACTGACTTGCCTTGGATTTGGTGTCGGTGGATAGACTGAAACTGATTTCAGCACTGGAAAAGAATGCGTTGTATTCGGCCTGCAGACTTGCCGCGAGGCTCTTTTGCACCTGCACCTCCGAGTGCACGATCTCAACGATTACGTAGAATTCGCCACCCGTCAGCGCAGCACGCACGTAACTGTCCCCGTACATCGCGACAAAACTTGAATCCTGGGCGCGCATGTCCTTGGCGGCCTGCTTGGCGCTGGGATCGAACAGGCCGATGGGCGGATTTCGCACATCGCACTTCGCGATGATGTAGGTCGCAAATTCCTTGTATTGTGTCTTTTCCCTCATCTCGAACTTACCAGTGGCCTGAAACAGGCCATAGCGCATTTCCGCGCCGACGGACAGTCCGAGCGATTCCTCAAGCTCCTGCGAGGTCTCGATTATGTTGACGTCATAGCTGACGATCTGGCCGCTGTTGTTGGGATCGATGATGGGCGTGTCGGGCACTATCGCAACACCGAGAGGCGAGCCGCTTGCCGAATCCACCCCGCGTCCCAATTGCAACGACGGCCGCCCAGCCGAGTTCATGAATTTGACCGGCATAGCAATCTCCTTCGCTTGTTAACGTCCGAGTCCGCGCAAGCACCGACGATCATCGCGGCGCACGCGAAGCACGAAAAATTCCGCGGATCCGAGGCGTCAATCGACACGGTAAGTGACGTAGTAGCAGGAGCTTTCGATCAGCGACTGGGCTTTCTTTGCGATCACCCCGGCCCCAAGCTCGGATTCGTACATCGTGACCGAACCCATCAGATCGTCGTCAGACACGTCGGCATCCCACAGTGAAATGTTCTGCGAGAACCCAAAGTTCACCGCCACCATCGGCGATTCCGATTGACCGGCCTGCATCTCGACTTTCCGGCCAGGTTCCGGCCAGATGGCATGATCGCGCCCGCTATTGGTGCTGGTGGTCATGTAGAGTTGGTCGGGATCGGATCGCGCCGCATCGATGATCGCAATCACTCCGGGAATTTGTTTGACTGCATCCAGGATCGAAAATCCTGCAACGTTCCCGAACGGAATTATCTCCGGCAGAGTCGCGAATGCTTGGTTGACTTCAGCGTCAGTCCCCGTGGACTGCTGGACGCAGAGCAGTGAAAGAATAGTCGCGCTGGGCATGGCCAAGTCCTTATGTAGAGTGATGAGTGCCGAATCGGTCCGGAACGCCAACAAGGTCCGACGACAGAGTTGATTGAGCACATGGCATCCCGCGTAGCGGGCGGCCAATTCGGCAACGGCGTCTTGCGACGCGATTGCCGACGTCTCCAACTCAGGCTAGTTCCACCGTGATCGCTGTTCTATCGCATGACGATGCGACAAGATCGCGCACAACGCGGAACGCGATCAGACCAGGCCATGCCGCAACGCGTAGGCCGCGGCTTCGGCGACGCTGTGCACTTGCAGCGCGGCGTAGATCCGCCTCACATGGGTGCGCACGGTATCCAGCGATATCTCCAGCGCGCGCGCCACTTGCGGATACGACTTGCCCTTGACCAGTTCGCGCAGCACGTCCAGCTGACGCGGCGTCAGCCCCAGATCGGCCGGCAGCGCGTGGTTGAACGCGTGGGCGTTGCCGACGCGGATGAAGTTCATCACCGTCGCCGCCAGTTGCGGCGACAAGGCCGCACCGTGGCCGGCGACTTGCTCCAGTTGCTCGCCGATCTGCGCGCCCATCGCACTCTTGAGCAGGTAGCCGTCGGCGCCGGCGCAGATCGCGGCGAGCACGCGGTGTGGTTCCTCGAACACGGTCAGCACCACCACGCGCACCTCGGGAAACATCGCCTTGAGTTTGCGCGTGGCCTCGATGCCGTCGAGTTGCGGCAGACCGATGTCCATCAGCACCAGGTCCCACGGCCGCTGTTCGCCGCGACGCTGCGCTTGAGCGGCGCGCGCGAGCAACGGCTCGGCGGCCGCATAGGCGGCCACCAGCGCGAACCGCGGCAGATGCCGCGCCAGCGTTTCCAGGCTGGCGCGGTAGCGCGGATCGTCTTCGACCACGGCCACGCGGATCGCGGCAGGCACGGTGTTCATGCGTTGCACCGTGCAGGTCGCGGCGGCGGCCGCATATCGCATGGGCATGCGATCCACGCCCGCCGTGTGTCGAAAGGGTTCGAGCGCGACGGGTTCATTCACCCACCGAATGGTTCGAAATACACCGCGATGCGGGTGCCGGCGCCCGGCGCGCTGTCCAGTTCCAGGCGCGCGCCGATCGCGCGGGCGCGCTGGCGCATCGTGTCCAGGCCGCTGCGGCGCGCCGGATGCTCCGGGTCGAAGCCGACGCCATCGTCGTCGATACGCAGCCGCCAGCCGGCGGCCTGCGCGCTCAATTCCACCACCACTTGCGCCGCGTGCGCATGGCGGGCGGCGTTGTGCAGCGCTTCCAGCGCGATCATCAACACGTGCCGGCGCACTTGCGGCCGCACCGTGCCGGGCGGGAATTCTTCCGGCCAGCGCATGCGCAGTTCCGGCGCCGGTCCCGGCAGCAGGCGTCCGGCGTGCTGGGCCAATTGCGCGGCCAGATCGGCCAGGCCGGCGCGGCTCTCGCGCATGGTCCACACCAACGAACGCAGGCCGCCTCCGAGCAGCTCGGCGACCGAGGCGATCTCGCCGGCGATCTGGCGCCGCTCGCCCTCGTCGTAACCTTCGCGCGCGGCGACGTTGGCGAGCACGCTGATCGAGCCCAGGCCGGAGCCCATTTCGTCGTGCAGGTCCATGGCGATTTCGTTGCGCTGCCGCTCCAATCGCAACAGTTGCCGCACCCGCAGTCGATACAGGACGACGCCCACAGCGACCAGCGCGCTCAGCCAGATCAATCGCGCCCACCACGTCGCCCACCACGACGGCGCGACCTGGAACGCGAAGGCCCGCGCCGACGACCAATGCCTGCCGTCCAGACTCGCCTGCATCTGCACGCGATAGTCGCCGGCGGGCAGATCGATCAGTTGCAGGGTCGCCTCGTTGCCCGCCTTCGACCACCGATCGCGATCGGAGGTGCGCGAACGAAAACGCAGCAGGCCGCGGTCGCGATAGGTCAGCGCGGCGTATTCCAGGTCGAGCCGGCGCTGTTGCGGCGACAGGCGCAGCGGCTGGTCCGGATCGTGCTCGCGTCCGTCCAGCGTGACCCGCACCAACCGTACGTTCGGCGCCGGCGTGCGCAACTGCCGTTCACTGGCCGGGACCGCGATCACGCCGCGATTGCCGACCACCCACAAGTCGCCGTTGTCGCGCTCGAAGGCGCCGGTCGCCGCGTTGCCGGGCATGCCCTGCATCGCGCCGGGTTGTTCGAGTACGCGCCAACCTTGCGCGCACTCGTCGCAAGGCGCGAGCCGCCACAAGCTGCCGCCGCCGGCGACCCAATAACCGCCTCGCGGCGACGCGCGCACCATGCCCATGTAGTTCACCGGCAGCGAGTCGTTGCCGGGCAGCCGCCGGATCGTCTCGCCGCGCAGTTCCTGCAGGCCGTTGACGCTGGCGTACCAGTAACGTTGCGCACCGACGCGTTGCAACGGTCCGGAACCCGACGAGCGCGGCGCGGCGATGCAATGGCGCGGCCGCAGCGGCATCGTCGTGTCGGTGCGATACCAGCAGGCCTGGCCGCCACCGACGCGCAACAGTTCGTCGCGCTCGGTCAGCGCGATCAAGGTCGGTTCCTGCGGATCGGAGGCCGCGGCCAGTTCGATCGCGCGGGTATCGGCGCGTTCGATGTCATGCTCGATACCGCGTTCGATCCGGAACAGCCCGCCGGTGGTGTTCAACCACCAGCGCCGCTGCGCATCGACGGCGCAGCCGGTGCTCATGAATTCCGGCAACGGTCGCGCCGGGGCCGCGGCCCGGCGCAGGCCGGAGCGGTCGAGGCGATAAATCAGCCCGCCGCGGGTCAGCCATAGTCCGCCCTCGCTGTCCTCGCACGGCACCCCGCCGATCAGCGGACCGGGCAGCGGGTCGAGCCTGCGCATCGCGTCCGCGTCGAAACGCACCACGCCGGCCCAGGTCGTTATCCACATCTGTCCGCGATACGGCGCGGCGCGGAATACATGGTTGGACGGCATGCCTTCCAGCTCGGTCCATTGCCAGGTGCGCGGCCCGGGGAAATGCAGCAGGCCGACGAAGGTGCCCAGCCACAGGCTGGCTTCGCGATCGATCAGCAACGGTCCGCCGCTGGGCACGCCCTGGCGCAGGTCCTGCAGGCGCTGGCTGCCGTCGTCGGAGACGGTGACCAGCACATGATCCAGCGACAGCCACAAAAGGCCGCCGCGCTCGACCAGATCGATGGCGCGGCCGTGCGGGCGCAAAAAACTGCGCAGGCCGCGCGCGTCCTTGCGCCAGATCAGGGGCGGGATCTTCTCGGTGCGATGGCCGACGAACCAATACGGCGCGTCGCCGCCGCCGGCGACCGCGAACAATCCGGGCTGGCTCAGCAACCGCTGCGCGCTGGCGTCCGGATTCAAGCGCCATGCGCCGCGATCGGTGACCAAGGCGACGCCATCGCGCAGCGGCCACAACCGCCAGGGGATTTCGCCGTCGATCGTCGCCATCGCGAGCGAATGCCAGCGGCCGTCGGGATCGCGCCGCCACACGCGTTCGCCCAGCACTGCCCACAGCCGTCCCTGTGCGTCGAATAAGGCCGCGTTGAGATCGCGCACCACGCGCCCTTGCGGGCCGCGCCAGGGTTCCAGGCTATCGCCGCGGCGCTGGTAAGCGACGCCGACCTTGGTCGCCGCGATCAGTTCATCGCCGTGGGTCACCACGATCATGGTCGGTTCGTGCAGGTGTTCGCGGCCCCAGGACTTGAAGGTGCGTCCGTCGAAGCGGACCAGTCCGCCGAACGTACCCAGCCAGAGGAAGCCGTCGCGGTCCTGCGCCAGCGCCGACACTTCGCCGGAATTCAGGCCCTGGCTCTGGTCGTAGAACACCGAATGATTGCGTTGCGCAGCCGCGCGACCGGCGCATAGTGCCGTCAGCAACGCCAGCCAGACCGTCAGGACTCGCTCCATCGCACTGCGCCGAGCTTCGGGACTGGCCGAGCTTACGCGCCGGGGCGTGCGTTCGACTGTGTCGTTCGATCCAGACCTTCCGTGCGCGGCGTCCGGGCGCGGGCGCGAACGACGGCGCGTCGGCGAGCGCCGCCGCGGCCGATCAAGCGAAGTGCTGGTAGCCGCTGCGGGCCGGCGTCCACGCCGAGCCGTCGGCCAGGCGCACGCGCACCGGCGGCGTCGCCGCGGCCGGCGCGGCTTCGATGCGGCCGATCACGCAAGCCGGCGTGTCGAGTTTGCGCAAGGCCTGGGCGATCACCGCGCGCTGCCGCGGCGGCGCGGTGAAGCACAGTTCGTAGTCGTCGCCGCCGCTGAGCTGCAAGGCCCGACGCGCATCGCTCTCGCATGCCGCTAGCAAAGCCGCCGACGCCGGTAAGGCTTCTGCGTCGATGCAGGCGCCGACCGCGGAGGCCGCGCACAGGTGGCCGAGATCGGCAAGCAGGCCATCGGACACGTCGATGCCGGCGCGGGCCAATCCGCGCAGTGCGCGGCCCATCGCCACCCGCGGCGTCGGCCGATGCAGACGTTCGCGCAGGCGTGCGGCGTCGGTTCGCGCATCGCCGCTGTTGCGCCGCACTTCGTGTTCGCAGTACGGCGCGACACCGGCCAGCGCCAGCGCTGCCGCGGCGTCGCCGAGCGAACCGGTGACCCAGATTTCGTCGCCGACCTGCGCCGCGTCGCGACGCAACGCCCAGCCGGGTTCGACGAAACCGATCACGGTCACGCACACCGACAAGGGCCCGCGCGTGGTGTCGCCGCCGACCAGGGCCACGCGGTGTTGCGCGGCCAGTTCCAGGAAACCATCGAGAAAACCGTCGACGAACGCTTGGCGCGACTCGCCGCCCTCATCGGGCAGCGACAACGACAAGGTGCACCAGGCCGGATCGGCGCCCATCGCGGCCAGATCGGACAGATTCACCGCCAGCGCTTTCCAGCCGATATCGGCCACGGCCGCGTCGTCGCCGAAATGCACGCCGCGGTTGAGCGTGTCGGTGGCGACCGCCAATTGCCGACCCGGCGGCGGCTGCAGCAAAGCGGCGTCGTCACCGATGCCCAGCACCACGTCCTCGCGCGTCGCCGCGCGGGCGCGGATGCGTGCGATCAGGTCGAATTCGGCTGCGCTCATCGCGACGGTCCCGGCGCGCCCGCCGTGTTCAACGGGCGCGGCGCGAGCGGATCACTTCTTCTTGGAAGCGTTGAATTCCACCGCGCGCCATTGCGCGGCGGCATGGTCGAGCACGCCGTTGACGTAGGTGTGTCCGTGCTCGGCGCCGAAGCGCTTGACCGTTTCGATCGCCTCGTTGATGACCACGCGATACGGCACGTCGGGGCGATGGCGCAGTTCGTAGGCGGCGATGCGCAGGGTCGCGCGCTCGATCGGATCGACCTGCTCGATCTCGCGATCCAGGAACGGCGTGAGCGCCTGATCCAGATCGTCCTGATGTTGGTCCACGCCGCGCACCAGATCCTCGAAATAGATCAGGTCGGCCACTTCGTGGGCCTGCTCGTGGGCGAACTGCGAGATCACGTCGTTGACCTTGGCGCCCGACAGCTGCCAGGCGTACACGGCCTGCAGCGCGCGGCGGCGGGCGCGCGAACGCGCTACGGGGTCGATTCCATCCTGACGGCGGCGATTCATGACAGTTGCTCCAGCAGGTGACTCATTTCCAACGCGGCCAGCGCCGCTTCCTCGCCCTTGTTGCCGTGGCTGCCGCCGGCGCGGTTTTCCGCGTCCTCGTGGCGTTCCACCGCGAGCACGCCGTTGGCGATGGCCAGGCCGTGATCCAGCGACACGCGCATCAGGCCATCGGAGCAGCCGTCGGCGACTTGTTCGTAATGACGGGTGTCGCCGCGCACCACGCAGCCCAGCGCGACCACGGCGGCGTGCCGGCCGGCGAGCGCGAGGCGGCGCGCGAGCACCGGCAGTTCCCAGGCGCCGGGGACGCGGATCACGTCGATGGCGTCCTCGGTGACGCCGTGTTCGGCGAAGGTCTTGCGCGCACCGGCCACCAGGGTGTCGGTGATGCGCGGGTTCCAGCGGCTGGCGATGATGGCGTAGCGCGCGCCCGGCGGGCTGCGCAGGTCGCCTTCGTAATGGGGCATGACGGGGTCCGCTGAACTGAGGGGGGCTGGACGAAAGGGGGCTAGTTTACCGGGTGCAGGCATTGGCTGCCGGTTGGGTGGGCGGTGGCTGGGGGTTGGCCCGGCCTTCGTTTTTGCTCGTCATTCCCGCGAAGGCGGGAATCCAGGGCCTTTCGTGCGAGGACGTTTGAAGTCGCTGGATGTTCGGCTCCGCCGAAGTAAAGCGGAGCCCGCCTTCGCGGGAATGAGGGGCTGGAGGGGATGGCGCTGAAGTCTCTGGATTCCCGCGTTCGCGGGAATGACGGTTTGGAGAGATGACGCTGAAGTCGCTAGGTTCCTGCCCTCGCGGGAATGACGGCATGGAAGCAACGAACCGCGGCCGGCGACCATCGGCCGCCAGCCGCCGCATCGAATCGCCAGCCGGCCTCAGCCCAGCGCCGCGATATCCACGTACTCGACCACTTCCAGCCCGAACCCGGCCAGGCCGATCTGGCGCCGGGGCGTGCCCAGCACGCGCAGCTTGCCCAGGCCCAGGTCGGCCAGGATCTGGCCGCCGGCGCCGTTGCGCCGCCATTCCAGCAGGGCGTGGCCGCGGGTCGGCGGCTCGGTCTGGGCCGGTCCGCCCTGCCCCTCAAACGCGGGCTCGTGCGCGCCGTGCCCGTCCGCGTGCGTGGCCGGCTGCTCGCGCACGCGCGCCAGCAAGGCCTCGGCGTCGGCATGGTCGGCCAGCAGCACCAGCGCGCCGCGGCCTTCGCTCGCGATCGCGGCCAGCACGTCGCCGACCGCCGGGCCGAAGTCCGGGCGACGCCAATGCAGCGCGTCGGCCAGCGGATTTTGCACATGCACGCGCACCAGGGTCGGCGTGTTCGCGTCGGCGGCGCCGCGGGTCAGGGCGAAATGCAGCGAATGGGTCAGGCGGTCGCGATAGCTCAGCAACTGGAACGGGCCGTGCTCGGTTTCGATCTCGCGCGCATCCACGCGCTCGACCGTGTGCTCGGTGGCCAGGCGATAGCGGATCAATTCCTCGATCGAACCGATCTTGAGCCCGTGTTCGGCGGCGAAGGCTTCCAACTGCGGACGCCGCGCCATGCTGCCGTCGGCGTTGAGGATCTCGACCAGCACGCCGGCCGGTTCCAGGCCGGCCAGCAGGGCCAGATCGCTCGCCGCCTCGGTGTGGCCGGCGCGGCTGAGCACGCCGCCGGGCTGCGACATCAGCGGGAAGATGTGGCCGGGCTGGGCCAGATCCGACGGCTTGGCGTCGGGCCGCACCGCCGTGCGCACGGTATGCGCGCGGTCGTAGGCGGAAATGCCGGTGGTGACGCCTTCGGCCGCTTCGATGCTGACGGTGAAGTTGGTGTGGTGCGAGGACGTGTTGTCGCGCACCATCGGGCCCAGGCCCAGTTGCAGGCAGCGCTCGCGCATCAGCGACAGACACACCAGGCCGCGGGCGTGGGTGACCATGAAGTTGATGTCGGCCGGACGCACGAGTTCGGCGGCCATGATCAGATCGCCTTCGTTCTCGCGGTCTTCGTCATCGACGATCACCACCATGCGGCCGGCGCGGATTTCTTCCAGCAGTTCGGGAACGCTCGCGAAACTCATGCCGCACCCCCGGGCCGGCGCTCGCCGAGCAGACGCTCGACGTAACGGGCCACCAGATCGATTTCCAGATTGACCGAAGCGCCCACGCCGGTCTGCGCAAACGCAGTGTTCTGCACGGTGTGCGGAATCAACGCGACCTCGAAGCCTTCGCTGTCGGCTTCGTTGACCGTCAGGCTGACGCCGTCGACGCAGATCGAGCCTTTCTTGGCGATGTAGCGCAGCAGCGGCTGCGGCGCGCGGAAGCGCCAGCGCTGCGCGCGCGCGTCCTCGTGCACCGACAGCACCGCGCCGACGCCATCGACGTGGCCGCTGACCATGTGGCCGCCGAGGCGGTCGGTCGGGCGCATCGCGCGTTCCAGATTGGTCAACGCGCCGGGCTTGAGCGCGCCCAGCGTGGTCAGCGACAGGGTTTCGGTGGAGGCGTCGGCGTCGAACCACTCGGAGCCGAACGCAATCACGGTCAAGCACACCCCATTGACCGAAATACTTTCACCCAACTTGGGCTCGGAGAAATCCAGCGTCCCGGTAGCGATGCGCAACCGCACATCCCCGCCCAGGTCCTGCGTGGCGGCAAGGCTGCCGACGCCTTCGATGATGCCGGTGAACATCAGCGCACCTCCCGACGGAGGGCGATCGGGCGCGAGGCCGCGCCGGTGTTGCCATTGAACTGGGTCATGAAACGTTTCCCGCATGAAGTGAGCGAAAAACGCCTCAAGGCTTTGAAGACAACGCACGACGCGCGGCCGGGGCCGCGGGAGTCGTCTCGCCCGTGCGCGCGAACATGTTCGCGAACGGGCTCGCGCGTAGCCGTCTTCTTTCATCCGGACTGTGACCGTCGGCTCCGGCATTGGACCGGATCTGCTGACCCTGCGGTTCGCGCGGCCGAGGCCGGGATCCGCAGGCGCTCGCGGGCTCGCGCGTTGCCGCGCCTACCGCCGGTGGGGAGTTTCGCCCCGCCCTGAAGACGTTACCTGTAGTGTGCCGGCGAACCGGCGGGGGGAGTTTAGCACCGGGGGCGCGGGGGCCGGTTGTCCGGGGCTGGCTGGGGGCGGATGGTTTGTTCTGTGGGTGCGGGGGTTGGGGTGCTTTCGGGTGGCGACGCCTCTCTCTCGTCGTCATTCCCGCGAACGCGGGAATCCAGCGACTTTCGTGCAGCCCACGACAAAGACACTGGATTCCCGCGTTCGCGGGAATGACGGTCTGGAGGAATGGCGCTGAAGTCTCTGGATTCCCGCCTTTGCGGGAATGACGGCGTGGCGGATCGCGCTAAAGGCTCTGACCCGCCCTTCGCGGGAATGACGGCCCGAAGGTTACGCCCCCACCTGAATCATTCCGCCTTACGCCGCAAATGCAGATGCAGCGGCCACTGGATCGTGCGCACGTCCTCGGCCATGCCCCAGGTCTGGGTCAAGGCGGTGCGGTGCATCGCGACCGGGTCGTCGCCGGTCGCGGCGCGGCAGCGCTCGCTGGCCGACAGACTGTTCAGATAGCCGAGAAAACGCCCCAGGCCCCACTCCGCTTCCAGCCACACCGGCGTCGTCGGCAACGCCGCGAACGGCCACGCATAGCCGGCGTAGCCGTCGCGGACTTCGGCGTTTTCGCGCTGCCAGTATTCGTCGATCTGGAAGCGGAACGCCGCCACCGCCTCGACCATGCCTTCCGGGGCCAGGAAATCGCCGTAGGCCCACGCCGCCAGCACGCCGCCCGGCGCGAGCACGCGATCGCACTCGGCGAAGAAGCGTTCGCGATCGAACCAATGCACGGCCTGCGCCACCGCGACCAGTTGCACGCTGCCATCGGCCAGTTCGGTGCACTCGCCCGGCTCGATCGCCAGACTGACCGGTCCGTCGCCGCGCATCGCCGCCTCGCGCGCCCAGTGCTGTTCGATCTGCTGCGCGCTCGGATCGGTGGCGTGCACCTGAGCGAAATGCGCGGCCAATCCGCGTGTGGCCTGGCCGCTGCCGCAGCCGGGCTCCCACACCCGCGCCTGCGCCGGCACGTGGCGCGCGATCTGCTCGAACAAGGCAGTCGGATACTCCGGCCGCGCCGCCGCGTAGGCGCCGGCGATCGCGGAGAAATGGTCCTTGAACGCGTTCGGGCTCATGAGTTGGAGCTAACAGTGAGTGAAGAGGAGTGAGGAGTGAGCGGGATCAAGAGCGAAGGCAGCGTGAGTAGGGCGAACATCTCTGCGCACTGATGAGAATCGGTAAAAACCGGCGAACCCGCGTGGTCGCAACCGCCAACGCTCTTGATCTCACTCACTCCTCACTCCTCTCCACTCATTTCTAGCGCCTGGGCTGCAACAACACCCGCGTGTCCTCGCCGAGCCGGCGCACATCGATCACATCCAGTTGCAGCTTGTGAGTCATCGCCTCGATGCCCAGGCCATCGAACAGGGGCCGCGCGTTCTCGCCCAGCAACACCGGCGCGACGTACAGCAACACCTCATCGACCAGCCCCTGGGCGAGAAACGCGCCGGCCAGGGTGGCGCCGGCTTCCAGCTGAATTTCGTTGACGCCGCGCTCGGCCAACAGCTTGAGTACCGCTTCCAGGTCGATGCGGCCCTCGCGCACCGGCACCGCCGCGTGCTGGGCGCTGAAATCGCGCGGCGGCTTGGCGTCGGGCGCATGCAGGTACAAGGTCGGCGCATCGCCCTCGCGCACGCGGCCGCGCGCGACCGTGGCCAGACCGGGATCGAGCACCACCCGCAGCGGCGCGACGAAAGCGGTGTCGTCGCCCAGGCGCACGGTCAGCGAAGGATCGTCGGCCAGCACGGTGCCGGCGCCGGTCACGATCGCTCCGCAGCGCGCGCGCCAGTGCTGCACGTCCAGGCGCGAGGCCTCGCCGCTGATCCACTTGGACTCGCCGCTGGCCAGCGCGCTGCGGCCGTCCAGGCTGGTCGCCAGCTTGACCCGCAGCCACGGCCGTCCACGCTCCACGCGCGAGAGAAAACCGCGATTGAGCGCGCGCGCCTGGGTTTCCATCAGTCCGCTTTCCACCGCGATGCCGGCCGCCTGCAGCTTGGCGAAACCGGCGCCGTCCACTTGCGGGAACGGGTCGCGCATCGCCGCAACCACGCGCGCCACGCCGGCTTCGATCAGCGCATCGCTGCACGGCCCGGTGCGGCCGGTGTGCGCGCACGGCTCCAGGGTCACGTAGGCGGTCGCGTCGCGCGCGCGCTCGCCGGCCGCGCGCAGCGCATGCACTTCCGCGTGCGGCTCGCCGGCACGCACGTGCCAGCCCTCGCCGACGACTTCCTCGCCGTGCGCGATCACGCAGCCGACCATCGGATTGGGTTTGGTGGTGTAGGCGCCCTTCTCGGCCAGGCGCAGGGCGCGGGCCATGTGGGCGTGATCGGTGGCGCTGAAGTTCGTGGTCATGGCACGCGCTTGAAATGAGTGGCGTCGGGAAATCGCAGATCAGATTGCCGGATAAAGCTGCGACTCAGCGCCTGCGTTTGGAAAGCCGATCAAGCGCGAGACCGAAATCCGATCTCCGCCGTTTCTCGCCGAACGCCGGTCGCACACCGCAACCGCTCCGCCGCGCAGTTCAACGTTTCTTCTTGTCCAGCCGCGGTTCGTCCTCGCCCAACAGCGGCAACTGCCCGTCGCCGGGAATATCGCGTTCCAGCCGGTCGAGCTCCTCGCGGAAATCGGCCACGTCCTCGAACGAGCGGTACACCGAGGCGAAGCGCACGTAGCCGACATGGTCGAGCTTGCGCAGTTCGGCCATGACGAATTCGCCGATCCGGCGCGAGGCCAGTTCGCGCTCGGCGGTCATGCGCAGTTGATGGACCACCGCGCGCACCGCCGATTCGATCTGTTCTTCCGAGACCGGGCGCTTTTGCAGCGCGCGATCGAAGCCGGCGCGCAGCTTGCGCGCGTCGAAGGCCTCGCGGCGGCCATCGCCCTTGATGATCACCGGCAGCTTGAGTTCGATCGTCTCGATCGTACTGAAACGTTCCCCGCAAGCCTCGCAGACGCGGCGCCGCCGGATGGTGGCGCCGTCGTCGGACACGCGCGAGTCGATGACCCGGGTGTCCACGTGCTGGCAGAAGGGACAGTGCATTGGGCTAGGAGTGAGTCGAAAGGAGTGAGGACTGAGTGGAAAAGCCGAAAACCCGGCCACTGTCCTCTGAACCAGCAATAAGAACAAGCCACAAAGCAGTTGCTCTTACCCGTTCCTCACTCCTCATAACTCATTCCTCGTTCTCAGCCGTAAACCGGAAACTGAGCGCACTGCTTGGTCACGTTCTCGCGCACCCCGGCGATGACCTTCTCGTCCTTCGGGTTGTCGAGCACGTCGCAGATCCACTCGGCCAGGGCGACGCAGTCGGGTTCCTTGTAGCCGCGGGTGGTGACGGCCGGAGTGCCGATGCGCAGGCCCGAGGTCACGAATGGCTTCTGCGGATCGTTGGGCACCGCGTTCTTGTTGACGGTGATGTGGGCGCGGCCGAGCGCGGCTTCCGCGTCCTTGCCGG
The DNA here is from genome assembly GCF_052113885.1 of Lysobacter sp. TAB13. NCBI lineage: Bacteria > Pseudomonadati > Pseudomonadota > Gammaproteobacteria > Lysobacterales > Lysobacteraceae > Lysobacter > Lysobacter sp. TAB13. The sequence goes on along the minus strand of NZ_JBFRDR010000004.1, from coordinate 143,053 downwards.
TGATGCCCTTGCCGATCATGTCCACCAGCATCAGATGGTTCTGGGTGCCGCCGGAAACGATCTTGTAGCCGCGCGCGATGATGGTCTTGGCCATGGCCTGGGCGTTCTTCACGACCTGGGCCTGATAGTCCTTGAACTCCGGCTCCAGCGCTTCCTTGAACGCCACCGCCTTGGCCGCGATCACGTGCATCAGCGGGCCGCCCTGGATGCCGGGGAAAACGATGCTCTGCAGCTTCTTCTGCATCTCGTCGAAATCCACAGCGCCAGTGCCGGTGTCCACCGCCGATTCCCAGCGCTTAGCCACGATGATGCCGCCGCGCGGGCCGCGCAGGGTCTTGTGGGTCGTCGAGGTGACCACATGCGCGTGCGGGACCGGGCTGGGGTAGACGCCGGCGGCGATCAGGCCGGCGACGTGGGCCATGTCCACGAACAGGTAAGCGCCGATCTTGTCCGCGATGGCGCGGAAACGCGCCCAGTCCACCACCTGCGAATAGGCGCTGAAGCCGGCCACGACCATCTTCGGCTTGTGCTCCAGGGCCAGGCGCTCGACTTCGTCGTAATCGATCAGGCCCTGCTCGTTGACGCCGTACTGCACGGCGTTGAACAGCTTGCCGCTGGCGTTGACCTTGGCGCCGTGGGTCAGGTGGCCGCCGTGGGCCAGGCTCATGCCCAGGATGGTGTCGCCCGGGTTGAGCAGGGCGAAATACACCGCCTGGTTGGCCTGCGAGCCCGAATGCGGCTGCACGTTGCCGTAATCGGCGTCGAACAGCTGCTTGACCCGGTCGATCGCCAGCTGCTCGGCGACGTCCACGAATTCGCAGCCGCCGTAATAACGCTTGCCCGGGTAGCCCTCGGCGTACTTGTTCGTCAGCACGCTGCCCTGGGCCTCCAGCACGCGCGGGCTGGCGTAGTTCTCCGAGGCGATCAGTTCGACGTGGTCTTCCTGGCGACGCGCCTCGTCGGCGATGGCCTGGGCGAGTTCATCGTCGAATCCGGCAATACGGGTGTGGCTGGGAAACATTCGCGGCCTCGGGGAAAGAGCGGACGGGGAAGGGGGAGGAGGTCTGACGGGCCGGGCCGGCAACGCACGCGGTGCCGTTAACGTGCCGGTGGCTTGACGCAAGACTTGAAATGTTAGCCTAGGGGCGTATGGCGGCCAACCGCCAAGGCGGGGCTGCCATCGGCGCCCGCTCCGGCGGACAATACTCGCCTCACACTTTTAATGTGCCCGCCCAGCCGCCGGACCCGCCGCCCCACCCCGGCGCCCCCGACTTGCGCGGCCCCTGATTCGGATGTTGCGACCATGAAATGGGTCTTCGTCTTCCTGTTCCTCGCCAGCGCGGTTTACGTGCATTACCGCGGCCGGGTGCGCCATCGTCTGGGCCGGCAGTTGCTGGACCATTCGACCTTCATGGCCCCGATCAACGTGCTGATGTACGCCTGCTCGCGGGTGCCGACCACCGCCTTCCTGAGCCCGGACCAGTACTTCCCGGAACTGGAGCCGCTGCGCGCGCGCTGGCGCGAAATCCGTGCCGAAGCCCTGCATCTGCGCGAACTGCAGCAGATCAAGGCCGCCGAGGGCTACAACGACGTCGGCTTCAACTCGTTCTTCCGCCGCGGCTGGAAGCGCTTCTACCTGAAATGGTACGACGACGCCCATCCCTCGGCCGCCGAGCTGTGCCCGGTCACCACCCAGCTGTTGCGCGAGGTGCCCAGCGTCAAGGCGGCGATGTTCACCGAACTGCCGCCGGGCGGCGAACTGCGCCCGCACCGCGACCCCTACGCCGGCTCGCTGCGCCTGCACCTGGGGCTGGATACGCCCAACGACGACGCCTGTTTTATCGACGTGGACGGCCAGCGCTACAGCTGGCGCGACGGCGAATGGACCATGTTCGACGAGACCTACATCCACTGGGCCCAGAACGGCTCCAGCCAGAACCGCATCATCCTGTTCTGCGACATCGAGCGGCCGATGCGCTGGGGTTGGGCGCGCGGGCTGAACCGTTTCATCGCCAAACGCCTGATCGCAGCCGGCGCCTCGCCCAATAACGAGGGCGACAAGACCGGCGGGATCAACAAGGCGTTCAAGTACTTCTACACCTTGCGGCTCAAGGCCAAGGGGCTGAAGGAACGCAGCAAGGGGACGTACTACTTCTTCAAGTACGCGGCGGTGGTGGCGCTGGTGGCGTTTATTGTCTGGCTTTGAGGTTGGGGGCTTGCTCCCCGCCTGACTACACGGAGTCCTTCGCCCTCTCTCCAGGCCGTCATTCCCGCGAAAGCGGGAATCCAGGGCCTTTCGGGCGAGAACCTTTGAAGTCGCTGGATTCCCGCGTTCGCGGGAATGACGGCCTGGAGGGATGGCGCTGAAGTCTCTGGATTCCCGCCTTCGCGGGAATGACGGTCTTGGAGGATGGCGCTGAAGTCTCTGGATTCCCGCGTTCGCGGGAATGACGGTCTTGGAGGATGACGCTGAAGCCTCTGGATTCCCGCCTTCGCGGGAATGACGACCTGTGCGGAAACAACGGCCTGGCAGCAACGCAGCCCCGGAAACTCCAATCCCGCACCCCTTTGCGACTCCAACGGCCCACACCCCGGCCAATTTGAATCCCCGCCCCGCGCCACCATCTCCTGATCCCATCCCCCGCGCTGGAACCCAGCCGGCGCCTGCGGGATAATCCTCGTTTCCCGCCCCGCCCCTGCGGCCTTCCCCGGCCCGGCTCGGCGCGTCCATGCTTCGGAGTTCGCATGCAATACATCTACACCATGAACGGCGTCAGCAAGACCGTGCCGCCGAAGCGTCAGATCATCAAGGACATCTCGCTGTCGTTCTTCCCCGGCGCCAAGATCGGCCTGCTCGGCCTGAACGGCGCCGGCAAGTCCACCGTGCTCAAGATCATGGCCGGCGTCGATCAGGACTTCACCGGCGAAGCGCGCCCGGCCACCGGCATCAAGGTCGGCTACCTGGCCCAGGAGCCGCAGCTCAACCCGGAACACACCGTGCGCGAAGCGGTCGAGGTCGGCGTGGGCGACGTACTCAGCGCCCAGGCCGCGCTCGACAAGATCTACGACGCCTACGCCGAGGAAGGCGCCGACTTCGACAAGCTCGCCGCCGAGCAACAGCGCCTGGAAGCGATCCTCGCCTCCGGCGACGCCCACACCCTGGAACACCAGTTGGAAGTCGCCGCCGACGCGCTGCGCCTGCCGCCGTGGGAAGCGATCATCGGCAAGCTGTCGGGCGGCGAGAAGCGCCGCGTCGCGCTGTGCCAGCTGCTGCTGCAAAAGCCCGACATGCTGCTGCTCGACGAACCGACCAACCACCTCGACGCCGAATCGGTCGAATGGCTGGAACAGTTCCTGACCCGCTACACCGGCACGGTGGTGGCCGTCACCCACGATCGCTACTTCCTCGAAAACGCCGCCGAGTGGATTCTCGAACTCGACCGCGGCAAGGGCATCCCGTGGAAGGGCAACTACACCGCGTGGCTGGAGCAGAAGTCCGAGCGCCTCAAGCAGGAAGAATCCGGCGAAAAGGCCCGCCAGAAGGCGCTGGCGAAGGAACTGGAATGGGTGCGCAGCAACGCCAAGGGCGGCCGCACCAAGGGCAAGGCGCGCATGGCGCGCTTCGAAGAGCTCAACTCGGTCGAGTACCAGCGCCGCAACGAGACCAATGAAATCTTCATCCCGCCGGGCGAGCGCCTGGGCAACTCGGTGATCGAGTTCAAGAACGTGTCCAAGTCCTTCGGCGACCGCCTGCTGATCGACGACCTGAGCTTCATCATCCCCGCCGGCGCGATCGTCGGCATCATCGGTCCCAACGGCGCCGGCAAGTCGACCCTGTTCAAGATGGTCACCGGCCAGGAAACCCCGGACAAGGGCGAGATCGTCAAGGGCCCGAGCACCAAGATCGCCTATGTCGATCAGAGCCGCGACAAGCTCGACGGCAACCACAACGTGTTCCAGGAAATCTCCGGCGGCGCCGACATCCTCAACATCAACGGCGTCGAGATTCAGTCGCGCGCCTACCTGGGCCGCTTCAACTTCAAGGGCCAGGACCAGCAGAAGATGGTCGGCACGCTGTCGGGCGGCGAACGCGGCCGCCTGCATCTGGCCAAGACCCTGCTGCAGGGCGGCAACGTGCTGCTGCTCGACGAACCCTCGAACGACCTGGACGTGGAAACCCTGCGCGCGCTGGAAGACGCGCTGCTGGAGTTCCCGGGCTGCGCGGTGGTCATCTCGCACGACCGCTGGTTCCTGGACCGCATCGCGACCCACATCCTGGCCTTCGAAGGCGACTCGCACGTCGAGTTCTTCCAGGGCAACTATCGCGAGTACGAAGACGACAAGAAGCGTCGCCTCGGCGAAGAAGGCGCAAGGCCGCATCGTCTGCGGTTCAAGGCGCTGAAGTAAGACCCCATCGGGCCGCGTCGATCGACGCGGCCCGATTCGTTCGGCATACCCGGCGTCGAGATCTTCACGCGCGGTGCCGACCATAGCCATGCCATTCGCAATTCCCGTCGAGCCGTACCGTCATGCCGATCCTTCTGCCGATCCTCGCCTTCATCGCGCTGCTGGCGTTCGCGCCGGAAGCCGCGTTGAAACTCGGCGCCTGGTTCGCCGTCACCACCGTGACGGTGCGGATCAGCGCCGACAAGTTGGTCGGTTGCGCGGTGAGCTACGGCGAAGCCGCCTGGGCGGTGATCTACGCAGCGATCCTGCCGGTGCTGGTGATCTTCGGCCTGCTCAGTTTCGGCGCGTCCACCGGCATCACCCAGTTCCAGGGCACCGGCGCCTTCGTGATACTGGCCATCCTGCTCGGCTCGTTCATCGCAGCGTTCATGCTGGCGCTGCGCACCAGCTTCAAGGACAGCGCGATCATCGCCGCGGTCAGCACCGTCGCCAGCGTGGCGCTGGCGCTGCTGATCCGCGCCCTGACGTGAACGCCCGCACGCCCGGAACACGCGCATTGCGCGATCATGCACGCACACCCGCGCCGAACCCGAGGATGACCCCATGACCGTCCTGCACGCATTCGAACTCGAAGGCCTGCGCCGCGCCGGCTCGCTGGTGGCGTCGATCCTGACGACCATGCGCGAAGCCGCCGTCCCCGGCGCGGTCTCGCGCGATCTCGACGCCATCGGCGCGGCGATGCTGCGCGACGCCGGCGCGCGCTCGGCGCCGCAGCTGACCTACGACTTCCCCGGCGCGACCTGCATCAGCATCAACGCGGTGGCCGCGCACGGCATCCCCGACGCGACCGTGCTGCGCGAGGGCGACCTGATCAACATCGACGTCTCGGCCGAACTCGACGGCTACTTCGCCGACACCGGCGGCAGTTTCGTCATCGGCGCGCCCAACGCGACCCAGCAGAAACTGCTCGACGCGACCTTGGAAGCGCGCGACACCGCGATCGCGCAACTGCGCGCCGGCAACCTGATCAACAGCATCGGCCGCACCGTCGAAGGCGTCGCCGCCAAGCGCGGCCTGCGCGTGATCCGCAACCTCGGCAGCCACGGCGTCGGCCGCGCCCTGCACGAAGCGCCGGGCAACATCCCCGGCTATTACGATCCGCGCGACACCCGCCGCCTGCACGAAGGCATGGTGATCACGGTCGAACCGTTCCTGGCCACCCATTGCACCCAGACCGACGAAGGCGCGGACGGCTGGGCGATGCGCTGCCGCCGCGGGTTCGCCGCGCAGTTCGAACACACGGTGGTGGTGACTTCGGGCGAACCGATCATCGTCACTTGAAGGCCGGGATTCGGGATTCGCGGGAACGTGGCGACGCGATAGTTTTCCGGCCGGATTTTTTCTTCAAGCCGCGGCGACTGATGCCGCCGGCCCAACAAGGATTCCCGATATGAGTTTCATGCAGTCGTTGCGGCAGCGCTGGCACAGCGCCGACACCCTGGTCTGCGTCGGCCTGGACCCGGAGCCGGCGAAATTCCCGGCCCGGTTCGCCAGCGACGGCGACGCAGTGTTCGCCTTCAATCGCGACATCATCGACGCCACCGCCGAGTACGCCTGCGCGTTCAAGCCGCAGATCGCCCACTTCGCCGCGCTGCGCGCCGAAGACGCGCTCACCCGCCTGATCGAATACGTGCACGCCACGCATCCCGGCATCCCGGTGATCCTGGACAGCAAGCGCGGCGACATCGGCAGCACCGCCCAGCATTACGTGAGCGAGGCCTTCGACCGCTACGGCGCCGACGCGGTCACCGCCAACCCCTACCTGGGTCGCGATTCGGTGCAGCCGTTTCTCGATCGCGCCGACCGCGGCGTGGTGGTGCTGTGCCGCACCTCCAATCCCGGCGCCGGCGATCTGCAGGATCTGCTCGTCGATGGCCGCCCGCTGTATCAGCACGTCGCGGAAAAAGTCGCGCGCGACTGGAACGGCAACGGCAACTGCTCGCTGGTGGTCGGCGCGACCTGGCCCTCGCAACTGCGCGAAGTGCGCGCGATCGTCGGCGACGTGCCGTTCCTGGTGCCCGGCGTCGGCGCCCAGGGCGGCGATGTCGAAGCGGTGGTCAGCAACGCCAAGACCGCCGACGGCACCGGCCTGATGGTCAGCAGCTCGCGCGCGATCCTGTACGCCTCCGCTGGCGAGGATTACGCAAAGGCCGCAGCCATTGCCGCGAAGTCGCTGCGCGATCAGATCAACCGCTACCGCTGAGCGCGGCCGCGCGTGAGCCGCTCGTTCCTGCACATGGACAACCACGAGGTAGCCGCCGCGCTGCGCGTGCTGTTCGCGCGCGGCGAGGTCGAGCTGCTCGGCGAAGGTCTTGTCCCCGAAGCGGATTTCTTCTTATGCCGCTGGCGCGGAAAACGGGTGAACGCGAAGTTCGACCTGGCCTACGGGCCGGAGCTGCATTTCATCGAGCCGTGCACGGCGCAGGAACAGGCCGAGCTGGAAGCCTTGATCGCCGCGGTCGAACCGCGCGCCGGCTGACCGCGGCGCCGGCGCCGCTTCAATCGGCCAGCACCTGCAGGCGGTCTTCGCGGAACACGTACAGCGCCCGCGACAGGTTATAGGCCGAGGACTGTTCGATCTGCGCGGCGATGTCCTTCAGCGACGCCACGCTGTCCGCGTCGTCGCTGCCGCAGACCATCACCTCATCGCGCGCGGCGATCGCGAACACCGGATCGCCCTGCACGTCGATGCGCTCGCGCCAGCGGTCGAACAACAGCACCATGCTGGCGTCGTAGTTGCGGTCCAGGCGCGCGACATAACGGCCTTCGCCGCCCTGGATCTGAAGTTCGGGCAGGAATTTGGTCAGGTTGTTCAGTGCCTGCGCGTGCAGCGCTTCGCGGCCCAGGCCGCGGCGTTCGGCTTCGGTCGGCGACAGGAAGCTCATCGACTCGGGCGTGTCTTCGACATAGGTCAGCACCAGATCGCCGGCCAGCGGTTCGACGATGAAGGGAATCTGCGCGCCCGCGCCGATGGAGCGCGCCTGCTGCAATGCGATCTCATGCCAGCCGCGAGTCTTGAGCACCGGCAGGATCACCGCGTTGGCGCGATCGGCATCGTCGTTGTCGCCACTGGCGAAACTGCGCTGCATCGCCCGCGCCGAGGCCAGCTGATCGCTCAGCACCTCGCTCAGCCGCTGCGGCGCGTCGAGATAACGCTGGTAACTGTTGCCGAGAAAATTCGTGGCCTTGAAGCCGTCCGGCAACGACCACTCGATGCGCGTGTCCGCGACCAGCGCGCCGTGCGTGATCGCCAGCCTCGCCTGCGGCCAGGCCTCGCGCAGCAATGCCGCGTAGCGGTCGGCGAAGGCGTGCAGATCCATCGGATGCTCCAGCGGCCGCCCCTCGGGCCGGCCGCCGAACAGCTTGCTGAAGAAGGACATGACCGGTTCCTTGTGGTCGGCCCGCGGGCCCGTGTCGGCCGACTATACGGGTCGCCCGGTGGACAGGTGCATTCACAACCTTCACGCATCCCGGTCGCAGGTTAGGCTAACGGCCATGGACCGATTCACCGATCGCACACGCCGCCGCCTGCTCGGCGCCTCAGTCGCCGCGCTGGGCTTGAGCGCCCTGCCCGCGCTCGCCGCGGCGGACGCCGGCCCGGCCGGGAAACCCGTCCCGAAACCCGGGTCGCGCACGCGGCTGATCCTGCTCGGCACCGCCGGCGGGCCGACGCCCAAGGCGCTGCGCGCGGCGCCGGCCAGCGCGGTGGTGGTGGACGATGCGATCTACGTCATCGACTGCGGCAACGGCGTGGCCCGGCAGATGGCCCTGGCCGGCTTGTCGCTGGGCGCGATCGGCAACGTGTTCCTCACCCATCATCACTCCGATCACAACGCCGACTACGGCAATCTGCTGTGGCTGGCCTGGGCGGCGGATCTGCGCCATCGCGTCGATACCTGGGGTCCGCCGCCGCTCAAGCGCATGACCCGGCAGTTCCTGCGCCTCAACGACACCGACATCCGCACCCGTATCGCCGACGAAGGCCGGCCCGAGCTGGCCTCGCTGATCCGCACGCACGAGTTGCGCGCCGGCGGCGAGGTGATGCGCGACGAACGCGTGCGCGTCACCGCGGCGGTGGTCGATCATCCGCCGATGCATCCGGCGTTCGCGTATCGCTTCGATACGCCGGATCGCTCGATCGTGTTTTCCGGCGATACCCGGCCCAGCGCGGCCTTGGTCGAACTGGCGCGCGGCGCCGACGTGCTGGTGCACGAGGTGATGTATCTGCCGGCGCTGGAGAAGCTGATCGCCAGCGAGGCGCAGGCGGCGCGGTTGCGGCAGCATTTGCTCGACAGTCATACGACGACCGAGCAGGTCGGCAGGCTCGCCACGCAAGCGGGCGTGAAGACGCTGGTGCTCAATCACTTCGTGCCCGGCGGCGATCCTGCCTTGACCGACGAGGTGTGGCGGGCGGCGGTGGCGCCGCATTTCAAGGGTGAGTTGGTGATCGGGCGCGATCTGATGGAGCTTTGACGAACTGCGGAATCTTTGTGGATTCTTTTGTGGGAGGAGCTTCAGCCCCGATGCTTTTCGCTCCGATCGCGCGCGCCCGCGAAGTCGAGCGATCGACTCACCTGAAAGAAAAGCATCGGGGCTGAAGCCCCTCCTACAAAAGACCTCAGCGCATCGCCGCGCGCATCGCCGCGATCGGAAACCGCAGCCAGATCGCCGCGAACACGCCCGCGCGCACCAGCGCGCCGCGCCGCGGCGCTTCGAATTTGCGGAAGTAACGCCACAGGCCGCGATGCTTGTTCCATTCCACGAAGAACGGCCGCGAGCGGCTGGACACGCCGCGCACGTGCATCACCCGCACGGCGTTCGCCACCGCGATGGTGCCGCCGGCTTCGCGCACGCGCCGGCACAGGTCCAGGTCTTCCGCATGCAGGCGGTAGCCTTCGTCGAATCCGCCGATGCGCGCGAACAGATGGCGCGGCATCAGCATCAGCGCGCCCGAGGTCGCTTCCACCACCTGCAGCGCCTGCGTGTCGTCCGGCGCCACGGCCATTTTCGGCGCCGCCCACGGCCGCGCGATGCCGGCCAGCATCGCGCCGAAATCCGGATCGCGGCGGCGCACCGCGGCGTCGCGTTCGCCTTGTTCGTTGACCAGATCGGCACTGATCAGCACCTGTCCCAGCGGCGCGGCCAGCGCGTGCAGGCGTTGCAGCGTGTCGGGTTCGACCATGCAGTCGGGATTGACGAAGGCCAGCCAGTCGTCTTCCTCCGGCGCCGGCTCCAGATCGGCGGCGCCCTGGTTGCAGCCGACCGAGAAGCCGGGGTTGTCCGGGTTGGCGATGAAGCGCAGGCGCGGATCGAGCGAGGCGTGGCGCTGGATGATGTCGAGGGTGCCGTCGTCGGACTGGTTATCGACCACGCGGATCGCGACGACGCCGTCGCAGGCGCGCAGCCGCTCCAGGCATTCGTCGATGGTGGCGGCGCTGCGGTAGCTGACCACCACGGCTTTGAAGGCCGGGCCCTTGAAGGCCGGGCTCATCGGTTGGTCAGAGGAAGAGATCACGTTGCATGTCCGGTGGGCCGACGCGTTCCAGGCGTTCGGCGAGTTGTTGGCGCAGATCGCGCAGGGGATCGTGCATGAGGAAGTTGGCCAGGCGCGCGTGCCAGTCGGGCCAGCGCGCGGCCAGCGCGTCCATGTCGCCGTCGCTGGGCCGGCCTTCGCCGGCGCGGGCGACGAAGGCGGTATCGCACAGGACATTGCGCCATCCCAGTCCGGACAGGCGCAGCGACAGATCGGTCAGGGCCGCGTACCACGATCCGTAGCTGGCCGCGTCGAGGCCGCCGGCGCGGCGCCGCGCGCTACCGCGCAGGAGCACGGCGTGGCCGATCGCGGCCGGCAGTTCGGGATGCACGGCCGGCATTTGCGCCAGCGCGCGCGCCAGGCGTTCGGCGTCGGCTGCGTCGGGCGGCGGTTCGATTTCGCCGATGCGCGGCCACGACGCCGCTTCGCCGGCGTTGCACCACGGCGTGGCCGAGGCGATGGCGCCGTCGGCGGCGAAGCAGGCGTGCAGGCGCGACAGCCAGCCCGGCGCCGGCACGGCGTCGGCCGCGAGCACGGCGACGTCGGCGTCGCCGCAGACCTTCAGGATTTCGTCCAGGTGCGCGACCTCGCCGATGCTGCGCTGGCGGCGGCTGTAGTCGGCCTTGAGCGCGGTGCGCTGCAGCCAGCGTTCGATGATGGCGTAACCGCGCGGCCCGGCTTGGGCGTCGTCGGCCAGCCACACCCGCGCGCCCGGCGGCGTGCACAGTTCCAGCGCGGCGAGGCAGGCGTCGAGGGCGTCGTCGTCGACGCCGACCGGGACCACGATGATGGGCAGTTCGCTCATCGGGCCGGCGCTCCACGCGCGGGCCGGGCCGGGCCGCGCGCGATCGGCGGCGCGGCGAAGCGGAACGAGGGCGGGTGCGGACGTTCGGGCATCTGCGCGTTCGTAAGGGACGCGCATAGTGTGCGCGATCGCGGGCGGATGCGGGTGATGGCGGTGTCGCGGCAAAAGCGCGTCAATTCGCCCCCTTTGAAAAAGGGGGCTGGCGCCTGTGAGGGCGCGGAGCCTGGATCGACTGCGGGCGCCGGGGATTTGGCTCTTTGCTGTGGAGCGTGGCGATCTGTTGGTAAAAGCGAATCCCCCCAGCCCCCCTTTTTCAAAGGGGGGAACAGCAAAGGCTGCTTTCGGAGCGAGCGTCGGCACGCGTCAATTCGCCCCCTTTGAAAAAGGGGGCTGGCGCCTGCGAGAGCACGAAGCCTGGATCGACTGCGGGCGCCGGGGGATTTGGCTCTTTGCTGTGGAGCGTGGCGATCTGTTGGTAAAAGCGAATCCCCCCTGCCCCCCTTTTTCAAAGGGGGGACAGCAAAGGCGCTCTCCGTGTGGACGGCAGCGCGCGCTAATTCGCCCCCTTTGAAAAAGGGGGCCGGCGCCTGCGACAGCACGAAGCCTGGATCGACCGCGGGCGCCGGGGGATTTGGCTCTTTGCTGCAGGGCGTGGCGATCTGCTGGTAAAAGCAAATCCCCCCTGCCCCCCTTTTTCAAAGGGGGGAACAGCAAAGGTGGCTATTCAAAAAAACGAGGCCGGCAATGCCGGCCTCGTACGTGGTCGCTTTGATCGCGCTCGCGGCGCGAGCGGCGCTACTTTTTCTTCGACTTGGGATTGAGCGGTTCCATCGCCCGGAAGCGACGGCTGTATTCGTCGGTCAAGTCGCGCGATTCCTGCGGGTTACGCACCAGCGTGGGCGTCAGCAGGATGATGGTCTCGCGACGCTCGGTCGAACTGGTCTGGCGACCGAACAGTCCGCCGAGCACGGGCACCCGTGCCAGCCCCGGCAGCCCCCTGGAACCGCGATCGGTCTGATCGGAGATCAGGCCGGCCAGCAGCACCGTCTCACCGCTTTGCACCGCCGCTTCGGTCTTGAGTTTCTTGGTGGCGATGGTGACATTGGTGCTGTTGGCGTTGAGCGGCTTACCGGCGCTGCTGACCTCCTGCACGATGTCCATGAACACCATGCCGTCGCGGCTCACGCGCGGACGCACCTTGAGGATCACGCCGGTGTCGAGGTACTGCACCTGGCTGTAGGTGTTGTTGTTGCCGGTACCGGTGTTGACCGACACCGACTCGATCGGAATGCGCGTGCCGACATTGAGCGTGGCTTCGGCATTGTTGCGCACGAACACCGACGGGGTCTGCAGCACGTGCACATCGGTGACCGCATCCAGCGCCGAAAGCACGGCCGCGGCATTGTTCTTGATCAGCGACCACGACAAGCCGTCGCCGCTCTTGCCGCCGATGCTGCCGGCGATGGTGCTCCACTTCGGCGGCACCAGCGGATTGGTGTCGCGGTTGAGGTCGCCGAAGCCGTTGTCGATCGTGGCGCGCTCCAGGAACCACTGCACGCCGTACTCGAGGCCGCTGGTCAGCGTGACCTCGGCCACCTGCGCTTCGATATGCACCTGCATCGGCATTACGTCGAGTTTTTCGATCACGTTGCGGATCGACTTCCAGGCCTGCGGGCTGGAACGAACGAGGATCGAGTTGGTCTCCTCGACCGCGGCCACGCCGACCTTGCTGCCGTCGACTTCCAACGTCACCGCACCGTTGCCGGACTGGCGCGAGCCGAGCGAGGCGCCGCTGCCGAGACCGCCACCGCTGCCGCTTGAGCCGCTGTCGCCGCTGTTCTTGCCGATGTCGGCGCTGGAGTTGCCCGAACCGTCGTCGCGCACCTCGGTGGATTCCAGCCCCGGCATCAACGAAGGCGCGCCATCGCCGCCGCCCGAGCTGCTACCGCGGCCTCCGAACACTTCCGATAGACGATCGGCCAAATCCTTGGCCTTGATGTACTTGAGTTCCTGCGTATACAGCTGGACGTTGGCGCCGGCGCTGTCGATGCGGTCCAGCCAGTCCTTGATGTCGTCCAGATAGTCGGCCTGCGGGGTGATCACCATCACCGCGTTGGCGCCGTCCAGCGGCATGAAGCGGAACATGCCCGAGACCGGCGACTTGCTCTGTTCGCCGAACACTTTTTCCAGGTCGGCCACGACCTTGCTCGCCTTGCCCGACTGCAGCGGGAACACGCCGACCGACATGCCCGACAGCCAGTCCACGTCGAACACTTCGATCGTGCGCAGATAGTTTTCGAGCTCGGCGCGGGTGCCGCCGACGGTGACGACGTTGCGCGAGTTATCGACGTTGACGATCGCGTTGGGACGCGCGTACGGCTTGAGGATCTTCTCCATCTCGGTGGCCGAGATGAACTTCAGCGGCACCGTGCGCACTTCGAAGCCGCGCGCGTCGGCGGCCGAACCGGTGCGCGGGGCGACGTTGCCCGGCAGCGCCTGATCGGCCGGCACGATGTTGTAGCGACCGCCGCTGTAGACCAGGCGGGCGTTGTTCCAGCTCAGCACCATCTCGAGCAGATTCAGCGCTTCGGCCGCGCTGACCTGCTTGGGCGTGGCCAGGGTGACGGTGCCCTGCACGCCCGGCGCGATCACGTAGTTCTGCCCGAGCATGTCGCCGAGGATGGCCTTGACCACCGCGTGCACGGACTCGCCTTCGAAATTGAACGAAGCGGTGCCGGTGGTGACCGGCAACCCCGGCGGCGGCTTGACCGCGGCGCTGCGGTTGATGGTCTGGCCGGTGCCGCGGCGGATCTGCGCCTTGGGGCCGTCTTCGTCGGCCTTGCCCTCCAGCGGTTCCTGTTCGACGCCGTTATGAAGCAGACGCGCGCCGGCCTGTTCTTCCTTGGAACCCTTCAGGGCCTGCGGATCGCCGTTGCGCTGGACGCGCGGCGACATCACGCTGGCGCACGAGGCCAATTGCGAGGCGATGATCGCCGCGGCCAGTGCGTGGGTGGCGTATTGCTGGGGACGTAGCTTCATGCGTTCACTCTACGGCGTGTTGGCCGGTGGTTGAGCGGCTTGTTGCTGCCGCAGTTGCGCGCGACGCGCCTCGATCCGCTTGCGGATGGCTTCCATCTGCGCCTGCTCGGTGAGCGGCGCGGATGCTTCGGTTGATGCGGGTTGCGGTTGCGGCGTGGGCGGCGGCGGCACCTGCGAGACCTGCGAGACCTGCGGCGAGCGGTTGGGCATCGGCGGCGGCGGGATCGACGGGATCGGACGCCCGACCGGCTGCGGGCCCGCCGCGCCGGGCGGCGCCGAGGTGGACGCGGTCGGCGGTTCGCCGCCCTGGCCGTTGAACACGCGCAGGTCGAGTTCGCGCCGGCCTTCGGGCCCTTCGAATACGGCATGGCGCGGCTGCAGCGAGGTCAGGCGCCAGGCCGGATGCGATTCGGGCACCTCGCCCAGCTTGACCCGCACCGACTCGCTGCCGTCGGCCGGCTGCAGGAACGCCATCGACAGCTGCGGGGTCAGGATCACGCTGGTCAGCAGGTAGTCGAACGCGGCCGCCTGGTTCTCGCCCTCGCCCTTGCCCTGCATGAAGAACGGCTTGGGCCGGCGGTCGTCCACGAACAGGGGACGCGAGGCGATTTCGCTGTATTGGGTGAGCGGGCCGAGGGTGTCGGTCGGGTTCTTGCGCACCTGCGGCAGCGGTTTGACCAGGCTGGGGTCTTCCGGCAGCGCATCGACGCTGCGGCCCATGCCGGCCAGCGCCAGCACCCAGGTCAGCAGCGCCCAGCCGGCCACGGTGGCCAGCAGCCAGGTACGCGGGCTGGCGTCGTTAAGGCGCATTGGCGGCTCCCGCGGCAGGGGCGGCGGGCGCCGCGGTCGGAGCCGGGCCCGGACGCAGGTAGCCGTACAGGTCGAAGCTCACGTCCAGGCCGCCGTCGTTGGCCGGGCCGGCGGTGCCGGGCACGAAATAACCGCGCGTGGACAGCAGGTTGAGATTGCCGACGAACAGGCGCGGCGAGCCGCTTTCCAGCGAATGCAGCACCGCCGCGGTCTCCGGCGCGCCGCAGCGCAGGCGCACCTGCACCACCACGCGGGCGTAGCGATCGCGGCGCGGCTCGGCCAGCGGCGAGCGGTTGACGATGCCGCAGCTGCGGTTGCCGGGGCTGGCCTGCAGCACCACGGTTTCCAGGCGCTGGACCAAGCCGGCCGTGGCCAGTTCGGCGGTGGCTTCGGGCAGGAAGCCCGGGCGGGTCTCCTGCTGCTTGCGCACCTGTTCCAGGCGCTGCTTGATCTGCGGCGCCTGCTTGAGTTCCATGCGCTGGCGCAGTTCGCGCTCTTGCAGGTCGTGAAGATTGTCGCCGGCCTCCAGCATCGGCACCGTCCACCACGGGTGGATCAGCACCGCGTAGGCGATGCCGAGCGCGGCCAGCAACAGGCCCAGCGCGAGCCAGCGTTCGCGATCGGCGGCGAGGTTGCGCAAGCCGGACAGATTAGGGGCCACGCGCGGCCTCCGGGGTCTGCTGCTTGGGCGGGCCGATTTCGGCGGTGAGGGTGAAGCGGTCGCGGCTGGTGGCCGGGTCGGGCTGGACCGCGCCGGTCAACGCCGGCGAGCGCCACAGCTTGGTGCCCTGCAGCTTGCCGATCAGCGAAGACGCCTCGCGGCTGAGACCGATCATCAGCAGGCTTTCGTCCTCGATCGCGAGTTTTTCCAGGTAAGTGCTGTCGGGCATGCGCCGGCTGAGTTCGTCGATGATTTCCACCGTGCTCGGGCGCGCGGCGCGGGTGCGGTCGAGGAAGGCCTGGCCTTCGATCAGATCGACCATCTGCTGGCGCTGGGTCGCGGCCTGGCGCGCGGCGTTGGCGTTCTTGGCGATGGTCTGCTTGAGGGTCACGATCGCGTCGCGGCGGTTGTCGAGCACCTGCCACATCGCCGCGGCCAGCGCGAACACCGCGACCGCGGCCAGAGCCAGATTCCAGAAGCGGAACGGATCGCTGCGGGTGCGGCGCTGGGCCGGCGGCAGCAGGTTCACGCCCAGCGGCACGCCGTCGCCGCCGGCGACTTCGATGCCGGCCAGGGTCGAGGCCAACGGGCCGATCGCGTTGAGCTGCGGGTCCAGCGACTGGCGCGGCACCGCCACCAGTTCGGCGTCGAGCTGGCCGTCGCTGTCGCGGCGCCCGATCACGCGCGCATCAAAAGCGACCGCGTCGGCGGTGAACGGGGTCTGGCGGTCGATCTCGAAACCGACCACGTCGCGCAGCCGATCGGCCGCGGCGGCAGGCAGCGTCAACCGCCTGCGCAAACTGGCGGCCGGCGGCAGCAGCAGCCACCTGGGCAATTCAGCCACGCGAGGCGGCAGCAGCGGCGCCAGCGGATCGGCGACGACTGTGTCGCCGGCGGCGTTCAAGTCGGCCAGGCTGGGCAGCACCGCCAGATCGCGGACGTCCAGGCCCTGTTGCAGGCGCAGATGGACCTGATCGCCATCGACCTGCAGCAACAGGCGGCCGCGATCCACGCCCAGCGCCTGGCGCGCGCGCAGCGGCAACCATGAGGCGAGGGTTCGTCCCCACCATGAGAAAAAGCCGCCCGCCCCGGGTGCAAGCCGCGCGCTCAGACTTCTCAACCGGTTGTTGCCCAACCGGCCTTCGGCAACCTGCGAGTTCATCGTGATGAAGCTCCCTCCTCCCAACGTAGCGGGGTGTACGGCAATCCTGGAACTGCCCCCCCTCCCGCTCGCACGACCACCCGCAAAACCGATTCACGGCCATCCGCTAGCCGTGCACGGCTGTCGATACTATAGGTGCCGCTGCGTTCGCCGACGAGACCGCCGACGCCGCCGTTACCGTCGGCACCCGGCAATTGTGATCCCGGCTGGTTTCTTTCTCGCTGTTGCACCAGCTGGTTTCCGTTCAACCCCATAGCATCCAGCACTTCCTTCGATGCGAAAGCCTGCTCGGGCCGGGTGCGGCCGCTGTAAACCGTGACGTGGGGCGCGATCCGCGCATACAGCTCGGGCGTGAAGCCCAGCACCTGTTCCAGTTCGGCCACGCTTTCGAACTCCGCATCCTTGGCGCCGTAGGGCCGCGAGGCCGACGCGTAATCGGCATCTTCCGCGCCGCCGGAGGGCTGGGTCAGCGTGTCGGCGTCGCGCCAGTCGATGATGGCGCCGGCCAGTCGCGCCGCTTCGGACTGCTCCATCTTGCCCGCGCCCTGCAACAGCGCGGTCAGCAGCGCGGCGTCGGCCTGGTTGAGGTCGATCTTGCCGTTCTCATCGACGATCTTGATCTCCAGCTGCGCGTCGGCGTAACGCCAGCGATGCGGGCGGCCATCGGGCTGCCACTGCAGTTTCTGGTCGGTCATCGCCACCCGCGTCAGCGAGTACTCCATGCCGGCGCGCGCCGCGTTCTGCGCGACCAGGCCGCGAACCATCACCCGGCCCTGCAGGTTTTCGGTGCGCGCGGTCAGCGAAAACGCGCCGATCAGCGCCGTCAGCAGCGCGATCAGCCACATCACGAGCAGCAAGGCCGCGCCGCGCGCGCGTGCGCGGCTGCGCGAACGTGCGCGAATCATGGCGAGGGGAGCGGAATGCGCGCGCATCACAGCTCCGGCACGAAGCCGTTGGAGGACGCGCTGGCCAACGGCAGCGACACCACCAGCGGCGGCCAGTTGCGGCCGTCGCGATCGGTCAGGGTGACCTCCACGAACAGCGGCAGTTGATCGGGCTGCTGCCAGCGCTCTTGCCAGTCGCCGAGCGCGCCGCGCTGCGGGTCGATCGCGCGATAACGAAAACGCGCCGACTTCAAGCCATCGACCAGCAATTCCGGCGGCCGCTCGCGTTCGTCCTTGATGGTCTCGCCGGCCAGCACCATCGACAGCGACAGCATCATCCGCGTCTGGTCGCCGTCGTTCTCGATGGCGAAATCGTGCAGATACGGGCCGCCCTGGCCCAGGTAATCGGGAAGGTCGGCGACGAAACGCAGGCGGTCGGGCTCGCCGACGAAGCGCTGCGGCACGGCCGTGCTTTGATCGAAAGCGAACGGGATCGGCCGGGTCGCGGCGATGCGTTTGCGCAGGAAACCCTCGACCGCGCGCTCGCGTTCGCTGCGCTGGGCCAACAGTTCGCCGCGCGAAGCGGTCTTGGTTGCCGCGGTCAGCGTCGCGAACGCCAGGGCCAGCCCGGCGACCAGCAACACCATCGCCAGCAGCACTTCGATCAGGGTGAAGCCGCGCGCCGCGCGCCGCACACGGCCGCGATCGATCGCCGCGCGTTTTGCCACGCTGCGCGTCGCCATCGCGCGACTCACAACGACACCTCGTTCGACGCCGTGCTGCTGCGCAAGGTGCGCAGGAACAAGCGCCGGCTCGGGCCGCCGTCGCCCCACTCCACCGCCAGCTGCACTTCGAACAGGCGCATGGCGTTGGGGTCGATGGGCTGGTTGGAGGCCGGCAGCGAATCGCGCCAGGGGGTGATGCCCAGTGTCCAGCGGTAACGGCCGTTCTCGAAATCGCCGCTGCGCTGGCCCGGCTTGAGCGCCTGGCCGACGCCGACCTGATCCATCAGCGATTGCGCATACAAGGCGGCGCGGCCGGCATCGCTGGACCAGCGCACCTGCTTGGCCGCGCCCGACAAGGTGCCGAGCAACAAGGTCAGCGCCATCGCCAGCAGGGCGAAGGCGACGATGACTTCCAGCAGCGTGTAGCCGCGCTCGCGCGAGGACGGCGCGCGCCGCAGCGCGCTCAGGCGGCGCTTTGAGGGCGCCGGTGTCGTGCGTAGCGCGCTCATCGCGGCGCCTCGCCGCGCTTGAGCTTGACCTCGCCGGTCAGCCAGGCGACATCGACGTTCCACGCCGCCTGCTTCGCGCTGAGCTTGACCCGCCCGCCGGTGGAGGCGCCGTCGGAGAAAAACATGATCGCGCCTTCGCCGCGGCGCGGTTGCACTTCGCGCGCGCCGGTGAAGATCAGCCCGATCGACTTGGGAATGCTGCCGCTGCGGCCGTTGGGCGCGCTCCAGGTGTGGGCGCCGGGGTCGAGGGTGAATTTCTGCGAGCGCCCGGTCGCGATCGCCTGACTGCGCGTGTAGCGCAGTTGCGCGGCGATTTCCTTCGACGCCGAGCGCAATTGCATGCCGGCGATGCCGCCGGTCAAGGCGGCCACGGTCAGCACGCCGATGGCGGCGATCAGGGCGATCACCAGCAGCATCTCCAACAAGGACATGCCGCGCTGGCGAACGCGCCGCCGCCCAACGCGCGCGCGCGCAGGCCCAGGCTGCGTCGCGGCCTGTTCCCCTCGCCCTCCTCGGGCGGAGGGACTGTGCCGCGAACGCATCATCGATTACCGACCTCGCTGGGGCCTGATCTGCCTGGCGTGTTTACCGCCGGCCTCAGTTGTTCTTGATATCGCCGTCCACGCTGCTGCCGCCGGCCTTGCCGTCCTTGCCGTAGCTGACCAGGTCGTAGGGACCGCTCTCGCCCGGCTGGCGGTATTCGATCGGATGGCCCCACGGATCCTTGAGCTCGACTTCCTTCGCATACGGGCCGAGCCAGCCGCTGGCGTCGGCCGGCTGCTTGACCAGTTCTTCCAGCGTGCCCGGCAGGCGGCCGGTGTCCATCTGGAACGAGTCGATCTTGCCGGCCAGGGTCTGCACCTGGCCCTTGGCCAGGTTGTAGTCGCCGCGGTCCTTGCCGCCGAGCACGCGGTTGCCGACGAAGGCGAGCACCGCGCCGATCAGCACGATCACGATGATGATCTCGATCAGGCTCATGCCGCGCTGGTGGCGGGGGGACGGGGAGCGGGTCTTGGAGCGGAGGTTACGCATCGTCGTCGTCATCCGTAGAAAGTGGGTTACAGGTTGATGCTGAGATGGGGCGCGGCTTTGGCGGGGCATGGCGCGGCCGGCCATGCTGAAGCCTCAACGTCCGGCGGGCAAAAACGGGGTTGCAAGGATTCTGTTCCGCAGCGATTGCCAAAGTTCGCTGAAACCCGCCGTGCGCGCGAGTCGGTACAGCGGGCGTTCAAGGCCGCTGGATGAACAGGCGCAAGGCTGCGGCGCGGGGCGGTGGTGGCTGGATTGGGCTGATGCGGGCGGCGGGTCGTGGCTTCGCTGCGCAAGCGCAGGCGGCTCGGTTCGGCTTCGGGATGCGGGCGCCGGGGCTGGGGGTTCTTCGCGGCGAGGGGATGCTTGGTCGGTTTTCTCATGGTCAACCGATTGAGTTAGTGAGGTCGTACAGCGGCAACAGCACCGCCATCACCACCGTGCCGACGATGCCGGCCAGGACCACGGTCACCACCGGAACCAGCGCGGCGAGCATGCGGTCCAGCGCCATCGCGGTGTCCTGCTCGAAGGTCTCGGCGGTCTTCATCAGCATCGCGTCGAGCGCGCCGGATTCCTCGCCGACCTGGATCATCTGCATGGCCAGGCGCGGGAAACGCTTGCCCTTGGACAGCGCGGTGGACAGCGCCACGCCGTTCTTGACCTCTTCGGCGGCGGCATCGACGTCGGCGGCCAGCACGCGGTTGTTGAGCACGTTGCGGCCGATGCCGATGGCGGTCATCAGCGGCACGCCGTTGCGCACCAGGGTGCCCAGGGTGCGCGCCAGCCGCGCGGTTTCGATCTTGCCGATCAACGGCCCGACGAACTTGCGCTTGAGCAGCCACGCGTCGAGCGCCTCGCGGAACGCCGGATCGCGGCGCTTGCGGTCGAACCACAGCACCGCCACCGCCGGCACCGCGATCAGCAGGATCCACCAGTTGCGCACGAACATGCCCGCCCACAGCACGACCTGGGTGAACATCGGCAGCTCGGCGTCCAGGCTTTCGTACATCGCGCCGAACTGCGGCACCACGTAGCCCAGCAGGAACATCAGGCTGGCGCCGACCATGCACAGCAGGATCGCCGGATAGATCAGCGCGTTGATCACCTTGCCCTGCAGCAGACGGCTGCGTTCCAGGTAATCGTCCAGGCGCGACAGGGTTTCGTGCAGATTGCCGCCGGCCTCGCCGGCGCGGACCATGTTGATGTACAGGCGCGAGAACGTGCCGTGCTGGCGCTCCAGCGCCACCGACAGCGAAGTGCCGCCGCGCACCGCGTCGCGGATGTCGGCGACCGTGCTCTTGGCCGCCTCGTCCTCGGGCAGGTCGAGCAGGATGGTCAGGGCGCGGTCCAGCGGCTGGCCGGCGCCGAGCAGGGTAGACAACTGCTGGGTGAACTGCACCAGCCGCGCGCCGGTGAACGGCTTGGGCTTGAACAGGCCCTTCCACGACGACGCCCCGCCCGCTTCCGAGGCCAGCTTGGCCTCGACCGGCAGATGGCCTTGTTCCTGCAGGCGCTGCACGACCTCGGCGTTGCTCGCGGCCTCCATCTGGCCGTCCAGCAGCTCGCCGCGCGCGTTCAGGGCTTTGTAGTGGAAAAGGGGCATTCGCTGGGATCGGCTGGGCGGTGGGTCGGTTGAAGGGAGTCAGTGGCGGGCGCTGGTGGGGTCGAGCTGGAATTCGAAGTTCTGCATATGGGTTTCAGGATCGCGTTGCGTGGTCTTCACGGTCAAGCCGACGCGGCGCGCGTCATCGACGACTGCGACACAGCGCACCAAGTCGCCGACCTGCTCGCCGAGCGGGCCGTCGCACTGCACCGACTGCGCGCTCAGCTTCGTGCGTTCGTTCAAGGCCGCCTTCAAGCCGGCCTGCAAGCGCTCGCGGGTGATGGGGATGGAAATCTGATAACGCATTTGCGAGACGTCCTCCCCCACCTGGACCACCGTCAACCAGACCGGCTCGGTCTCGCCCGAGGGCAAGGTCGCCACGCAGTCCATACGGCGGCCGACCGGGCCGGTCAGCGAACCCGGGCAGGCGACCTTGGCCGCGGCCGAACCGCTCTCGGCCAGGGTCCGCGCAATGGTGTCTTGCAGTTCGCGGGCGGTGACGAACGGCCGGACTTCGCGCAGTTCGTATTGCAGCAGCTGGCCCTGGCGGTGTTCGCTGGTGAACCGGTAGTGATAACGATCGCCGGCGGCCGAGACCACCGCGCACTGCACCGTATCGCCCGGCGTGGAGGTGAGTTTGCGCGGGCACGACACCGACTTCGGCGGCGGCAGTTTCTGCTCGGCGATGTGCGTGCGAATGCGTTGTTCGAGCTGCGGGGGCTTGAGCTGCGGCGGAAACCAGCGGTCCATCGCCGCGTCGCACCCGGTCAACGACACAAGCGCGGCGGCCGGGCCAGCCCACTTCATCCATCTGCGTCCGTGCATGGCCTGTTTCATGTCGAATGCTTCATCGCGCGCGCGCAAGGTCCGGGCGCGGCGGCGCGCATGCGCCTGGCGTCGCGGGCCGCCGGGGCTTACGCATCCTCGGTCACCCGCAGCACTTCCTCGATCGTGGTCAGCCCGGCCATCGCCTTGACGATGCCGTCCTCGTACATGGTGCGCATGCTCGCGGTCTCGCGCGCGATCTGCTCGATCTCGCCCATGCCGGCATGACGCATCACCGCGCGGCGCAGCTCGTCGTTCATGACCAGGAATTCCATGATCGTGGTGCGGCCGTGATACCCGCTGGGCGCCAGCGCCGACGGGCGCGGCCGGTACAGGCAGATCTCGCCCTCGGGCTGGTAGCGGCGCAGGTTGAACTTCTCGATCTCTTCCGGCGAGGCGGGGTATTTCTCCGCATGCGTCGGCTCCAGCCTGCGCACCAGGCGCTGGGCGAGGATGCCGTTGATGGTCGAGGTCAGCAAATAATCTTCCACGCCCATGTCGAGCAGGCGGGTGATGCCGCCGGCGGCGTTGTTGGTGTGCAGCGTGCTCAGCACCAGGTGGCCGGTGAGCGCGGACTGGATCGCGATCTTGCACGTCTCCAGATCGCGCATTTCGCCGATCATGATGATGTCCGGGTCCTGGCGCACGATCGAGCGCAGTGCGTGGGCGAAGTCCAGGCCGATCTGCGGCTTGGCCTGGATCTGGTTGATGCCCTCGATCTGGTATTCGACCGGGTCTTCGACGGTGATGATCTTGACGTCGCTGGTGTTGAGCTTGCTCAGCGCCGTGTACAGCGTGGTGGTCTTGCCCGAACCGGTCGGGCCGGTCACCAGCATGATCCCGTGCGGTTGATCCAGCACCTTCTGGAACTGCGGCAGGAATTCGTCCGTGAAGCCGAGCTTGTAGAAGTCGAACACCACCGTTTCGCGATCGAGCAATCGCATCACCACCGACTCGCCGTGCGCGGTCGGCACCGTGCTCACGCGCAGGTCGAGTTCCTTGCCCTGCACGCGCAGCATGATGCGGCCGTCCTGCGGCAGGCGGCGCTCGGCGATGTTGAGCTTGGCCATGATCTTGATGCGGCTGATCACCGCCGCGGTCAGGTTGGCCGGCGGGCTTTCGCCTTCGGTCAACACGCCGTCGATGCGGTAGCGCACCTTCAGGCGGTTTTCGAACGGTTCGATATGGATGTCCGAGGCGCGCAGTTCGACCGCGCGCTGGATCACCAGATTCACCAGGCGGATGACCGGCGCTTCCGAGGCAAGGTCGCGCAGATGCTCGACATCGTCCATGTCGCCGGCGCCTTCGCCCTCAGCGGTCTCGACGATCGCGCCCATGGCGCTGCGGCCCTGGCCATGCCAGCGCTCGATCAGATCGCCGATCTCCGAGCGCAGCGCCACATAGGGCTTGATCTCGCGCTGGGTCGCCAGACGCAGCGCGTCCATCTGATAGGCGTCCTGCGGATCGGCCATCAGCACTTCGACGTGACTGTCGCCCTCGCCCACCGGGCAGATCGCGAACTGCTTCATGAACTTCAGAGTCAGCGCCACGCCCTCCGGCGGCATCTCCGGCGCGTCCTTGATGCTGACCAGCGGCAGGTCCAGCGCGGCGGCGACGGTCTCGGCGTGATCGCGCTCGGACACCAGGCCCAGGCGCGAGAGCAGCGCCAGCAGACTGCCGCCGGTTTCCTCCTGCAAACGCCGCGCGCGCGCCAGGTCGGGCTCTTTGAGCCGGCCTTTGGCGAGCAGCGCATCGACAATGCGCGTGTCTACCGCCAACTGGATGTCGCCGCTGCTTGCGGCGGCGGTGTTGACGGATGGATCGATGGTGGTGGCTACTGCGTTCACGTCACCCTCCTGCGCGTGAACCCTGGACTTTAGCAGTTTCGTTCGCGGTCTCTACCAGACCTCGGCGGATCGATTCGGTTCCATAGACGATGGCGACACCGGCAAATCCGCACCAGCCTGCGCGAGCGCGGTCTCGCAAGATCGGATTCGGATGGCAATTCATCGCGGACTGCTGGGATGGTCACATTTCTGACTCCGTGGCCGCTCGGTTCGAGTGCCGCCCGGTCGTGTCGCGGCGGGGCCGCGGTTCAGCCACCGGCGCCGATTCAGCGTCGGCGCCCGCGAACGGATCGCGCGCGCAACAAAAAAGGGCGCCCACCGGGCGCCCTTTTCGTCAGCGGCCGGTCAACCGCCCTGGATCACCCCACCCAAACCCGCGCATTGCGGAACATCCGCAACCACGGCGAGTCCTCGGCCCAGTCCTTCGGCGCCCAGCTGAAATTGGCGCTGCGCAGGGTACGCTCGGGGTGCGGCATGAGGATGGTGGCGCGGCCGTCGCGGCTGGCCAGGCCGGCGATGCCGTCGGGCGAGCCGTTGGGGTTGAGCGGGTAGCGGTCGGCGACGCGGCCGTCGCCGTCGATGTAGCGCAGGGAGATGTCGGCGGCGGCCTGGTCGGTGCCGCTGACGAAGTCGGCCCGGCCTTCGCCATGAGCGACCGCGACCGGGATGCGCGAACCGGCCATGCCGCGGAAGAACAGCGACGGCGATTCGACCACTTCCAGCAGGCCCAGGCGCGCTTCGAACTGCTCGCTGCGATTGCGCAGGAACACCGGCCAATGTTCGGCGCCGGGGACGATCGGCTTGAGCTGGGCCAGCATCTGGCAGCCGTTGCACACGCCCAGCGAGAAGCTGTCTTCGCGCGCGAAGAACGCGGCGAAGGCATCGCGCAGCGCGCTGCGTTCGAGGATGCTCGTGGCCCAGCCGCGGCCGGCGCCAAGCACGTCACCGTAACTGAAACCGCCGCAGGCGGCGAAGCCCTTGAAGTCGTCCAGCTTGAAGCGGCCGTTGATCAGGTCGCTCATGTGCACGTCGAAGGCTTCGAAGCCGGCGCGGTCGAAGGCGGCGGCCATTTCGATCTGGCCGTTGACGCCCTGCTCGCGCAGTATCGCGACCTTGGGCCGCGCGCCGGTGTTGACGAACGGCGCGGCGACATCGTCCGCCGGATCGAAGCCGAGCTTGGGCTTCAGGCCCGGCGCGTTGAAGTCGCGCGCGATCGCGCGCTCTTCGTCGGCGCAATCGGGGTTGTCGCGCAGCTTCTGCAAGGCGTGGCTGGTGGACCACCAGGCGTCGAACAATTCGTCCCAGCGCCATTCGACCAAAATCTTTCCGTCTTCCTTCACGCGCACCGACGCGGCCGTGGTCGGCTTGGCGATGCGCTGCGCGCAATCGATCAGGTTGTGGCGCGAGATCAGGTCGGCGAATTCGGCGCGGTCGTCGTTGTGGATCTGCACGATCGCGCCGAGTTCTTCGTTGAACAAGGTGCGGAACGGATCTTCACCCCAGCCGTCGAGGCTGATGTCCACGCCCAGGCGCGAGCAGAACGCCATTTCCGCCAGGCTGGCGAAGGCGCCGCCGTCGCTGCGGTCGTGATAGGCCAGCAGCAGGCCGGCTTCGCGCGCATCGCGGATCAGTTCGAAGAAATCGCGCAGACGCTGCGGGCTGTCGAGGTCGGGCACGCCGGCGTCGAAGCGGTTGGTGTCGCCGGGCGCGCCGGCGAAGGCCGGCAGCGAATCGCCGGCCTGTTTTTCGACCGCATCGGGGTGCACCTGCGCCAGCACCGAACCGCCCAGGCGCTGCTTGCCGGCGCCCAGGCCGATCAGCCACAGCTCGGTATCGGGATCGCGCGACAGCAGCGGGGTGAGTTGCTGGCGCACATCGACCACCGGCGCGAACGCGCTGACGATCAACGACACCGGCGACACCGACTTCGACGCGCTGTCGCCCGAGCCCCATTGCGCCTGCATCGACAGCGAATCCTTGCCGACCGGGATGCTCAGCTCCAGCTCCGGGCACAGCTCCAGGCCGACCGCCTTCACCGCGTCGAACAGCAGCGCGTCTTCGCCCGGATGCGAGGCCGCGGCCATCCAGTTCGCCGACAGCTTGATGCGGTTGAGCGATTCCACCGGCGCCGCGCACAGGTTGGTGATCGCTTCGCCGACCGCCATGCGCGCGGCGGCGGCGGCGTCGAGCAGCGCGATAGGCGTGCGTTCGCCGATCGCCATCGCTTCGCCGACAAAGCCGTCGAAACCGGACAAGGTGATCGCGCAGTCGGCCAGCGGCAGCTGCCACGGGCCGATCATCTGGTCGCGCGCGACCAGGCCGCCGACGGTGCGGTCGCCGATGGTGACGAGGAAATTCTTCGCAGCGACAGTCGGATGCGCGAGCACGCGCAAACCGGTGTCGTGCAGGTCCAGCCCGTCCCATTGCAGCGCCGGCCACGGCGCCGGCGGCGGGTGGCGGGCGTCGCGGTGCATCTTCGGCGGTTTGCCGAACAGCACGTCCATCGGGAAATCGATCGGCCAATCGGGGTTGGCGATGGCTTGCTCGCCGTAGACGCTTTCGATCGTGGCGCCGTAGCCGACCACCAGGCGCTCTTCCGCCGTCGCATAGCCGACCACCGCGAACGGGCAGCGCTCGCGTTCGCAGATCGCGGCGAAATCGGCAACGCGATCGGCCGGCAGGCCGAGCACGTAGCGTTCCTGCGATTCGTTGCACCACAGCTGCATCGGCGACAGCGAGGGATCGTCGCTGGGCACTTGCGCCAGATCGATCACGCCGCCGAGGTTGGAGTCGTGCAGCAGTTCGGGAATGGCGTTGGACAAACCGCCGGCGCCGACGTCGTGGGCGCTGTCGATCGGGTTGCCGGCGCCGAGCGCGACGCAGCGGTCGATCACTTCCTGGCAACGACGTTCCATCTCCGGGTTGTCGCGCTGCACGCTGGCGAAATCCAGCGATTCGGCGCTGTCGCCGGAGGCGACCGAACTGGCCGCGCCGCCACCCAGGCCGATCAGCATCGCCGGGCCGCCGAGCACGATCACCGCGTGGCCGGGCTTCAGGCCGAGTTTGTCTACCTGGATGCGGTCGATCGCGCCCAGGCCGCCGGCCAGCATGATCGGCTTGTCGTAGGCGCGGGTCAGCGCGCCTTCGGACAGTTCGAAACTGCGGAAATAGCCGACCAGGTTCGGGCGGCCGAATTCGTTGTTGAACGCGGCCGCGCCGATCGGGCCGTCGAGCATGATTTCCAGGGCCGGCGCCATGCGCGGGTTGAGCGCGCGCGGGCGTTCCCACGGCTGCGGCAGGGTCGGAATGCGCAGATGCGAGACGCTGAAACCACACAGGCCGGCCTTCGGACGGCCGCCGCGGCCGGTCGCGCCTTCGTCGCGGATTTCGCCGCCGTTGCCGGTGCTCGCGCCCGGAAACGGAGCGATCGCGGTCGGGTGGTTATGGGTTTCGACCTTGATGCAGAACGCCGACGGCGTCTGCGCTTCGGCCGTATAGGCCTGGCTGCCCGGTTGCGGGCGGAAACGCCGGGTCGGATAGCCTTCCACCACCGCGGCGTTGTCGCTGTACGCCGACAGGGTGTTTTCCGGCGTCTGCGCGTGGGTGTGCTTGATCATCTTGAACAACGACTGCGGCTGGTCGCGGCCGTCGAGGGTCCAGGATGCGTTGAAGATCTTGTGCCGGCAGTGCTCGGAATTGGCCTGGGCGAACATCATCAGTTCGACGTCCGACGGCGCCCGGCCGAGCGCGCCGTAGCGTTCGCGCAGGTAGGCGATTTCGTCCTCGGCCAGGGCCAGGCCGAGGCGGCCGTTGGCCGCTTCCAGTTGCTCCAGAGCGATGCGCTCGAGTTCGCCGCGCGCCGGCACCGCGAACAGCGCGGCCGCGTCGTCGCGCGTTTGCAGCAGCGACTGGGTCATCGGGTCGTGCAGGACCTTGGCCAGCGCGCCTTGGGTGGCGGCATCGGCCGGCCAGCCGCTGAGGTCGTAACGGGTTCCTCGCTCCACGCGCTTGACCGGCTGGCCGGCGCCGCGCAGCAGCTCGGTGGCCTTGCTGGCCCAGGGCGACAGCGTGCCCAGGCGCGGGGTCACATAGCGCGAGGTGGCATCGCTTGCGCGCGCCGCTTCGCTGGCTTCGGCCTGCAGGATGCGCCGCAAGGTGGCGTCGTCGGGCGTGGCGCCGGGCTCGGGCTCGACCCAGTACACGGGCCAGGCGTCGAGCAGTCGTACGTCGGAATGGAGGGCGGACAGGCGGGCTTGGAGCCGCTCGCGGCGGAACGAAGACAGGGCCGAGTGGCCCTCGAGGACGATCATGTCCGGGAAACCGTGCAACGCAGGGCCCGGTATTGTATCGAAAACGCGGGCGGGCTTCGGGCCGCGCCGGGGCGAAGAGGGTCGCGAGGACCGATCGCGACAAGCTCGGGGTGCCGCATCGGGGTTTAGAGGTTCGGGCGGCGGGGTTCGGGCGCTGCAAGTTCGGCGCAGCCGCCCGGGTCCGGGACCGGATCGAACGACGCCGCAGCGATGGATTCGGCGCGCGCCGGCATCCGAAATGTTCCACGCCTCAGCTGTGAAACCCCATCAACTTCAAGTTGCACAACCCATCCGAAGTGGCCATTGCGCCTCGGCTAAGCCGCTGAAATACAAAGGGCCCGCCTGAGCGAGCCCTTCGTTGACGCTGGCCGGCCGGCGACCGCCGGCCGCGATCAGGCCAGGCTCAGAGCCCGCCCACCGGCGTGGCCACCGCCGCGGTCGGCTTGGCCGCGGTCTTGGATTCGGCCGCCAGCTTGTCCAGCGCCTGACGCAGCTGCGCCGGCGGGACGTAACCGCCGAGCTGGACGCCCTCGCTGGTGAGAATCATCGGCGTGCCGGTCAGGCCGGCGCGCTGGCCGATGTCGTACTGCTGCTCGACCGTGTTCTTGCACACCTTGGTTTCGACGCCGTGGTCGCTCTTGGCTTCGGTCAGGGCCTTGCGGCGATCGGCCGCGCACCACACCGAGACCATCTTCTTGTAGTCGTCGCTGCCGATGCCGGCGCGCGGGAAGGCCAGGTATTCCACCGCGATGCCCTGGCGGTTGTATTCGGCGATCTCGCTGTGCAGCTTGCGGCAGTAGCCGCATTCCACGTCGGTGAACACCGCGACGGTGTGCTTGGGATTCGGCGGCGAGAACACGATGCGCTCGCTGACCGGGATGCTCTTGACCAGGTCCTTGCGCATGCCGGCCAGGGTGTCTTCGCTGAGGTTGCGCTTGGCCTGGGTGTCGAACAGCGCGCCGCCGGAGCCGGGCAGGAACAGGTAACGGCCGTCGTCGCTGACGTAGACCACCTGGCCCTGGGCCAGGGCTTCGCGGAAGCCCGGCATCGGCGCGGCGCCGACCTTGTCGATGTTGATATTGGGGCTGAGGGTGCGGATGGCGTCTACCGCGCGCGCATCGGCGCTGCCGGCGGCGACCTTGGGCGCGGCGCCCTTGGGGGCTTCGGCGGCGGCGGCGGCGGCCGGCTTGACCGGATCGGTCTTGGCGGCGGCGGCCTGCGGTGCCTGGGCGCAGGCGGACAGGCTGATCGCGCCGAGCACGGCGAACATGATGCGCTTCATCTATCGAATCCTTGGCGTTCTGTTGTCGGGCCTTGGACCGCCCGAGGGGGAATAGGTTCGTCCGATTGTGGCATGGCCGGGGCTGGGATCGCGGTTCCGCGATGGGTATCACGGGGCTAAGGGGCGATGGGAGTCGCGATTTGGGGTCGCGGGTGGGTGGGAGTGTGCTGGTAGGCGCGCGGCGCCGATGAGCTCGGGGGCTTTGCTGAGTTGGGCTGTATCAGTCTGGGTTGCGACTCGCGTTGGCCCGGTGCGCGTGGTCGCAGCTTGCGCTGCTCCTGCAGTTGCTCCGGGGCGGGAACGGCGTAACTGTGGTCTCGCAAATGCAGCTACGACGAGTCTGCAGCGGCGCTCCCGGCCCGGCGCAGTGCGCCGGGCGTGAAAGCAGGCATGCGGCTGTGCCGCATAAGCGCCTGCTTTCACCCCCTAGGATGATGCTTCGAATGCAGCTTCTTGAGCTGCTCGCGCGCCACCAGGGTGTAAATCTGCGTCGTCGACAACGAGCTATGCCCCAGCAGCATCTGCAACGCGCGCAAATCCGCGCCGCGATTGAGCAGATGCGTGGCGAAACTGTGGCGCAGGCCGTGCGGGCTGATCTTGCCCGGGTCGATCCCGGCCACCGCGGCATAGCGTTTGACCAGATGCCAGAACGCCTGCCGGGTCGGCGCTTTGCCGCTGGCTTCGATGAACAACGGCGCCAGCACGCGCTTGCCGGCCAGCTGCGGGCGCGATTGCGCCAGATAGCGCTCCAGCCAGTGCTGGGCCTCTTCGCCCAGCGGCACCAGCCGCTCCTTGCTGCCCTTGCCCATCACCCGCAATACGCCCTGGCGCAGATTGACCCCGGTCGAAGGCAGGTGCACCAGTTCGCTCACGCGCAGGCCGGCGGCGTACATCAGTTCGAGCATGGCGCGGTCGCGCAGGCCCAGCGGGTTTTCGGTGTCCGGGGCGTTCAACAGCGCGTCGATCTGGCTTTCGGCCAGCGCCTTGGGCAGCGAGCGCGGCAGCTTCGGCGGCGCCAGCAGCGCGGTCGGATCGTCGCGGCGATCGCCGCGGCGCAGGCGGAAGGCGTAGAAGGCGCGCAGCGCCGACAGCAGGCGCGCGTTGCTGCGCGGCGAATAGCCTTCGCGCGTGCGCCAGGATAGGTAATCGAACAACGCACCGCGATCGGCGCCGGCGAGGCCGCGTCCGTCGCGCCAGCGCGCCAGGCCTTCCAGGTCGCGCCGGTAGCTGTCCAGGGTCTGCTGCGCCAGGCCGTTTTCGGCCCAGATCGCGTCGAGGAACTGGGTGATCGCCGTGTCGTCGGCCTCCTCCAGCGGCGGCAACGACATGGCCTGGGTGCGGCGTTCGGCGGGAGTGCTGGCGCTCATGCAGGCAGCTTAGTGGCTCGGGCGCGCGATGGGGACGGTCGATGCGCGCCGATCGCAACACGGCATGCATGCGATGGGAGAATGGCCGCCCTGTGCGGTGCGCGCGGCCCGCGCGTCCGCCAGTCCGCGATGTCTCCCGTTTGCCCGCTCGCTTATCCTGATCCGATGACCGCACCCGCCCCCGCTCCCGCCAAACCCGTCGCCCTGATCCTGTGGCGGCTGCTGTCGATGCTGTACGACCTGTTCCCCGTACTGGCGCTGTGGATGGTCGCCGGCGCCGTGTTCGCGGTCGGCTACACCCTCGCCGGCCACGATTCGCACGAGAACATCCGCCCCTTCAGCGCCCTGCAATGGCTGCTGTGGCTGGTGTGCTGGGTGATTACCGGCGTGTATTCGACAGTGAGCTGGCGCCGCGGCGGGCAGACGCTGGGAATGCGGCCGTGGCGTTTGCGCGTGGTCGGTAGCGGCGAGCAGGCGCCGGAATGGAAGGCGCTGTGGATCCGCTATGCGGTCGGCACCTTGTCGCTGGCCGCGGCGGGGCTGGGCTTTTGGTGGGCGTGGTTCGATCGCGATCGGCTGACCTGGCACGACCGCGCCAGCGCCACCCGCACGCTGCGCTTGCCTAAGCGAAAGAAGTAAGCCGCTTGGGTTCGAAGCGACGCGCGTCCGGGCCGGTCAGCCCGAACGCCGTTTGAACAGGAACGCCGACACCGCCAGCATCACCACCGTCGGCGCCACGTAGGCCAGACGGAAGTCGAAGCGGAACACCTTGGCCAGTTCGACGAACTGGTTCTGCAGCAGCCAGAACACCAGCGCGAACACGATGCCGATGAACAAGCGCTTGCCCATGCCGCCGCTGCGCAGGCTGCCGAAGGCGAACGGCACCGCGGCCAGGCACAAGGCCAGCACGTTGAGCGGGTAGAACCAGCGGCCCCAGTAGTGCGCTTCGAATTCGCCGGCGTCGAGCTGGTTGCGCTCGCGGTCTTCGATCGCCTTGTGCAACGCCTTGGCGCTGAGATAACGCGGCCGGTTGGTGCCGCTCATCAGCGCCGAGCTGTCGAGCTTGGACTCCCAGCGCTCTTCGGCGATCTGCTTTTTCTCGGCCGATTTGGCGTGGAAGGTGGTGCGGGTGACGTTGCGCAGCAGCCAGCCGCCGGGACGGTGCTCGGCGATGCCGGCCACCGCGATCGAAACCAGCCGCCCTTCCGGGCCGAACTGGTACAGGCTGACATTGCGCAGCTCCAGCCAGCGGTCGCTGCCCTGGCTGCGTTCCTGGCCCTGGCTGGCGCTGAGGATCACATCGCCCTCGCGCGCCCACAGCCCGGAATACTCGGCCACGACCTGATTGTTGGACTTGGCCGCGGCCTTGAGCGACTCGCCGCGGCGCTGCGCTTCCGGCGCCAGGGTTTCGCCGTTGACCACCATAAGCAGGGTCAGGATCGCCAGCGCACCGGCCACCGCGATGCTCAGCCGGCGCCGCGACAGGCCCACCGAGCGCAGCACGGTCAGCTCGGAGGTCGAGGCCAGCTGGCCCAGCGCCATCAGCGAACCGACCACCGAAGCGTAGGGAAACAGCGAATAAGCGCGTCGCGGAACGGTCAGCACCATGTAGGCCAAGGCCTGGGTCACGCCGTATCGGCCCTTGCCGATATCGCCGAACTCCTGGACGAAGCTGAGCATGAAATCCAGCCCCAGCAGCACCGCCCAGGTCAGCAGAACGGTGCTCAGCACCACTTTGCCGACGTAGATGTCGTGGATCTTCGGGAAAGGCTTCATGCCAGGCTCCGCCTGCGGCCGACCCGGCCATCGCGGAAATACATCCAGCCGGTGACCGCCAGCATCGGCAAGGTCAGCCACCACAGGCCCAGCGCGGCCGGAATCTTGCCGTCCTCGATCCAGCCCGAGCCCATCATCATGAAGTTGATGCCGATCAGATAGACCAGGAAGCCGATCAACATGCTGCCGTAGCGCGCCTGGCGCGGCGTGCTGCGCGCCAGCGGAATCGCCAGCAAGGCGAAGGCCAGCGCCAGCAGCGGCGGGGCGATGCGGTAATGCAGCTGCGCCACGGCCTCGGGCCTGGCGTCGCCGAACAACTGCGTGGTCGGCAGCATTTCCGGCGATTTGGGGTCGTAACGGTTTTCGCTGGCCGGCAGCAGGAAATCGTTGCGCACGTAGCGCATCAGCCGGTAGTTGAGGCTGCCGTCCACCGGGCCTTCGACCTCGAAGCCGTCGTCCAGGGTCAGATAGCGGTCGCCGTTGGCGTTCATCGTCAGCCGGCCGGTCTTGGACGTGGTCACGTCCTGGCGGTCGGGCTTGCTGCGGTAGATGAAGATGCGGTCGAAACTCTTGCCGTCGTTGGACATGCCGCCGACATAGATCACCCCGTTGCCGTTGGGCAGGCCGGTGAAGGCGCCCGGCTCCAGGCCGGCCACGATCAGGCTGCGGTTGGCCTCGTTGATCATCTGCCGCGAAGCGCGGTCGGCCCACGGCCCCAACCACAGCGAGCAGGCCCCGACCACCACGATGATCGGCCCGGCCACCAGCATCAGCGGCTTGAGCAGCCGCCTCGGGCCGACGCCGACGGAGGCGATCACGGGCATTTCCGAGTCGCGGTAAAGCCGGCCCATGCCCATCATCAGGCCCAGCATCAGCGACAGCGGCAGGATCAGCGGCAGCCACTTGATCAGCACCAGCCCCAGCTGAACCAACATCATGCCCGCCGGGACCTTGCCCTTGGCAATGTCCTCCAGCACGTCGGTGAAGGCGCCGCCGACACTGACGATCAGCAGCACCACCAGGGTGGCGAAGATCGCCTGGGCGAATTCGCCGGTCAGATAACGGTCAAGCTTGAGCATTAGGCGTTGGGGCGCGCTTCGGGTTGGGCTTCGGCATCGGGCGGGCTTGCTTTAAACTCGGGAGTTCGTTCGACGGCCGTCCTGCCCCGTTGGCGCCCGGACCGCGGTCCTGGAGCCGGTGGCAAGCCGAAGTTTCCGGTTACGAATCCACTCGCGCCTTGCGGCACTGGACGCCTTGCGGCTCCGGCACCGGGCCTTGCGGTCCGCAACGCCAGCTTCGACAAAGCCGGACGATTGTACGTACTCACCTTCTTATCTGCTCGGGAATCTGTTGGATGACCCTCGAATTCGACCTGAACCGCGACGCGCCGTCCGCCGCCCAAACTGATTGCGTCGTGGTAGGCGCCTTCGCTGACAAGACCCTGACCTTTGCTGCGCGAACGCTGGATGAAGTCAGCGGCGGGCGCCTGACCGCGCTGCTGGAACGCGGCGACATCAGCGGCAAGACCGGCAAGACCTCGCTGCTGCACGACGTCGCCGGCGTGACCGCGCCGCGGGTGCTGGTGGTCGGCCTGGGCGAGGCCGGCAAGTTCGGCGTGGCCCAGTATCTCAAGGCGGTGGGCGACGCCGCCCGCGCGCTCAAGGCCGGCCCGGTCCAGCACGCGCTGCTGACCTTCAGCGAAGAGCCGGTGCTGGGCCGCGACGCCGCCTGGGCGATCCGCCAGGCCGCCATCGCCGCCGATCACGCCTGCTACCGCTACACCGCCACCCTGGGCAAGAAGAAAGACGAGCCCGGCCTGCGCAAGCTGTCGATCAACGGCGGCGACGCGACCGCGCTGGCCCAGGGCCAGGCCATCGCCGCCGGCGTCAAGTTCGCGCGCGAACTCGGCAACCTGCCGCCCAACGTCTGCAACCCGGCCTATCTGGCCCAGCAGGCGCAGGAATTCGCCGCCCGCTTCGACACCACCGACTGCGAAGTGCTCGACCGCGCGCAGATGGAAGAACTGGGCATGGGCTCGCTGCTCGCGGTGGCGCGCGGCTCGGCCAACCCGCCCAAGCTGATCGTGCTCAAGTACACCAACGGCGGCGACGCCAAGCCGTTCGTGCTGGTCGGCAAGGGCATCACCTTCGACACCGGCGGCATCAACCTGAAGGTCCAGGGCGGCATCGAGGAAATGAAGTTCGACATGTGCGGCGCCGCTTCGGTGCTGGGCACGTTCGTCTCGGCCGTGGGCATGCAGTTGCCGATCAATCTGGTGGTGATCGTCCCGGCCGTGGAAAACATGCCCGACGCCGACGCCTACCGCCCGTCCGACGTGCTCACCAGCATGTCCGGCAAGACCATCGAAGTCGGCAACACCGACGCCGAGGGCCGCCTGATCCTGTGCGACGCGCTGACCTACGCGCAGCGTTTCGAGCCGCAGGCGCTGCTGGACGTGGCCACCCTCACCGGCGCCTGCGTGGTCGCGCTGGGCAAGTTCGCCACCGGCCTGATGAGCAAGGACGACCAGCTCTCGGCCGAACTGCTCGCCGCCGGCGAGCAAGTCTTCGACCGCGCCTGGCGCCTGCCGCTGTGGGACGAATATCAGACCCAGCTGGAATCCACTTTCGCCGACGTCTACAACATCGGCGGCCGCTGGGCCGGCGCGATCACCGCCGGGTGCTTCCTGTCGCGCTTCACCGAAGGCCAGCGCTGGGCGCATCTGGACATCGCCGGCGTATCCAACGAAGAAGGCAAGCGCGGCCTGGCGACCGGCCGTCCGGTCGGGTTGCTGTCGCAGTGGTTGCTGGAAAGAAACGGGAATTGAGAATCGGGAATCGGGAATCGGTAGCGCGCTTGCGCCGCGATCGATTCCCGTCCCGCTCTTCTCGCCTTTGCCTTCAATCGATTCCCCATTCCCGATTCCCGACTCCCGGCCTATGCCCCGCGCAGACTTTTATTTGATCCAATCGCCGCGTTTCAAAGAAGAACCGCTTCGGTTGGTGTGCGAGCTCACGCGCAAGGCCCACGACGCCGGCCTGCCGACGCTGATCCTGGCGCGCAGCGCCGAACAGGCCGAGCAGCTCGACGACATGCTGTGGGACATGGGCGAAGACGCCTACATCCCGCATCAGATCGCCGGCATGGACGAAGACGAGGACGAAGCCGACGTGCTGATCGCCGCGCCCGAGTCCGACGCCGCGCTGCGCGCGCTGGTGATCAACCTGCGCGACGCGGCGGTCGCCGACGGCTTCGAGCGCGTGCTGGAAGTGGTGCCCGCCGACGATTCCGCCCGCGGCCCGCTGCGCGAGCGCTGGAAGCAATATCAGGCGCGCGGCTTGAGTTTGAACAAGCACGATATGTGAGAGGCCGGGACTCGGGATTGAGGATTCGAGATTCGAAGACCGCCCGCGTCCCGCCCTTGATCCTCCGAATCCCGAATCCCCAATCCCGATTCCCGGCCCAAAAATGTCCCTCGCCCCCAGCTACGACCCCAAACAGTTCGAAACCCGCCTGTACGAACAGTGGGAAAGCAGCGGCGTATTCAAGCCGCGCGGCGAGGGCCAGCCCTACACCATCCTGCTGCCGCCGCCGAACGTCACCGGCACGCTGCACATGGGCCACGCGTTCCAGCACACGCTGCAGGACGCGCTGATCCGCTACTACCGCATGCGCGGCTACGACACCTTGTGGCAGATGGGCACCGATCACGCCGGCATCGCTACCGAGATGGTGGTGGCGCGCAATCTGGGCGCCGAAGGCCTGACCCGCGACGGTCTGGGCCGCGACGGCTTCATCGAAAAAGTGTGGCAGTGGAAGCGCCAGTCCGGCGACACCATCGAACGGCAGATGCGCCGCCTGGGCACTTCCGGCGACTGGTCGCGTTCGGTGTTCACCATGGACCCGATCGCCTCCACCGCCGTGGTCGAAGCCTTCGTGCGCATGCACGAGCAAGGCCTGATCTACCGCGGCCAGCGTCTGGTCAACTGGGACCCGGTGCTGAAGACGGCGATCTCGGACCTGGAAGTGGTCAACGAAGAAGAAGACGGTTTCCTGTGGTCGATCGCCTATCCGCTCAGCGACGGCAGCACCACGCTGACGGTGGCGACCACGCGTCCGGAAACCATGCTCGGCGACACCGCGGTGATGGTGCATCCCGACGATGAGCGCTATCAGCACCTGATCGGCAAGACCGTGACGCTGCCGCTGAGCGCGCGCGAGATTCCGGTCATCGCAGACAGCTACGTCGATCGCGAGTTCGGCACCGGCGTGGTCAAGGTCACGCCCGCGCACGACTTCAACGACTACGCCGTCGGCCAGCGCCACAGCCTGCCGATGATCAACATCTTCACCCCCGAGGCGAAGGTCAACGACAACGCGCCGGCCAAGTACGTCGGCCTGGATCGCTACGAAGCGCGCAAGGTCGTGCTGGCCGATCTGGAAGCCGAAGGCCTGCTGGTGGAGACCAAGCCGCACAAGCTGCAGGTGCCCCGCGGCGACCGCACCAACCAGGTGATCGAGCCCTACCTGACCGACCAGTGGTTCGTGCAGATGGACGGGCTGGCCAAGCGCGGCCTGGAGTTGGTCGAGAAGGGCGATGTGCGTTTCGTGCCGCCGAACTGGATCAACACCTATCGCCACTGGATGGAAAACATCCAGGACTGGTGCATCAGCCGCCAGCTGTGGTGGGGCCATCGCATTCCGGCGTGGTACGACGCCCAGGGCAATATTTTCGTCGGCCGCGACGAGGCCGATGCGCGCGCGCGCGGCGGCATCGGCGCCGATGTGGCGCTGCATCAGGACAACGACGTGCTGGAAACGTGGTTCTCCTCGGGCCTGTGGCCGTTCAGCACCATGGGCTGGCCGGACGAGGCGGCGATGGCGGAGCGCGGGTTTGAACGGTTTGTTCCGTCCTCGGTCTTGGTCACCGGCTTCGACATCATCTTCTTCTGGGTCGCGCGCATGATCATGCTCACCGACCACTTCACCGGGCAGATTCCGTTCAAGGACGTCTACATCACCGGTCTGGTGCGCGACAAGGACGGGCAGAAGATGTCCAAGTCCAAGGGCAATGTGCTCGACCCGATCGATCTGGTCGATGGCATCACCCTGGATGAGCTGGTCGGCAAGCGCACCACCGGCCTGATGAATCCCAAGCAGGCGGAGAAGATCGAAAAAGCCACGCGCAAGGAATTCCCCGAGGGCATCCCCGCCTTCGGCGCCGACGCGCTGCGCTTCACCATCTCGGCGCTGGCCACGCACGGCCGCGACATCAAGTTCGACCTCGGCCGCGCCGAGGGTTACAAGAATTTCTGCAACAAGCTGTGGAACGCCACGCGCTTCGTGTTGATGAACACCGAAGACGCCAGCTTCAGCGGCGTGCCGCAGCCCACCACCGATACCGAGCGCTGGATCCTGGCGCAGCTGGCCAAGACCGCGGCCGAGGCCGAAGCCCACTTCGCCTCCTACCGCTTCGACCTGCTCGCGCAGAGCCTGTACGAATTCGCCTGGAACGCGTTCTGCGACTGGTTCGTTGAGCTGTCCAAGCCGGCGCTGCAGGGCGAAGATCAGGCCGCGGCGAACAGCACCCGCCACACCCTGCTGTACGTGCTCGAACGCCTGCTGTCGCTGCTGCACCCGCTGATTCCGTTCGTGACCGAGGAACTGTGGCAGCAGGTCGCGCCCAAGCTCGGCGTGGCCGAGACCACGGTGATGCTGCGTCCGTACCCGCAGGCGGCGGAATTCACCGGCGATTACGCCCAGGCCGAAGCCGATGTGGAATGGCTCAAGGCGATGGTGTCGGCGCTGCGCAAGGTGCGCAGCGAGCTCAACGTCAAGCCGTCGGATTTCGTGACCTTGCTGCTGAGCAAGGGCGACAACTCCGATCGCGAGCGCACCGGGCGTTTCGCTTCGCAGCTCAAGTTCCTCAACAAGATCGATCGCATCGAGTTCATCGAGGATGCGGCATCGGCGCCGCCGGCCGCGCCGGCGGTGGT
The DNA here is from genome assembly GCF_052113885.1 of Lysobacter sp. TAB13. Lineage (NCBI taxonomy): Bacteria > Pseudomonadati > Pseudomonadota > Gammaproteobacteria > Lysobacterales > Lysobacteraceae > Lysobacter > Lysobacter sp. TAB13. Next base: position 104,423 of record NZ_JBFRDR010000004.1, on the reverse strand, counting down.
CGGCGAACTGACTCTGCTGGTGCCGTTGCCGCCGGAAAAGCTCGACGCCGAACGCGGCCGCCTGGACAAGGAAATCAAGCGCGTCGAAGGCGAGATCGGCAAGAGCAAGGGCAAGCTGGCCAGCGATACCTTCGTGCAGAACGCGCCGCCGGCGGTGGTCGAGCAGGAGCGCAAACGTCTGGTGGATTGGAACGTGCAGCTCGAAGGCCTGACCGCGCAACGCGCCAAGCTGGCCTGACGCCGCTTCGGCGCACGGCCGTCGGGCCGTTCGCCGTCGCACCCGAAAAGCCGCGGCCCAGCCGCGGCTTTTTTGTTGCCGCCGTCAGCCGCCGCGCTTGCGGCTCAGGCCGGCCAGACGATCGGCCAGCGCCGCATTGCCCTGCCCGCGCGCCAGCGATTCGGCGGTCGCGCCGCTGGCATCGACCAAGGCGAAATCGGCATCACGCGAGGCCAGCGCTTCGATCAACTCGGCGCGGCCGAACAAGGCCGCGAACATCGCCGCGGTCTGCCCGGCCGCGTTGCGCGCATCGACGTTGCTGCGCGGATCGGCCAACAGCACGCGCGCGCATTCGGTCTCGCCCTTGAACAAGGCGCCCATCAGCGCGGTGTTGCCGCGCGCGCTGTCGCCCAGATCGGGCGCCGCGCCGGCCGCGAGCAGCGCGCGCACCGCCTCGGCGTGGCCGTAATAGGCGGCGAGGATCAACGCGGTGGAGCCGCGCTCATCGCGCGCATCCACCGCCACGCCGCGCGCCAGCAGCGACTTGATCACGTCGGTATCGCCCGAACGCGCGGCATCGAACAGGTAGCGGCCCAAGTCGGCGCCCTGCGCCGCCGGGGCTTGCGTCGCGGTCGTTTGCGACGCCGGCTCGTGCGCGAACGCGGGAGCCGCGGGCGCGCAGGCAAGCGACACTGCCAAGACGACATGGAATTTCAACAAGGAACGATTCATAGATTCTCCCAACACACCAAGGCCATCGCGCGGCCGTGACAACTCGAACGGACACGCCGTCACCGCCGACCCCAGCGCGACAACACCACAACCCGCCGCAGCGAGCCGCACACCGCGGCCCGCCGCGCGCTCATGCCCGCGACCGGATCAATCGCTCAACGCCGCCGACAAGGTCTTCACCCGGCCGACATCGCGCTTGAGCGCCTGGGCCAGGCGCGTGCCGTAATCGGCGTCGGCCTTATGGAAGTACGAGAGCATCGTGTACATCGTGGTTTCGTCGCGCACCTGACCCAGGTCGCCGGCCAGATTCGCGATCAGGCTGGTGCGCTCGTTGGCCGGCAGCGAACGGTAGAACTCGCCGGCCTGACGGAAGTTCAAGGTCTTGGCGATGCGCGCCTGCTGGGTCGCGCCTTCCAGCGGCAAGGCGCTGTAGCGCGCGGCGTCGGACTGCGGCTTGGGCGCGATCCGCGACGGCTCGTAGTTGACCTTGCCGGTGCGCGCGCCGTCGTTGTGTTCGCCGTCCTGGTTGTTGCTGTTGACCGCGACCTTCGGCGCGTTGATCGGCAACTGGTTGACGTTGGTGCCGACGCGATAAAGCTGCGTGTCGGCGTAGGAGAACATGCGCCCTTGCAGCAATCGGTCTTCCGACGGCTCGATGCCCGGCACCAGATTGGCCGGCGCGAACGCGGCCTGCTCGGTCTCCTGGAAGATGTTGGCCGGATTGCGGTTCAAGGTCATGGTGCCGACCTTCACCTCGGGCACGCCGGGCCAGGTCTTGGTCGCGTCGAGCGGATTGAAGTCGAACTGATCGAGCTGGTCGGGCTTGAGGATCTGCACGTACAGATCCCACTTGGGATAGTCGCCGCGATCGATCGCCTTCATCAGATCGTTGGACAGATGGTTGAAGTCGCGGCCCTGCACCGCGGCGATTTCCGCGCCGGACAGATTGTGTTCGCCCTGGCGGCTGTCCCAGTGGAATTTGACGTAGACGTAGCCGCCCTTGTCGTCGATCAATTTGTACGCGTGCACGCCGTTGCCGTCCATTTCGCGATAGCTGCGCGGCGTGCCGTAGTCGGAATACACCCGCGTCAGCATCTGCGTGGCTTCGGGCACGTGCGAGAAGAAATCGAACACCCGCGCCGGGTCCTGCACGTTGGTGTCGGGGCTGGGCTTGAGCGAATGCACCATGTCCGGGAACTTGATCGCATCGCGGATGAAGAACACCGGCAAGTTGTTGCCGACCAGATCCCAGTTGCCTTCGCTGGTGTAGAACTTGGTCGCGAAGCCGTGCGGATCGCGCAGAGTTTCCGGCGAATGGTTGCCGTGGATCACCGTGGAGAAGCGCACGAACACCGGCGTGGTGACGCCGGGCTGGAACAGTTTGGCGCGGGTGTACTGCGAGATGTCGCCGCTGACGGTGAAGCTGCCGTGCGCGCCGGTGCCGCGGGCGTGGACGACCCGTTCCGGGATGCGCTCGCGATCGAAGCGTTGCAGCTTCTGGATCAGGTGCACGTCCTGCAGCAGGACCGGGCCGCCGGCGCCGGCGGTCTGCGAGTTCTGGTTGTCGCCGACCGGCGCGCCGTTGTCGCGCGTAAGGGTGGCGGGCGCGGCCTGTGCGAAGACGGCGCCGGACACCAGCAACTGCGCGGAAACGAGGGCCGCGATCAAACTGCGTTGAGGCATGGGGATTACTCCTGGGGGGCTGCGCGGGAGCGTCCTACAGCGATGCCATCGTGAAAAATCGTTTGTTTGCATCGCAGCGATAGCTCGCGGCTATTCGGCATGGGCGGTTCCGCTAACCGCATCACCGTTCGATCGCGCACGGCGCTCTGGGCGGGCAGCCAATCCGGTTGCGGCGCACATCTGCGGGGTCGATGCGCGGCGAAGCGATGATCGATAGTTCGATCGCCGTCACTGATGCAGCCTTGCCGTTGTCGCGTATGAACCGATAAGGCGTGCGCCGGACGCGCCGGCCTTCGTCTTGCGTGCGCGGCGAACGATCGCCGCGCGGCGCGCAAGCCGTGCACATCCGTCTGGCTCTTGCGGCCCTTGCGGCGCCGCGACGCGGCCGCCTAGGCTGGGCCACGCGGACATCGCGGCCGGGGGAACGCCATGCGCCATATCGTGTTGTTGGGCCTTTGCCTGCTGGCCGCGCCGGCGTTCGCGCGCGACTGCCCGCCGGCCGGACAGACCCCGGCCTCGCTGCAGGCGCTCAAGGCGACGCAGTTCGCCGTGCCCGATGCGGCGCAAAAACGCCGGCTGGCCGAAGGCCTGCTCGGCTGCCTGTCCGATCCCGACCCGGAGCTGCGCGACGGCATCGCCTTCGAGGCCTTGAGCCAGTGGATGCGCGCGAGCGATTTCGATGCCGCCGCCTTGCGCGCCCTGCGCGAGCCGCTGTACGCCGCGCTCGACGGCGAGGACTCGGCCGGCTTCGGCAAGCCGTTCGCGGCGCTGGTGCTGGCGGAGGTGGCGCGCACCGACCGGATCAAGCCGTGGATGAGCGCGGCCGAACGCGCGGCGATGGTCGATCGCGCCGCGGCCTATGTCGAATCGGTGCGCGATTACCGCGGCTACAGCGAAGGCGAAGGCTGGCGCCACGGCGTCGCCCACGGCGCCGACTGGCTGATGCAGTTGAGCTTGAACCCGGCGCTGGAGCGCACGCAGTACCAGCGCATCCTGGCCGCGGTCGCGGCGCAAGTGGTGCCGCGCGGCGGTCACGCCTACGTGTTCGGCGAACCCGGACGGCTGGCCCAGCCGGTGTTGTTCAGCGCCCAGCGCGGGCTGCTGTCGGCGGAAGAATGGGACGCCTGGTTCGCAGCGCTGCCGGCGAAGGTGGGCAAGCTCGATCGCGCCGACTACGCCGGTTGGCTGGGACGCCGCCACGATCTGATGGCGTTCCTGAGCGGCCTGTACGTGCAAGCCGATCAGAGCGAAGACGCGGCGATCAAGAACTTGAAGCCGGCGATCACGGCGGCGTTGCGGCAACTGCGCTGACGCCGCGGCTCACTCCTGCGGCAACAGCTCGATCGCCATCACCAGCGCATCCTCGCGCCCGCCGCGCGCCGGGTAGTAGCGCGGGCGGCGGCCGATCTCGTTGAAGCCTTCGCTGTGGTACAGGGCGATGGCGCCGGGATTGGACGGACGCACTTCCAGGAACACCCGCTCGGCGCCGCGGCCACGCGCGATGTGCATCAGCGCGCGCAGCAGCTTGCGGCCGTAGCCGTGGCCGTGCGCTTCCGGCGCGACGCACACGTTGAGCACGTGCGCCTCGCCCGCGGCCACGCTCATCAGGAAGTAGCCCAGGATGCGTTCTTGCTCGGTCAGCACCCACGAGGGGTAATCCGCGCGCAGGCAGTCGCGGAAGATGCCCGGCGTCCAGGGGAATTCGTAGGCGCGGATTTCGATGGCGTGGATGAGTTCGAGATCGTCCTCGCGCATCGGCCGCAGCGCGGTCGGCGCGGCGGCGGGGTCCCGGTCCGACACCTGCGCGCTCATCCGCGTGCGCTCCCGCGGCGCAGGCCGCGCAACTGCGGCCACAGCGCGCGCTTGGCGGCGGGGTTGCCGCGCAGCGCCTGCGCATCGAACAAGGCCAGCACCGCCGCGTCGCCGGCCTGACGGCGGGCGGCGCGCAGCAGGTTGCGCAGCAGCGGCGGATCGCCGCCGGCCTCGCGCGAGGGCGCGGCGCGGCCGCCGTCGGCGCGGGCCGGCGCGGGGCGCGCATCGTCGGCGCGTTCGCTTTCCTGCGCCAACGCCGGCGCAGCCGCCGTCTCGGTGCCGGCCAGGGCCAGCACCGTGTGTCCCATCGCCTGCAGCCACTCGCGCTGTTGCGCGCTCCACAGTTCGCTCATGCGCTCAGCTCTCGTTCTTGGGCGGCGGCGCGGCCGGGCTGTCCGGCGGCGGCGTGCGCCGCATCCGGCGCCAGATGGCCTGGACCGGGCCGGACAGCGCATACGGGGCGAAGATCGCCAGCAGCACCCGCGGCGGGTCGATCGCGATCGCCACCAGCACCGCCACCACCACCAGGATCGCCAGGAACGGCACCCGGTCGTTGCGCGGGCCGCTGCCCTTGAAGCTGACATAACGCAGCCGGCTGACCATCAGCAGGCCGGCGATGGTGGTCACCGCCAGCGCGCCGTAGCGCAGCTGCTCGCCGTCCAGATCGAAGCTGTGGCAGGTCCATACGAAGCTGGCCACCAGTCCGGCCGCGGCCGGGCTGGCTAGGCCGATGAACCAGCGCTTGTCCACCTGGCCGACCTGGGAATTGAAGCGCGCCAGCCGCAGCGCCGCGCAGGCCGCATACAGAAAGGCGCCGACCCAGCCGATCTTGCCCGGGATCACCCCGTCGAGCTTGGTCGATTCCAGGGCCCAGTGGTACATGACCAGGGCCGGGGCCAGGCCGAAGCTGATCAGATCGGCCAGGGAGTCGTACTGGACCCCGAATTCGCTCTGGGTATTGGTCAGCCGGGCGACCCGGCCGTCCACGCCGTCGAGGATGGCGGCGATGAAGATCGCCATGCAGGCTTCGTCGAAACGCCCCTGTGTGGCGGCGATAATCGCGTAGAAGCCGGCGAACATGCCGCCGGTGGTGAACAAATTAGGCAGCAGATAGATGCCGCGGCCGCGCGGGCGGGGCGAGGGTTGAGGTTCCATAACTGGGAAGTGTAGCGCTTGCCTGCGTCCCGGCAGGATGCTGCAATTCGCGTTCCCCCGCCGTACCTTAGTCCCGGCTGTTCCGCCCTGCCCCGTTTCCGGAGCCACTCATGTCCCGCATGTCCCGTCTTTCCGCCCGTCGCGCCCTTTCGGCGCTGGGCCTGAGCGCCGCCCTGGCCGTCGTGCTGGCCGCGCCGGCCGCCGCCACCGAGCTGTATCAGTGGAAGGACGCCCAGGGCGTCACCCACTATTCCGACTCGCCACCGCCCAGCCAATCCGGTCAGGTCAAGAACCGGGTGATCAAGAACAAGACCGGCACGCCGACCCAGTCGGCCACCGTCACCGCCTCCAGCGAGAGCAGCCAGTGCATCACCGCGCGGGCCAACCTCAAGCAGTTGCAGAGCTCGGCCCAGGTCGGCGTGGACAACAACGGCGACGGCAAGCCCGACAACGTGCTCGACGCCAAGCAGCGCCAGGCCCAGGTCGATCTGGCCCAGACCTCGATCCGCGCCTACTGCACCGCGCCGGCCACGCCCGGCGCTCCGGCCGCGGCGACCGCGCCGACGTCCACGCCGAGCACCGCGCCCAATCCGCCGGGCGGGCCCAGGAAGGCCGACAGCTAAAGGCCGGGATTCGGGATTCGGGATTCGTCCCGGGTCTTCGCCTTCGTAACGACGACGCCGGACGCCGCACTGCGGCGGCCGGCGTTTTCTTTTGCGTGCTCTCCGTCCAAAAGCGCGAGCCATCCACCGGTCACCGCTTCGGCCCATCCCACTGCCGAGTCCGGAATCCCGGCTCATGGCAAACTGTTCGCTTTCCCAGCCCGCGAATTCCCCACGATGCGCCTGTCGCAGTTCCATCTCCACACCAGCAAGGAAACGCCCGCCGAAGCCGAAATCGTCAGCCACAAGCTGATGCTCAAGGCCGGCATGATCCGCAAGCTCGCCGCCGGCCTGTACACCTGGTCGCCGCTGGGCCTGCGCGTATTGCGCAAGGTCGAGCGCGCGGTGCGCGAGGAAATGAACGCCGCGGGCGCGATCGAAGTGCTGATGCCGGCGGTGCAGCCCAAGGAGCTGTGGGAGGAAACCGGGCGCTGGGAGAAATTCGGCGGCCAACTGCTGAAGATCAAGGACCGCAAGGAAGCGTGGTACTGCTTCGGCCCGACGCATGAGGAAGTCATCACCGACTTCGCCCGCAACGAGCTGTCCAGCTACAAGCAGCTGCCGGTCAATTTCTATCAGATCCAGACCAAGTTCCGCGACGAAATCCGCCCGCGTTTCGGCGTGATGCGCGCGCGCGAGTTCCTGATGAAGGACGCCTACTCCTTCCACGTCACCGACGAGGACCTGGGCCGCGAATACCGCAACATGTACGACACCTACAGCCGCATCTTCACCCGCCTGGGGCTGAAGTTCCGCGCCGTGTTCGCCGACACCGGCGCGATCGGCGGCAGCGCCTCGCACGAGTTCCACGTGCTGGCCGATTCGGGCGAAGACGCGATCGCCTTCTCCGACGGCTCGGACTACGCGGCCAACGTCGAGCTGGCCGAAGCGCTGGCGCCGGGCGCGCGCGCCGCGGCCGGCGAAGAACTGCGCAAGGTCGATACGCCGACGCAGAAAACCTGCGAGGACGTCGCCGCCCTGCTCGGCATCGGCCTGGCGCGCACGGTCAAGTCGGTGGCGATCATCGGCAGCGACGGCGAAGGCAAGCCGCAGTTCGCCCTGGCGCTGGTGCGCGGCGATCACCTGGTCAACGAGATCAAGCTGTCCAAGCTCGCCGGCCTGGCCGAGTACCGCCTGGCCACCGAAGCGGAAATCCTCGAGCACCTGGGCGCGCAGCCGGGCTTCCTGGGCCCGGTCAAGCCGCTCAAGCCCGTGCGCGTGATCGCCGACCGCAGCGTCGCGGCGATGGCCGACTTCGTGGTCGGCGCGAACGAAAACGGCTACCACCTCGCCGGCGTCAACTGGGGCCGCGATCTGGCCGAGGCCGATGAAGTCGCCGACATCCGCAACGCGGTGGCCGGCGATCCCTCGCCCGACGGCAAGGGCACCCTGGGCATCGCCCGCGGCATCGAGGTCGGCCACGTGTTCCAGCTCGGCCGCAAGTACGCCGAAGCGATGAAGCTCAGCGTGCTCGACGACAGCGGCAAGGCCGCGACCCCGGCGATGGGCTGCTACGGCATCGGCGTGTCGCGCATCGTCGCCGCGGCGATCGAGCAGAACTTCGACGACGCCGGCATCGCCTGGCCCGAGGCGATGGCGCCGTGGCAGGCGGTGGTGTGCGTGATCAATCCGAAGAACGACACCGCCGTGGCCCAGGCCGCACAGGATCTCTACCAGGACCTGCTCAAGGCCGGCGTGGACGCCGCCCTGGACGACCGCGGCCTGCGTCCGGGCGCGATGTTCGCCGACATGGAACTGATCGGCGTACCGCACCGGGTGGTGGTGTCCGAGCGCGGCCTGGCCGCGGGCAGTTTCGAATACCGTCACCGCCGCGCCAGCGAGGCGGAGAATCTCGACCGCGCCGCGGTCCTGGCCCGGATCGGCGGCGCCGCGCAGTAAAGCCGGGCGCCGCGCGCTCGATTAAAACCGGCGCCGCCGCCCCATCGCGGCGGCGCCGGCGATTACCTTATCCCCGCGCCGCGGGTAATACCGGCCGGGGTTTGGCATCGTCCCGTGGCCCGGCCTGAGCCGGCCGCCGGGCCATCGCCCAATCGGCTTTTATAAGCAGGTTTCGTGCCTGCTTTCCAAACCGGCGGCGCGCCGCGCGAAACCGGCGGCGCCGGGTTTGGATAAATCCGTCTAAACCCGTGACGTAATCCTCGCCGGTCATGCCGGGCAAGCCCGATCCGGCCGCTTTCGCCGGCAAAACGGCCCAATAGCGCTGGATTAACGACAAGCGCGCGGCCCGCCCCGGCGACATGCGCGGGTATCGCGGTTAACCGCCGCATCGGCCCGGCGAATTCCGACACCGCGCACAAGCGGCGCCACCCCAATATCGGGGTGTATATCTTTGCTTACGTTTACGGCAGACTGCGCTGCCATTAGTATGCTGCCGCGCGCCAGGGACTGGCCGTTTTCCGACCATTACTCCCCGGAGGCCCCATGTCGATCGATCTGTCCTCGTTGTCCGCGAAAGAACTCGAATCCCTGATCAGCCTGGCCAAGAAGCGCAAGACCACGTTGAACAAGCGCAAGCCGATCGCGGCGGTGCGCAAAAGAATCAGCCAGGTGCTCAAAACCGAGGGTTACACCCTGGAAGAACTGTTCGGTGGCGCCGCTCCGGCCGCTGCCCGCAGCACCGGCAAGGCCACCAAGGCCGCCGCCAAGCCGGCCGCCGCCGCCCGCAAGGCGCGCAAGCCGTTGGGCAAGGTCGCCCCGAAGTACCGCAACCCGGCCAATACCGGCGAAACCTGGACCGGCCGCGGCAAGCAGCCGCGCTGGCTGGCCGCTTATACGGCGCAGGGCAAGAAGCTGGAAGATTTCCTGATCAAGTAATCGGGACTGAAAACCAAAATCAACGAATACGCCGGCCTTAAGCCGGCGTTTTCATTGAAGCCGAGATTAGGGATTAGGGATTGGCAAGAACAACAGCAACCACAACCCCCAATCCCGAATCACGAATCCCCAATCCCGGCTCTTCAAAGATTCCGCCGAGAAGGCAACAACAAATTCCCGAATATCAACCCGGCAATCAACGCCAGCAAGATATTGATCACCGCCAGAATCGCATCCTGGCCGACGTTCACGTCCTGCTGCTGGATCATCGTCAGCAACCCGCGCAGGCTCACGCTGCCGGGCACCAGCAGGATGATCCCGGGCACCCGGATGATCGCCCCGGGCCGATTGCCCCAGCGCGCGTAGGCGTTGCCGATCGCGGTCATGATCAGGGCGGCGAGGAATATCCCGGCCGGGCTGCCCCAGGCCAGACCCACGAACCGCGAAATCAGATAACCGGCCGCCGCCGAGGCCATGACTTTCAGGTAATCGCTGCGGTGGGCGCGGAACAGCACCGCGAAGGCGTAGGACGCCACCGCCAGCCCGCCCCATTCGACCCAGGCTTCCTGCGGCCGCCACGCCCGCACCACCGGTTCCAGGCCGACCAGATCCGCCAGATACAGGCCGATGACCGTGCCCACCGCGAGTTTCACCACCGTGGTCACCGCGCCGGCGAATCGCGCCGTGCCCGATACCAGATGCTGGCTGGTCAATTCGTTGACCGCGTTGGTCAGCGCCATACCCGGCAGCAGCACGATCAGCGAGGCGATGATCACCGTGTTCTGATTCAACGGCGCGATGAAATTGGCCACCAGCAGCACCGAGGCCGCCGCGAACATGCCGGCGATCGCCTCCAGCGCCTCGCGCAGGCGCGGGCGCTGGCCGGAAATATCCACCAGCAGGCCGATCATCAATCCGTTCAACGCCGCCACGCCGATGTCCAGCCACGGCAGCCGCAGCAGACTGGCGACCGCGCCGGCGGCCAGGCCGTAGCCGAACACCTGCATTGCCCGCCAGCGCTTGCTGCGCGGCCGGTCCAGCGCCTCCAGCGCGGCGTGGCCGGCGGCCAGATCCAGATTGCCGGCCATCACCTCTTCAGCGATGCGGTCGGTTTCGCTGAGCCGGTAGAGATCGTTTTCGCCCGGCGGCAGGCGGATGACGCGGGTGGTGTCGCTGTCGCCCAAGGGCCGGTTGGGATCGCTGAAGGTCAGGATCAACCCGGTCGGGTTGGACCACGGCTCGCATTCCAAGCGCAGTTTCTGCGCCACCGCCGTCACCGCGCCTTCCAGGCGCTGCGCGGTCGTGCCGTAACTGTGCAGACGCTCGGCCAGCTCGACCACGAAGGCGATGCGGGCGGCGTAACTGGTCGCGCTGAGCGGATGCGGGGTGGACATGTCCGCGCAAGGATCGCATGGGTGGGCTGGGACGGGAATCGGGAATCGGGAATGGGGAATCGGATGAAGCAAAAGCGGTCGGCGCTTGATCGCATACTTCGAGGTTGCGATTCCCGATTCCCGATTCCCTTCCCCGCCCCAAACTGCACGCAACACTCACCATGCCGTCCCTAGCCTGTATCCTCCCGCTCGAGGCCCTATGACCGTATCGACCACGCAAGCGCCGGAAATCGCCGCCGATGGCCAAGCGCCCTCGCGGCTACGCCTTTCCGGCTGTTGGACGCTGGAACATGCGGTGACCATCGGCAGCGTGCTCAAGCACGTGCCCGAGGGCGTCAGCGAAATCGACGCGACCGGGGTCGAGCGCCTGGACTCGGTCGGCGTGCTGCAGCTGATGCGCTACGCGCGCCGCCACCAGATGGATTTCGACGCCAGCTTCAGTTTCCACGAAAGTCATCGCGCGCTGGTCAGCGCGATCGAGGACGTCGCCGACGAACGCCCGAAGAAGAAACGCGAATACGGCTTCCAGGCCGCGCTCGCGCGCCTGGGCTTCGCGGTCACCGACAACTGGAAGGAAGTGCTGGCGCTGATCGCCTTCTTCGGCGAAACGCTGGTCAAGATGCTGCGGTTGTTCAAGAACCCGGGCCGTTTCCGCCCGACCGCGACCGTGCACCACATGGAGCAGGTCGGCCTGGACGCGGTGCCGCTGATCGCGCTGCTGTGTTATCTGGTCGGCGCGGTGGTGGCGTTTCTGGGTTCGACCATCCTCAAGGATTTCGGCGCGACCATCTTCGTGGTCGAGCTGGTCAGCATCGCCTTCCTGCGCGAGTTCGGCGTGCTGCTGACCGCGATCGTGCTCGCCGGCCGCACCGCCAGCGCCTTCACCGCGCAGATCGGCGCGATGGTCAGCCGCGAGGAAGTCGATGCGATCCGCACCCTGGGCATGGACCCGATCGACCTGCTGGTGATCCCGCGCGTGCTGGCGCTGCTGGTGATGCTGCCGCTGCTGACCTTCATCGCGATGGTCGCCGGCCTGCTCGGCGGCCTCACCGTCGGCGCCTACGGCCTGGACATTCCGCCGCAGCAATACCTGGCGCGCATGCACGACACCATGCAGCTGCGCCATTTCCTGGTCGGCATGTCGAAGGCGCCGATCTTCGCCCTGCTGATCAGCCTGATCGGCTGCCTGGAAGGCCTGCAGGTGCAAGGCACCGCGCAGTCGGTCGGCGAACGCACGACCTCCAGCGTGGTCCAGTCGATTTCGCTGGTGATCATTCTCGATGCGTTCTTCGCTATCTGGTTCATGGAGATGGGCTGGTGATCGGGTCGGGAATGGGGAATCGGGAATCGGGAATCGTCGAAAGGCGTGCCTCGCGCGTGCCTGCGAAGTTCGCGGAGAAACCGCTTTGACGATTCCCGATTCCCGACTCCCGATTCCCGATGAAGGCGACGGCAAAGCCGACGACGTGATCATCCGCATCCGCGGCCTGGTCAATCACTTCGGCGACCAAGTCGTGCACGACGGCCTGGACCTGGACGTCAAGCGCGGCGAGATCATCGGCGTGGTCGGCGGCTCGGGCACCGGCAAGTCGGTGATGATGCGGTCCGTCCTCGGCCTGCGCCGGCCCAACGCCGGCGAGATCGAAGTGCTGGGCATCGACGCGCGCAATCCCGATCCGCGCTTGCGCCGCGAGATCGAACGCAACACCGGCGTGCTGTTTCAGGACGGCGCGCTGTTCTCGTCGCTGACCGTCGGCGAGAACGTGCAAGTGCCGCTGAAGGAATACCACGGCGACCTGCCCGATTCGCTGCGCTACGAACTGGCGCTGCTGAAAGTCAAGCTGTCGGGCCTGCCGGCGGACGCGATCAACAAGCTGCCCTCGCAGTTGTCCGGCGGCATGCGCAAGCGCGCCGGCCTGGCGCGCGCGCTGGCGCTGGACCCGCCGCTGCTGTTCCTCGACGAACCCACCGCCGGCCTGGACCCGATCGGCGCGGCCGCGTTCGACCGGCTGATCCGCACGCTGCAACAGGCGCTGGGACTGACCGTGTTCCTGATCACCCACGACCTGGACACGCTGTACGCGATCTGCGACCGCATCGCGGTGCTGGCGGACAAGAAGGTCATCGCCTGCGCGCCGATCCAGGAAGTGGAAAAGCTCGACCATCCGTGGGTGCAGGAATATTTCCACGGCCCGCGCGCGCGCGCCGCCCAGGTCGCGCGCGACAAGAACGTGGCCGGCAACGCGCACAAGCCGACCGATGCGCAGGCCGGATGACCGCACTGTTCGCGCATGCCGACACGTCGTGGAGCGTGTCGATCTGGGGACTGCTGTGCGCGGCCGCGGCGCTGCTGTGGTGGCCGCGGGCACGCAAGGCCAGCCTCGCCCTGCTGACGGTGGCGATGGTCGCCGCCCTGGCGCGCGGCCTGCTCGATCCGCTGGCGCTGATTTCCTTCGCCCTGCTGATCCTGGCCGCATGGCTGGTGCTGCCGGCGCGGGCCAAGGGCGCGCGCATCGCCGGGCATGTGTTGTTCGTGCTGGTCGCCTTCGCCCTGGGCCTGCATCTGATGCCGGGGTTCCACAACCCGCAGCTGATCCAGGACCTGCGGCTGACGCCCGATTCGGCGCCGATGTCGCTGTACTTCAACTTCGACAAACCGCTGGCCGGGTTCTGGCTGCTGCTGTGCTGGCCGCTGCTGCGCCTGTATGGCGAGGGCGAACGGCCGGTCGCCGCGTCGCTGGCCGCTGGTCTGATCGGCGCGACAGTCGCCGGCGTTTTGTGCCTGGGCTTGGCGCTGGCTTTGCACCTGCTTACATGGTCGCCGAAATGGCCGGCCTTCGGCGCGCTGTGGGCGCTCAACAATCTGCTGCTGGTGGCGTTGACCGAAGAAGCCATGTTCCGCGGGTATCTTCTGGAATCGCTGCAGCGGCGCTGGCGCGAGGTCCGGCACGGCGCGACTTACGCCACCATGGCCTCGGCGCTGGCCTTCGGCCTGGTGCATGCCGGCGGCGGCTGGCGCTGGGTCGTTCTGGCCACGTTGGCGGGGCTGGCTTACGGTTGGGCGTATCGCAAGGGCGGCCTGCTCGGCGCCGTGCTCGCCCATTTTGGCCTCAACCTGCTGCATTTCACCGTGTTTACCTATCCCATGCTGGCATGATGCCGGCCAGGGCTTCATCGCTCAAAGGTGCCTGATGGAAACCAAGGCCAATTACGTCCTCATCGGTGCGTTCACGATCGTGGTGACGCTGTTCCTGCTGTTGTTCGCGCTGTGGGCGGCCAAGTATTCGTCCGAGAAAAGCTGGCGCGAGTACGCGGTGATCTTCAACGAACCGGTCACCGGCCTGTCGGAAGGCAGCACCGTGCAATACAACGGCATCGGCGTGGGCACGGTGCAGCAGCTGAGCCTGGCGCCGGACGATCCGCGCCGGGTCATCGCCAAGCTGCGCCTGCAGGCCGACGCGCCGGTGAAGACCGACACCCGCGCCAAGCTGTCGCTGACCGGCATCACCGGCACGCCGATCATCCAGCTCACCGGCGGCAGCCCCAACAGCCCGGCGCTGGCCGACGCCGAGGGCAGCGGCGAGATTCCGATCATCCAGACCGAAGCCTCGGCGCTGCAGAACATCGCCGACACCGCCAACCGTCTGGTCGCGCGCCTGGATCAGGTGCTCAGCGACGACAACGTCAAGCACGTGTCCAACACTCTGGCCAACATCGAATCGCTGACCGGCTCGATCGCCGACCAGCGCGGCGACCTGCGCGAGCTGATCGCCAACGCCAAGAAGTCCAGCGAACAGCTCAGCGCCACCTTGACCACCACCAACCGCGCGGTGGAAACGGTGGACCGCGAACTGGCCGGCAAGCTGCCGGGCATCATCAACAAGCTCGACAGCACCCTGACCAAGCTCGACTCGGCCGCCAACGGCGCCAACGGCATCCTCAACGACAACCGCGCCGCGATCAGCAGCTTCGCCAACGACGGTCTGGCCCAGCTCGGCCCGACCCTGAGCGAACTGCGCTCGCTGGTGCGCGACCTGCGCCGGATCAGCGACCGCCTGGACAGCAACCCCACCCGCTACCTGCTGGGGCGCGACGCGACGAAGGAATTCGAGCCGGAGAAAGCCGCGCGATGAGCCGCCACTTGATGCCTTCGCCCGCCCCTGCGACGACGACTGCGATGACGACGACCATGACGACGACCCGCGCGCGCAACCGCCCGCTCTTCACCGCCGCGCCGCCGCGCGTGCTCGCCGCCGGCCTGGCCGCGCTGCTCACGCTCAGCGGCTGCTCGTCGATCCTCGGCGAAAAACCCAAGACCCCGACCGTCCAGTACGCGCCCGACCCACGCGTACAGGCCGACCCGTCCTGGCCCAACGCCAACTGGCAGTTGTCGGTGAGCGCGCCCAACGCCGCGCGCATGATCGACAGCCTGCGCATCGCCGTGCGTCCCAGCGGCAACGAAATCCAGGTCTACAAGGGCGCGGCCTGGGCCAAGCTGCCCAGCAGCATGATCGAGGACGCGCTGCTGCGCACGCTGGAGGACTCGGGCAAGATCGCCGCGGTCGCGCGCCAGGGCGCGGGCATCGCCGCGGAATACAAACTGGTGCTGGACGTGCGCCGCTTCGAATCCGATTACGACGGCAACGCCATGCCGTCGGCGGTGATCGAGATCAACGCCAAGCTGATGCACAACGCCGACCAGAAAGTGGTCGCCTCGCGCACCTTCCTGCAATCCAGCCCGGCCGCGAGCGTCGAAGTCCCGGCGGTCGTCAACGCCTTCGAGCAGTCGATGCAGACAGTCGTCACCCAGATCGCGGGGTGGACGCTGACTTCGGGCGATGCGCACGAGAAGACGCACGGCAAACGCTGATCGCACGCGATCGACGCCGGCGTGGACAACCCATACGCGTCAGGCCGGACAGCCTTACCGCCACCGCCTGCGCGCCGTGCGCTGTTTTCCGCCGTGCTGGGCGCGATGCTATGCCTATGGGGTTGGCTGTCCCTGGTGGGGTATGCCGCGGCCAACTCAGTCGAGATGTCGAATATCGGGATGTTTGCCGAAAAGGCGCCTTCGCGGCAGATAGAGCAGTTGCGCTCACTGTGGGATTACGCCGCCTACCTCACTCTGGGCGCGGCCGCCCTATGCATCGTGCTCGGTGTATTCCGCTTGCGCACGAGCACGGCGCAGTGGGTGCGAAGAGGCGCGATCTGGGTGTTAATCGCTGCGGCATGGGCTTTGACTCATTACACGCTCGAAATGACCCAGCCACTGATCGTCGCCTAGCACGCATTCTTCATCGCCATGGTCGTTGCGCAGACCTGATCGCGGCCGGCGACAGCTTCGCGAAAGGGTTGTAACAAGTGACCGCCGGCACAAGCCGGCACCGACGCCCCTCCTAGACTGCGCCGCGCCGATGTCTGGCGTCGTCTCCGGAGGAAAGTCATGACCGCACCGTTCTCGCAGCGCCGCCGCGTCAGCGCGCGTCGCGCCCTGCTCACGCTCGCGCTGGGCGTCGAGCTTCTCGCCTGCATCGGCCTGGCCCAGGCCACGCCGCCGGGCACCATCGATTACGAAAACGTGGGCGGCACGCCGCTGCGCGCCATCGGCCGCGACATCCAGGCGCCGGTCGCGAACACCAGCGTGCTGTTCGGCGCGCGGCTGCTCAATCCGCAGCCGGTCACCTACGATCAGATCGTGTTCGCGGTGCGCGATGCGTCCGACCGCAATTTCGACCTGGGCCATCAGAACAACTACACCGTCGGCGCGAGCCAGCGCGAACTCACCGCGAGCGGGCAATTCCCGGCCGGGCAGTATCGCTACTGGCTGTCGTACTACGCCGGCGGGCAATGGACCAATCTCGCTCCCGAGCGCAGCTTCACCGTCGCCGCCGCGCCACCGGGCGGCGATCCGGTCGATAGCCGTCCGCTCGGCGCCGGCAGCAACTGGGTCTACAAGTTCGGCGACGAATTCACCGCCGCCGCGGTGGACTGGAACAAGTGGGCCGACAACTCTTCGGCCGAATCCGATAACGGCCACGGCAATCCGGGCAATCAGCAACTGGAGTGGAATCAGGCCGCCAATTGCTCGGTCAGCAACGGCGTGCTGGCGATGCAGGCCAAGCGCGAACGCGTGCGCTCGCCGTCGGGGCGCTATTACGACTGGACCTCGTGCCTGCTGTCCTCGCACAAGCGCTACAACTTCCGCTACGGCTTTATCGAAGCGCGCATGAAACTGCCGGGCGTGGCCGGTTTCTGGCCGGCGTTCTGGACCTTCCAGGCGCCCGGCGCGCAGCAGTGGAACGAAACCGATGTGTTCGAGTATTACTCCGACAACAAGAGCCGGCTGTACTTGAATCAGTATGTGATCAAGAACGGTTCGGAGGATCTGGACAGTTACATCCACACCATCAACTTCGATCCGAGCGCGGGTTATCACGTCTACGGCGCCGATATCGCGCCGGATGCGACGCGGTTCTATGTGGACGGGCAGTTGGTTCGCACGACTCGCAATATCAGCCAGATCGAGACTTCGATCCTGGTCGATCATTTCGTCTATGCGGGCAAGCCGCCGGCTGCGGGTACTCAGTCGGCGACGACGTATGTGGATTACATTCGCGCTTGGCAGCGGCCTTGATTCGCGGCTAAGCGGGTGCATCGTTCCGGTTGCGGGTGTGCCGCAATCGGAACGAAAGGCATCGGGCCTGAAGGCCCTCCCACAAAAGTTGCCGAAGCCCCGCATGACTTTTGCGGGAGAGCCTTCAGCTCCGACGCTTTTGTGGGAGGGCCTTCAGGCCCGATGCTTTTCGCTCAGCTCGCGACAACCCCGCAGCAAAGCCCCACTCAACGCCGCCCGATCACCCGAAACGTCAAATTGATCCGCTCCCCCACCGGCTTGGCGGTGCGCGGCAGCGCGTGCCGGTAATTCGCCTGCGTCGCCCCGGACATCACCAGCAAGCTGCCGTGCCCCAATTCCAGCGCCGCCTTCAACGAGGCATCGCGGCGATGCTTGAGGGTGAAGCGCCGGCTCGCGCCGAGGCTCAATGAGGCGATCACCGGCGCCGGCCCGAGTTCGGGTTCGTCGTCGCTGTGCCAACCCATCGCATCGCGGCCGTCGCGATAACGATTGGCCAGCACGCTGTTGAACGGCACGCCGAGTTCCTCCGCCAGCCGCCGGCGAATCCCGAGCAAGGCCGGCGGCCACGGATGCGGGCGGAAGTCGGCGCCGGAATAGCGGTAGTGCGCATCGGGATCGCCGATCCAGCTGCTCAATCGCGGCGAATCGTGCTCGCAGCCGAACAATCGGATGCGATGCACCTCCCAGGCGACTTCCTCCAGCACGGCCGCGTACAGGGCGTCGGCCGCCTCATGCGCGAGCCAGTGCGGATCGAAGGCGAGTTCGGCGCCCTGCAGCGGCAGCGGTTTCACGGGCATGCGGCACGCTAGCACGCGGCCGCGCGGCGCCGCGATCCGGACCTTGCGGCCGCCATCGCATTCGCCCGTGGCGGCAGCGCCCCCGCCGATCGCCCGCGAACAAGCCGCCAACCAGGCCCCAACCCCCTGCCCGCCGGCCCTGCGGGCGCCCGATCGCGCCCCGATGGCGGCCCGCCCGCGACCGGCCCGCCATCGCGTTTAAAACGGTCCGGCGTCCGGATCGGCCCGCCGCGCTTGGCCCACCCGGGCAAACCCGCGACAATGAGCGGATTGCACGCACGAGTACCGCCAGCATGAGCGAACAGCCGATCGACTCGGTCCAGCCGTCCGACACGCCAGCCATCGAGATCGAACGCGACGTCATGGAGTACGACGTCGTCACCGTCGGCGCCGGTCCGGCCGGGCTGTCGTTCGCGATCCGCCTCAAGCAGCTCAACCCCGAGCTGTCGGTGTGCGTGATCGAAAAATCCAGCACCATCGGCGCGCACATCCTGTCCGGCGCGGTGATCGAACCGGGCCCGCTCGATGCGCTGCTGCCGGGCTGGCGCGACAATCCGCCGCCGATCTGCGTGCCTGCAGGCGAAGACGAGTTCTGGCTGATGACCAAGACCGGCGGTTACAAGTCGCCGATCGTGCCGCCGGACATGAACAACCACGGCAACTTCATCGTCAGCCTCGGCGCGATGTGCGCGTGGATGGCGCCGCAGGCCGAAGCGCTGGGCGTGGAAATCTATCCGGGCTTCGCCGCCGCCGAGACCCTGCACGATGCCGACGGCCGCGTCGCCGGTGTGCGCATCGGCGACATGGGCATCGCCAAGGACGGAACGCACAAGTCCGGCTTCACCGCCGGCATCGACATCCGCGCCAAGGTCACCGTGTTCGCCGAAGGCGCGCGCGGCCATCTGACCAAGCGCCTGGTCAAGCGCTTCAAGCTCGACGCCGACAGCGACCCGCAGGGGTATTCGATCGGCATCAAGGAACTGTGGCAGGTGCCGGAAGACCGCGTCACGCCCGGCAAGATCGTGCACAGCGTGGGCTGGCCGGCCGACAGCCACACCTATGGCGGCAGCTTCCTGTATCACCTGGACAAGGGCCGCATCGCGCTGGGTTACGTCAGCGGGCTGGATTATCGCGATCCCGACTACAAGCCGTGGGAGGCCTTCCAGCAGTGGAAGAATCATCCGATGATCAAGCCGTTGCTGGACGGCGGTAATTTGGTCTCGGCCGGCGCGCGCGCGATCGTCACCGGCGGCTGGCAGTCGCTGCCCAAGCTGGAGATGCCAGGCGCCTTGCTGATCGGCGACACCGCCGGCCTGCTCAACGTGCCCAAGATCAAGGGCACGCACCAGGCGATCCGCAGCGGCATGCTCGCCGCCGAACACCTCGCCGCGCAGCATGCGGCGGGCGCGCTCGACAGCGCCGGTTTCGACGCCAAGCTGCGCGGCTCCGACGCCATGGCCGAGCTCAAGAAAGTCCGCAACATCAAGCCCGGTTTCAAGAAGGGCTTCTGGTTCGGCATGCTCAACGCCGCATGGGAAACCGTCACCGGCGGGTTGTCGCCGTGGACGCTGAAGAATAAGGCCGACTGGCCGTCGCTGCAGAAACTCGGCGAGGCGGAAAAGCCCAAGCGCGATTACATCGATCGCACACTGGCGCCGCGCGACCGTTTGGCCTCGGTGTATTTCGCCGCGACCGAGCACGACGAAGACCAGCCCGTGCACCTGAAGGTCGCCGACACCAACATCTGCATCACCCAGTGCGCGGAAGAGTACGGCAACCCGTGCACGCGCTTCTGCCCGGCGGGCGTGTACGAAATCGTGGAAGAAGCCGGCGCCAAGCGCCTGCAGATCAACTCCGCCAACTGCGTGCACTGCAAGACCTGCGACATCAAGGACCCGTACGAGATCATCAACTGGGTCACCCCGGAAGGCGGCTCGGGCCCGAACTATCAGAACTTGTAACGCGTCCCGCGCCGCGGCCGGGTAAATAAAAAAGGCGCGATCGTGAAGATCGCGCCTTTTTCGTCTGTGCCGGCGTTGCCGCCGGATCTTCGGTCGAACAATCGAATAGCCGGGAGACGGCTATTACGGCTTCACCGAGGCGTCAATTGATGATCCAGGCGCTGTCGTAGCCGCCGAAGTCGTACATGCTCAAGCCTCCGGCGCCATTGCCCAACCAGACTTTGGCGAAGTAGCCATTGCTCCACAAAATGTCGTTGTTGCCATCGCCATTGAAATCCGCCGTTTTGACGATGCGGAAGCCGCTACCTGCCCCGCCCGGGCAACTTGAGGAGTTCAGCGTCCCGCCGTTCATGAACAACAGGCAGACGACGCCGTCTTTCGCCATCAAAATGTCGGCCTTGCCGTCGGAGTTCATATCGGCCGCGGCCGACATGGTCCAACTGCCATCGTAGCCGCCGACATCCTGCATCGACGAGAAGCCTCCCGCACCGTTGCCGAACCACAACTTCAGGTAATTGCCGTTGGTCCAAAGCAGATCGATGCGGCTATCGCCATTGAAATCGGCGGCAGCCAGAATTCGGAAGCCGGCCCCCGCTCCACCCGGGCAACTTGACGAAGCCAGTGAATTGCCGTTCATGAAATACATGCACAGCACACCGTTTTTGGTCACCAGCAAGTCGGTCTTGCCGTCGGAATTCATGTCCGCGGATTTATCGATCAACCACGTGCTGTCGTAAGTAAATACCGATTGCTGCGTGGCCGTGCCGCCGGCCCCGTTGCCGGTCCACAGTTTGAGATCGTAGCCGTTGCTCCACATGATATCGGGCAAGCCGTCGCCATCGAAATCGCCCGTAGACACGATCCGGTAGCCGCTGCCGACTGCGCCAGGACATTGGTTGGAGACCAGGGACGCGCCATTCATGAGAAAGTAGCACAACACTCCGTCGCTGTTCCTGACCATCAAAAGGTCCGACTTCCCGTCGTTGTTGTAGTCGTCTTTGGCGCTAAGCGGCACCACCGTAGCGCGGAACGCCGCGGCCGTAGGCATGGTCTGCGTCAACGTGCGCGCGTTGTCGGCTTGATTCTCCACGCCGCAGGCGCGTCCGCCGCACAGGGTCACGCGCGGGTTGGAGAACACCCGGTACGCGGTCTGGCCCTGATCGCCGTAGGCCATGATGTCGTAGAAGTTGCCGCCGGCGGCATCGGTCTTGTAGCCGAAGGAATACACGAACGCGCCGTACTTCAGCGTGCCGCCCGTGGTCGCGGTTTCGCGATCGTGCTGCGCGCCCATGTTGTGGCCGAGCTCGTGGGCGAAGGATTCGTCGCGGCAGAAATACGTGGTGTTGCCGTCCTGCTGGCGCCCGTCGCTGACCACCGAATAGCCGTTGCCGGCCGATCCGGTGGTGTACGGCTGGCGATCGCCGCCGATCAACCAGGCGATGCCGCAGCCGTTCTGGGTCTGGCGATCGTACTTGCGCACCAGCGAGACCAGATCGGCGCCGTACTGGTCGCGCGCCGCGCGCAGGGCGTTGAACGCCGGATCGACCGGCGTGGTGCGGGTGCCGGTGAGTTTCTCCAGCGCGTCGCCGTTGTCGGTGTTGTCCGGATAGTTCACCTGCATCGCATGCACCAGACGGATGCGCGCGTCGATCTGGCTGTTGATGTAAGCCTGATTGGTGACATCGACCAGATTGTTGATGCGGGTCTGCGCTTGCGAGGCGCCGCCCAGGCCGGCGGCGAAACCGTTGCTGTAACCGACCAGCACATCGACCGTGGTCGCGGCCTTGGCCGCGGCGACGGCGGCGGCCGCCAACGGGTTGGACTGCGAATCGGTGGCGGCGCCGACGGCGGCGCTGGGAATCAGGAAATCGTCGCGATGCCCGGCGCCGAACTGCTTTTCGACCAGCGCCTGCTTGACCGGATCGGTTTCCACCAGCCAGGCCTTGCCGTCACGCATGGTCAGCTTCAACGCCGGCTTGCCGTCCTGGTCGATCGCGCCGAACGCGGCGCGCGCGCCGAAGGTGATGATCGCCTGCTGGACGACGCCGCCGCGATCGACGCGGCCGACCCAGGTCCAGTCGCCGCCGGGATGTTCGATGTGGCGCTCGTAGCGGAAGTCGAGCTTCTCGCCCGACGGCGTGGTCAGGCTGAGATGGCCTTGCGCGATCGCGGCGATCGCATGGCGTTCGCTCAGATCGACCGGATGCCAGGTGTAGGCGCCTTCGTTGATCGTGGCGCGCGGATCGGAATAGCCGACCAGCTCGCCGCGGTCCGGCCATTGGCCGAAACCGACGCGGCGCTTGGCCGCGGCAGGCAGTGCGCGTGCGTATGCGGCGGGACCGGCGTGCGCGTTCGCGGACGTCGCGGTTGCGTCCTTGCGTGCGCCTTCCGACGATGGATCGCGGTCCGTGGAGGTGCAGCCCGCTCCGCCAAGGAGCAGAGCAGTGACAAGGAACAAATTGCGCATGACGAATCAGCCGGCGGGGGATAGCAGCGCGCAATGCTGCACGCCCGGCGGGCAGACTGCAATGCCCGCCGATTCAGTTTCATATGCCACTTTTCCGGCCGGATTCGCAAATATCCGAATCCGGATTCGATGAGCGCGCTTGCGCGCGCCTCAGACCTGTTCAGGCACGCCGGAAGGGCACGCCGGTCTTCTCGCGCAGCTCGTCTTCGCTCACGCCCGGCGCCGACTCGACCAGCACCAGTCCCTGTTCGGTCACATCCATGACCGCAAGTTCGGTGATGATCCGGTTGACCACGCCCAGGCCGGTCAGCGGCAGCGTGCATTCGGGCAGGATCTTGTGCTCGCCGCTCTTGGCGGTGTGTTCCATCAGCACGACCACGCGCTTGACGCCGGCGACCAGATCCATCGCGCCGCCCATGCCCTTGACCATCTTGCCCGGCACCATCCAGTTGGCCAGATCGCCCTTGGCGGTGACCTGCATCGCGCCGAGGATGGCCAGATCGATATGGCCGCCGCGGATCATCGCGAAGCTGTCGTGGCTGCCGAAATAACTGGCGCCTTCGCGCGCGGTGACGGTCTGCTTGCCGGCGTTGATGAGGTCGGCGTCGACTTGCGCCTCGGTCGGGAACGGGCCGATGCCGAGCAGGCCGTTCTCGGACTGCAGCCACACGTCCATGCCGTCGGGAATGAAGTTGGCAACCAGCGTCGGCAGGCCGATGCCGAGATTGACGTAAGCGCCGTCGGTGAGTTCCTGCGCGGCGCGCTGCGCCATTTCGTCGCGGGACCATGCCATGAGAGATTCGTCCTGTAATTCGAAAGGGAAGTCAAAACATCTGCGAGAAGCAAACGCGCCGGCGACGCTCGTTGCGGCCTGTACGGCGAACCTGTCGCATCGCTTCGGCGCCGCGGCGCGCTTGGCGCCGAACCGCGACCGACGATGCGCCTGTTCGCTCAGCCGGCGCGGACCGTGCGCTGCTCGATGCGTTTTTCCGGCGTGGCGTTGACCACGATGCGATCGACGTAGATGCCCGGCAGATGCACGTGATCGGGATCGATGTCGCCCAGCGCGACCAGTTCCTCGACCTCGGCGATGCAGACCTTGCCGGCCATCGCGCAGGCCGGATTGAAATTGCGCGCGGTCTTGCGGAACACCAGGTTGCCCGAGGTGTCGGCCTTCCACGCCTTGACCAGCGACACGTCGGCCTTGAGCGCGGTTTCCATCACGTAATGATGGCCGTCGAACTCGCGCGTTTCCTTGCCCTCGGCTACCACAGTGCCGTAGCCGGTGCGGGTGAAGAAGGCCGGAATGCCGGCGCCGCCTGCGCGCAGACGCTCGGCCAGGGTGCCTTGCGGGTTGAACTCGAGTTCGAGCTCGCCGGACAGGAACTGGCGCTCGAATTCCTTGTTCTCGCCGACGTAGGACGAAATCATCTTCCTGATCTGGCGCGTTTCCAGCAGCAGGCCCAGGCCGAAGCCGTCCACGCCGGCGTTGTTGGAGATCGCGGTCAGCCCCTTGACCCCGCTGTCGCGCAGCGCGCCGATCAGGGCTTCGGGGATGCCGCACAGGCCGAAACCGCCGACCGCCAGGGTCTGATCGTCGGCGACGACGCCCTGCAGCGCGTCTTTGGCACTGGGATACAGCTTGGTTTTCGCGGCGATGGCCTGGGCCATGGGACAACTCCGTTGCGGGATGAGCGCAGTTTAACGCGCGCCCGCGCCGGGACGTAGCGGACTTTCGGGCAATGGCGCCACAATGCCTTGATTGTGTGCCGACGCTAGACTTGCGATATGAGCCGACTCGCCCTGGTCACCGCCATCGCCACCGCCGCGCAGGACGACGACCTGCCGCTGCTGCATGCCGCCTGCCTGGCGCGCGGCCTGCACGCCGAGATCCGCGCCTGGGACGACCCCAGCGTGGCCTGGGCGCGATACGACACCGTATTGCTGCGCTCGCCGTGGGATTACACCGAGCGCTTCGATGAATTCACCGCCTGGTGCGAACGGGTCGATGCCCTCACCCGCCTGCTCAATCCCTGGCCGGTGCTGCGCTGGAACACCGACAAACATTACCTGGCCGATCTGGCCGCGCGCGGCGTGCCGGTGGTGACGACCGCATTCGTCGAACCGGAGATGGACCCGTTGCCGGCGCTGCAGGAATTCCTGCTGGCGCAGCCACAGGCGGAAGAGTTCGTGGTCAAGCCGGCGATCAGCGCCGGCTCGCGCGACACCCAGCGTTATGCCCGCGCGCAGGAATTCGCCGCGGCCAATCACATCGCGCGGCTGCTCGATGAGGGCCGCAGCGCGATGCTGCAGCCGTATCTGGCTTCGGTGGATCGCGACGGCGAAACCGCGCTGATGTATTTCAACGGCGTTTTCAGCCACGCGATCCGCAAGGGCGCGATGCTGCAACGCGAGGACGCGCTGAACCTGCGCGCGGTGGAGCGCATCAACGCGCGCGAAGCCGGCGAAGACGAACGCGCGGTGGCGCTGCATGCGCTGACCGCGATGACGGCGCGGCTGGATCTGGAAGAGCCGCTGGCGTATGCGCGGGTGGATCTGATCCGCGATGGCGGAGGGCAGCCGCAGTTGCTGGAACTGGAGTTGTGCGAGCCTTCGTTGTTCTTCGCGCATGAGGCGGGCAGCGCGGATCGGTTCGCTGAAGTGTTGGCGGAGTTGTTGGAGACGACCGCGCCTTGAGCTGGTTGTGAGGGGTGCTTGGTCTGATCGGAAGGCATCGGGGCTGAAGCCCCTCCCACAATAGACTTCGCGGCGACGCAATCTGTTGTTAGTTGTGAGGATCGCTTGGTCTGATCGGAAAGCATCGGGGCTGAAGCCCCTCCTACAAAAGACTTCGCGGCGACGCAATCTGTTGTTGATTGTGAGGATCGCCTGGTCTGATCGGAAAGCATCGGGGCTGAAGCCCCTCCTACAAGAGATTGCGTGGCGACGAAGTCTTTTGTGGGAGGGGCTTCAGCCCCGATGCCTTTCGATCCGCCGCGACAACCCCACAAAAACAAAGACCGGCCAATGGCCGGTCTTTGCATTCATCGGTTGGCTTCCGGCAACAGGCAGATTCAACACCCCCGCCACACCAACCCAGCAACGCAACTTACGAACGCCCGTACACGTCCTCCAGGCGAACGATATCGTCCTCGCCCAGGTAACTGCCCGACTGCACCTCGATCAGCTCGACCGGCTCGGTGCCGCGGTTGCGCAGGCGATGCACGCTGCCCAGCGGAATGTAGGTGCTCTCGTTCTCGCGCAGCTCGAACACCTTGTCGTCGCAGGTGACCTCGGCCACGCCCGACACCACGATCCAGTGCTCAGCGCGCTTGTGATGCTTCTGCAGGCTCAGCACGCCGCCGGGCTTGACCTCGATGCGCTTGACCTGGAAGCGCTCGCCCATGTCGATGGAGTCGTAATTGCCCCACGGACGATAGACCTTGCGGTGGAACAGATGCTCCTGGCGCCCGGCCTGCTTGAGCTTGTCGACGATGGTCTTGACGTCCTGCACCCGATCCTTGCGCGCAACCAGGGTCGCGTCGGGCGTGTCGATGATGACCAGGTCTTCCACGCCGATGGTGGCGATCATGCGCCGGTCCGACGCGCGCACCAGCGAACCGGTGGTATCGACCGAGATCACGTCGCCTTCGTAGCGATTGCCGTCGTCGTCGCGCTCGGCCACCGCCCACAGCGACGACCACGAACCGATGTCGCTCCAGCCGCAGCTCACCGGCACCACCGCGGCGCGGTCGGTCTTTTCCATCACCGCGTAGTCGATGGAATCGTTCGGGCTGGCGGCGAATTCGTCCTTGCCCAGACGGATGAAGTCCAGGTCGGTGTTGGCCTTGGCGTAGGCCGCGCGCGCCGATTCGAGAATCTTCGGCGCCAGCGCCGCCAGTTCGTCGAGATAACGCTGGGCCTTGAACAGGAACATGCCCGAGTTCCAGGCATAGGTGCCGGCGGCCAGATAGCCTTCGGCGGTGGCCAGGTCGGGCTTCTCGACGAAACGGCTGACCTTGTAGCCGCCCTCGCCCAGCGCGTCGCCGCGATCGATGTAGCCGTAGCCGGTTTCCGGATAGTCCGGATGGATGCCGAAGGTGACCAGCCAATCCTGATCGGCCAGCACCGCCGCGCGCGCGACCGCGTCGCGGAACGCGTCCACGTCTTCGATCAGATGATCGGCCGGCAGCACCAGCATGGTCGCGTCGGGTTCGCTGGCGACCAGGTGCAGCGCGGCCAGCGCGATCGCCGGCGCGGTGTTGCGCGCGATGGGTTCGAGCAAGATGGCGCCGTTGGCGACGCCGATGCCCTGCAGTTGTTCGCCGACCATGAAGCGATGGTCCTCGGCGCACACGGTGACGGGGGCACCGGTGTTGGGCAGGGCGTTGGCGCGCAGGATGGTTTCCTGGAACAGCGAGTGATCGCCGATCAGCGACAGGAACTGCTTGGGCTGATTCTGACGGGACAGCGGCCACAGGCGCGAACCGCTGCCACCGCTTAGAACGACGGGATGAAGCATCCTGGCTCCAGATTTCGGAACGGAAAGGGGCGCCAAGAATAGCCGAACCCCCTGCCTGGCAGGCTTCACGGCGCCTAAACCACGGCCACGGCGCTGTCGGTACTATGATCGCCGTGCCAGCCCGGGCGGTCGCGCCGCGCCATGCTTCGCCCTCGGCGTTCCCTCCACGGATGGACTTTCATGCCCCACTCACTGCCCGCCACCCTGCATCTGGACGGCCCCGATGCGTCCCGCGTCGAAGCCAGCGCCTTCGGCGCCCACCTGCTGTCCTGGCGCTGCCGCGGCCGCGAGCGCCTGTACCTGAGCCCGAACGCCAGTTTCGGCGCCGGCAAGGCGATCCGCGGCGGCGTGCCGGTGATCTTTCCGCAATTCGGCGAACGCGGCGACGGCCCGCGCCACGGCTTCGCCCGCACCCTGACCTGGGACGCGCTGGATACCGCCGGCAGCTTGCCGCCGCGGCTGGCGTTCGCCTTGCGCGACAGCGCGGACACCCGCCGCCACTGGCCGTATCCGTTCGAAGCTGAACTGGACATCGAGCCGGCCGCGAACCGGCTGCGCATCGCCCTGAGCGTGCGCAACACCGGCCAGGACGCGTTCGAATTCAGCGCCGCCCTGCACACTTATCTGCGCGTGGCCGACATCGCCGGCACTCTGGTCCACGGCCTGGAAGACCGCGATTTCGTCGATTCGACCCAAGGCGGCGCGGCGCATGCGGCCAGCGATGCGCCGGTGCGCTTCGAGGGCGAAATCGACCGCATCTACGCCGACACCCGCCAGCCGCTGCGGGTCACCGACGGCGAGCAACTGCTGCGCCTGGAAGCGGAAGGCTTCGCCGATACCGTGGTGTGGAACCCCGGCGCCGAACTCGCCGCCGGGCTGGCCGATCTGGGCGCGGGCGAACACCGCCACTTCGTCTGCGTGGAAGCCGGCAACGTGCTGACCCCGGTGCGGCTGGAACCCGGCGCGGTCTGGACCGGCGCGCAGATCCTCACCGTCGAGCCCTCCGCCGGCCGCTGAGGCCCGCCGCGCGGGCCTGGGCGGAGACCGCCGGCCTGTCGCGCAAGGCCTGCGTTTAAAACGCCCGCGCGGCCAAAACCGCGGCACGCTGCCCCGGCCCGGCCGTCTCCGTTAGAATTGGCGGCTCTTGGCCGCTCCCGGCCGGACACCCCCCACAAGGAAATCCCGCACGATGAAGATCCTCGTCGGCTACAAGCGCGTGGTGGACTACAACGTCCGCATTCAGGTCAAGCCGGATGGCTCCGGCGTAGTCACCGACGGCGTCAAGCTGTCGGCCAATCCGTTCGACGATATCGCCCTGGAAGAGGCCCTGCGCCT
Organism: Lysobacter sp. TAB13; assembly: GCF_052113885.1. Classification (NCBI taxonomy): domain Bacteria; kingdom Pseudomonadati; phylum Pseudomonadota; class Gammaproteobacteria; order Lysobacterales; family Lysobacteraceae; genus Lysobacter; species Lysobacter sp. TAB13. Next base: position 76,217 of record NZ_JBFRDR010000004.1, on the reverse strand, counting down.
GCGCGACAAGGGCATCGCCACCGAGGTCGTGGTCGCCACGATCGCTCCCGCCGATGCCCAGCCGCATCTGCGCAACGGCCTGGCCATGGGCGCCAACCGCGCCATCCACGTGGTCAGCGACCAGCCGATCCAGCCGCTGACCGCCGCGCGCGCGCTGCTCAAGCTGATCGAAAAAGAACAGCCCGACATCGTCATCCTCGGCAAGCAGGCCATCGACGACGACGCCAGCCAGACCGGCCAGATGCTCGCCACCCTGTGGGGCCGCCCGCAGGCGACCTTCGCCTCCAAGCTCGAAGTCGCCGGCGGCAAGGCCACGGTGACGCGCGAAGTCGACGCCGGCCTGGAAACGCTGGAAGTGGACCTGCCGGCGGTGATCACCACCGACCTGCGCCTCAACGAGCCGCGCTTCATCAAGCTGCCCGACATCATGAAGGCCAAGAGCAAGCCGCTGGAGACGATCCCGTTCGCCGAGCTCGGCGTGGACACCGGCGATACGCTCAAGACCACCCATTTCGCCCCGCCGCCCAAGCGCAGCAAGGGCGTGATGGTCAAGGACGCGGCCGAACTGGTCGCCGCACTTAAGCAGAAGGGGTTGCTGTGATGAGCAAAGTTTTAATTGTTGCCGAACATCTCGACGGCAAGCTCAACGCGTCCACCGCCAAGTGCGTGTCGGCCGCGCAGGCGCTGAAGCCCGAGTCCATCGACGTCGTCGTGCTCGCCGCCGATCCGGCCGGCGTCGCCGCGCAGGCCGCGCAGATCGCCGGCGTCGCCAAGGTGCTGACCGTCGCCAACGCCGCCAACGCCCACGCGATCGCGCAGGTGCTGGCGCCGCAGATCGCCGCGCTGGCCAAGGGCTACAGCCACGTGTTCGGCCCCTCGACCACCTTCGGCAAAGACTTGATGCCCTGCGTCGCCGCGCTGCTGCACGTGGCGCAGGTGTCCGACGTCATGGCGGTGGAAGGCAGCCACACTTTCAAGCGCCCGATCTACGCCGGCAACGCGATCATCACCGTCGAAGCGCCGGCCGATCATACCGTCGTCGCCACCGTGCGCACGGCCTCGTGGCCGGAGGCCGCGAAAGGTGGCAGCGCCGCGGTCGAAGCCGCGTCAGTCGAAGCCGCGCTTCCGACCCACACCCGTTTCGTCGGCCTGGCCGCGGGCAAGTCGGATCGCCCGGACCTGCAGAGCGCCAAGCGCGTCGTCTCCGGCGGCCGCGGCGTGGGCTCGGCGGACAACTTCAAGATCATCTACGACTTCGCCGACAAGCTCGGCGCCGCCGTCGGCGCCTCGCGCGCCGCGGTCGACGCCGGCTACGTGCCGAACGAACTGCAGGTCGGCCAGACCGGCAAGATCATCGCCCCGGAGCTGTATGTCGCCGTCGGCATCAGCGGCGCGATCCAGCACCTGACCGGCATCAAGGACGCCGGCACCATCGTCGCCATCAACAAGGACGGCGAAGCGCCGATCTTCGAGATCGCCGACATCGGTCTGGTGGGGGATTTGTTCAAGCTGTTGCCGGAGCTGGAAGCGGCGTTGGGTTGAAGCACTGCCGCCGGTGGCCGCGGATTCGTCCGCGCGCCATCGGCGGGAACCCCACACTTAAGTGCTATCGCGGCAGTATTCTCGCGTAAACGGAATACCTGATCGGCTTAGAACCCGACGAACGAATAGCCAGCGAACTCATCGGCGATGGATCCAGAATGATAGTGGGCAATGGTTTAATCGCTAAGGCATTCAAGGCGCGCTCCGAAAACGATCGGGCAACCACCATTTTCGCCTCTGGTGTATCGAACTCTTCGGAAACATCGGAGCAGTCGTTCGCGCGCGAACGCCAGCTTCTGCTCGAAACGCTGCGCACCGCGCAGGGCAGGTTCGTTTATTTCAGCACCTGCAGCCTGACCGACGCCGACCGGAAAACCACGCCATACGTAGCACACAAAGCGGAAATGGAGGCATTGGTGCTCGCCTATGGCGACGCGCTGGTGCTGCGCCTGCCCCAGGTGGTGGGCTATACGCCCAATCCGCACACGCTGACGAACTTCCTCGCTTCGCGCATCGCGAGCGGGGAACGCTTTACCTTGTGGACGAAGGCTGTCCGTTCGTTGATCGACGTCGACGACATCGCCAGCATCGCAACGGCCATGATCGACAGCGGCCTCCCTGGACGCGTGACGGATATCGCCGCTCCCGGCGCGCTGACGATGATGGAACTGGTGGAGACGATGGAGCGGCTTCTGGCCAAGAAGGGCAACTACGATCTGGTGGAACGCGGCGGCGGTAATGCTCCTGACGCTGCCCTTACGATGCAGTTCGCGCAAAAGCTCGGAATCGACCTGCTCGACCGCTACCCGGAAAGAGTGTTGAGAAAATATTACGGAGGCCGGCGACCATGATCGAAACGAGCGTAGTCATTCCCGCTTACCGCAGCGCCAAGATCCTTCCGCAGCTGGCGCAGAGGCTGCAGGAAGCGTTGGACGGCATGTATCCGGACGCTGGCGGCGAACAGCGCTATCAAGTGATTCTGGTCAACGACTGCAGCCCTGACGACACCTGGGCGCGTCTGGAGGAACTGTCGCGCGATCGCCCCTGGCTGCAAGGCGTCAACCTGCGTAAGAACGCCGGACAGCACAACGCTCTGCTGACCGGCCTGCGTTACGCACGCGGTCGGTACATCATCATGATGGACGACGACCTTCAGCACGATCCGGCCGACATCCCCAAAATCGTCGCTTCGCTCAAGGCCGGGAACGACGTCTGCTATGCCAAGTTCAAATCCAAGCGCCACGCGCTATGGAAGCGACTCGGCAGCCGTTTCAACAGCATGATCGCCGACCGTCTGCTGCGGAAGCCGAAAGACCTCTACCTGTCGCCGTTCAAGGGCGTCGTCCGCGGCGTTCGCGATCAGATGGTCCGCTTCGTCGGCCCGCATGTGTACCTCGACGGCCTGATCCTGGCCAGCACGAACCATGTGGCGATGATCGAACTCGATCATCACGAACGGCTCGACGGCCAATCCGGCTACAACCTGGCCAAATCGATCTCGCTATGGCTGAAAATGGCCACGAGTTTCTCCATCGAGCCCCTGCGCATCGCCTCGCTGCTCGGCATCTTTTTCTCCGGCTTCGGCTTTCTCGCCGCGGTCGCCTTGATCGTGCAACGTTTCACCTTGAACGCCATGCCCGTGGGCTGGTCCTCGCTGATCGTCTCGGTGCTGATCCTCGGTGGCATCCAACTGCTGGCATTGGGCGTCATCGGCGAGTATGTCGGCCGCGTCCTGTTGCACGTGAACGGAACGCCGCAGGCCGTGGTGGGCTCGACGATCAATGTGGAGGCCGGCGAACGTGACTGACCACCGCCTCGAAAAGCTGCTGGCGCACGACGGCATGCGCAAACTGGTGCTGTACGCGATCTGCGGAGGCTCCGGCGTCTTGCTGGACTTCGCCACCTACACGACGCTGCTGGCCTTCAGCATCAACTACCAGGCCGCCAACGCATGCGGTTACTTGGCCGGTACGCTGCTGAGTTTCGCGCTGAACCGCCATTTCACCTTCCAAACCTACGACAACACGCTGCGGCGCCTCGCCTTGTTTTTCGCGGCAGCAGGCGTCGGCTATGTAATTTCGTCCATCGCGCTTTGGCTGCTGATCGATCGCGTCGGGCTCAACCCGCTGCTCGCCAAGATCGCCACCTTGGGCGTGGTTCTGGTCGTCCAGTTCTCGCTGAATCGGGCGATCACGTTCCGCCAGCGATAAAAGCACAACTACCTCAGGTACCGATATGCAGTTTGATACAGCCATCGTTGGCGGCGGATTCGCCGGACTTGCCGCGGCATACGAGTTGGCCCGGAACGGAAAGCGGGTCGTGGTTCTGGAACGCGACGACGCCGTGGGCGGCCTCGCTGGCGGCTTCGACATCGGCGGACACGTTCTGGAGAAGTTTTATCACCACTGGTTCAACAACGACAGGCACATTCTCGAACTGATCGAGGAGCTTGGAGAGAACTCAAATGTTCTCCTGCGCCCCACTCGGACCGGCATGTACTACGCCGACCAGTTCTTCCGCTTGAGCACGCCGCTCGACCTGCTGCGCTTCAAGGCCCTGCCCTTCCTCGACCGTATTCGCCTCGGCGTGGCGGTGCTGCGCGCCCGCTCGGTGAAAGATTGGTCCAAATTGGAACACCTGAGCGCCAAGGAATGGCTGATCGACCTTTGCGGCCAGCGCGCCTACGACGTGGTCTGGGATCCGCTGCTTACCGGCAAGTTCGGCTCGGTGGCCGAAGACGTATCGGCGGTATGGTTCTGGAAGAAACTGGTCCTGCGAGGCGGCAGCCGGAGCAGTTCCGGCGATGAAGTGCTGGCGTACTACAAGGGCGGCTTCGCGGCGCTCGCCGAACGTCTCGAACAGGAAATCAAGAAGCTCGGTGGCGAAGTGCGATTGCGCACAGCGGCCCTGCGCGTCATCGCAGGCGCCGATGGACGCGCTACCGGCGTCGAAACCGCCGAGGGCATGATCGAGGCCGACAACATCGTACTCACCACTGCGCTGCCGGTTACGGCGGACCTGATCGAGGCGATCGCACCGGCGGCCTATGTCGAATCCCTGCGCAGAATCCGTTATCTCTCGAACGTCTGCCTCGTACTTGCGCTGAATCGAAGCCTGTCGGAAACCTACTGGCTGAACGTCAACGACCCTGGCTTTCCGTTCGTGGGCGTGATCGAGCACACTAATTTCGAGCCGCCTTCGTCCTACGGCGGCCATCACATCGTTTATCTGTCGAAGTATCTGCCGCCCTCGGATCCGATGTACACGATGAGCGCGGACGAAATGCTGGAGTTCTCCATCCCGCATATCCAGCGCATGTTCCCTGACTTCAAGCGCGAATGGATTGATCAGCATTACGTCTGGCGCGCGGATTATGCGCAGCCGATCGCGGAAAAGAACTACTCCGCGCTCGTGCCCGGCAATGCGACCCCGCTGCCCAACGTATTCATTACCACCATGGCGCAGGTGTACCCCGAGGATCGGGGCACGAACTACGCCGTCCGCGAGGGCAGGCAGCTCGCACGTAAGCTCCTGGGTGAATCGGTCGCGACGCCTCAAGGATGACCGCGCCCCATATGGACAATGCGGCTGCGATCCCGAATCGATGGGCTGGCCTCGCATGGCCCCTCGTCGGCGCCGTCGGTGCCGCGATCGTGCTGGCCGTGCTCGTGGCTCAGCCGGCGTGGAGGTTCGGCGACGGCGCCGAGTACTACGCGCTTTACCTGGCGATCTTGGAGCACGGGCGGCCGTTCATGACCGAAGGCGCATGGCGCGACTACTCCGTGCTGGCGGGCGACGGATCTATCGCGTCCATGGTCGATACCGCCAGACTGCGCGCCGCCTTCCCCGTACTGGCGGACGCGCACACTGCCGATTTCAATCATTTCTGGTTCTATCCCGCGCTTGCCGCGGGCATAGCGGCCACCGTGAAACTGGTCGGACTGAACCTGGCTCCGCATACCGCTTTCCTGACTCTGCACGCCATTTTGTTCGGTGCCACACTGACACTGGCGGGGCGACTGCACGGCGCACGCGGCGCCGCGGCAACGACATTGCTGTTCGCGGCTTCGCCCGTACTGTGGTTTGCGACGAAGGTGCATACAGAGTTTTTTACCGTCGCGCTGGTACTGCAGACCTTCATCCTGGTCAGCCGCGGCAAGCTCTTGTACGCGGCGCTGCCCATCGCCGTAGCCTCTACGCAGAACATCAGCCTCGCCGCTACCGCTTGGACCCTGATCGCTTTCGGCTTGCTCGACAATCGCCTTTCCAAGCGTTCGACCGGCGTTTACGAATGGGTCGCGGCCGCGCTGGCCTTGGCCGCGACGGCACTGCATCCGCTCTACTACCTCTATCGCCACGGCGTGATCACTCCGCAACTGAAGGCAGGTGGCGCCGTGGTCGGCGGCAATGCCAATCAACTGCTGGCGGTATTGATCGACCCGGACATCGGGCTGTTCCCTAACTGGTGGTTCGGAATCTTCATCCTTGTCGCAGGGCTGGCGCTTGCGCTGCGCTATCGGCCGCGCTTGAAGTTCGTCTATGCGGCGACCGCGGCGATATACCTGGCCACCAACCTTTTCGCCCAGGCCTCTACCGTCAACCTCAATTCAGGTTCGATCGATCTGTCGCGTTATGCGCTGTGGTACGTGCCGCTCTTCTACGCACCGCTGGTTTGGCTCATCGCTGAATCGACCCGAAGGCCCGTCCGCTGGCTGCTCGCGCTGGTGATGACGGCTGTTGCCGCGCCTTTGGTCGCCTGGAATCTGAGCTGGTATTGGCCGACCCAGCACGATCGCTATACCGAACCGAGTATCGTCTCCGAGATGCTGCAGTCGAGTTTCCCGGATCTGTACGATCCGCCGCCGGAAATCTTCGTCGAACGCAACTCCGGCCATAGCGAAATCGATATTCCGCTTGCCCCAATCGCCGGCCCGGGCTGCCGAAAACTGTATATCCCCGCAGAATTGCTCGGCGCTAAGGCGATGAAAATAGCATCGCGGCACCACTGCAATTTCGACGACGATCAGGTATCGGGCCTGGTCGCGGACAAATTGGCCGAACGTCCGCAACAGGACGCGAGCAAGGGCATGTACATACGTTTGAGCGAAAGCGACGCGGAGCGTCTACGGCTGAAATTTGGCGTCGGACGAGTCGTCTTCGGCGCTGAAGCGAAAGGCAGTGCGGCGCTGAACGCTGGTTGGAGCGCCCCGGAAGCTTGGGGCACCTGGTCCAATTCGGCGCGCCCGAGGATCGAAATCAATGTCGCGGACTGTGGCTCGGATGTGCTGCATGCCACGATCAGCGCGCGCGGGTTCGCGATTCCGCAGAACCCGCACGTCGTCGCGACGGTGCTGGTCGCCGGACGCAAGGTAGGCGCTTACGATTTCACCGTGGACAGCGCCGGCCCCAAGCAATTGCAGTTCGAATTTTCCTGCGCCGAAGCGCGCCGCTTTGGGAACGTGCTCGCGTTGGATTTCGATATCGCCGGCGCCGCCAAACCGTCTTCGCTGGGGCTCGGTCCCGATACCCGCCTACTCGGCATAGGCGTGGAGTGGATTGACCTCACCCGCCAGCCGGCTGCGGCGCATTGACCATGCCAGCGACCGGGCCTTGTCCGGTTGCGTGGTGGTGCAACCGAAGCCAATAAGGATCACGTCGGCCTCGAGACTGCCGGAACAGACTAGCGATGTCGCGCAACGCGTGACCAGCGCTTACACCAGCGCATGCGCGACCGATCGAACCTGCCTACGGCGTCGAGCACATAGATAGGCAGCACTGCGAAATTGAAATTGGGGCGGGCCCAGCGCCGCCCCTGGCATCGAAATGTCCGTAAACACCCGGCGGAATCTGCCTACCGATGCGAATGGCAAGTCGAATGGCGTGAAGGAGGCCGCCCGGCGGGCGGCTCCTGTATTCGAGCGCAGCTCACGCCTGCAGTCGGCAAACGCCGACGCAAGCGCGCGCAAGGCTCTTCCGGTTGCTTGCGCCTAGACTGCACTCTTCCGAAAGACCTTCACCATGCCCCGCAGCAGCAATTCTTCGCGACTGAATCCCAGCGAAAGACAGCGCTGGAAATTCTCGTGCGATTCGCTGCCGGGCACGACGCAACCGCTCCACTCGCCTTCGTGCAGATACTCCACCTCGCCGCGGATCGACGCGAACAATTCGCGGTAGAAGGAAAGGCGACGCCGATTCATGGCATGCACGTATTCCTGCCCTTCTTCGTCCGAGCCGCCCGCCTGCTTCATCATCTCCACGAACTGCCCGTCGTCGCTGATCAGGTGCTGCCACGGCCGGGGAACACGATGCTGGAAGTGGCTGCCGAAATCGCACGTCCAGATCGGGTCGAAGGTGATGTAGGCCATCCCGCCTGGCTTGAGCACTCGCACGATCTCGCGCAGGGCCGCAGCCGGATCGGGAATGTGCTCGAAGGCGTTGAAAGAAAACACCACGTCGAACAGATCGTCGCGATAGATCGTGCTCATCGCGTCGACGGCGTGGAACTCGAAGCGAGCGATCGGGAAATCGTGGCCGTGGCGCAGGACCTTCTCTTTCACCAGCTTCACCAGTTCACCGCCGAAGCGCGCGTTCTGATCGAAATAGTCGGTGCAGTAGATCCGCCCCACGTCATTGGCCAACAACGCGCTGTGGCCGCCGGCGCCGCCGCCCACGTCCAGCGCCAGTCCTTCGCCAGGAAGCGTCACGTTCAGCGATGCCAGCAATTGCCGCATGCGCTCGACATCGGCCACGTGCTCGGCGACATCGGAAGCCTCGGAATAGCCTCCACTGGCGGCCTCGGGCTGAGCTGGCTGGTCCGGGATCTCGTTATCGGTTGCGGTCACTGGTAATTTCCCCGCGGGCAAATAGAACGTATTGGTCGTCGCGCCATGAAACGGATTCATCGCGCCGTCGTCCCAGCGGAACGGCCGGTAGCCAAGCTCGCCCAGCAACTCGGTCACGTTGTGCCAATCGCTGTTCTCCACCAACAGCACCGGCTGGAACTCGACGATGGTCCGCACCAACCCGCGGATCGCCGAAGCCTCGAATCCTTCGACATCCACCTTGATCAGGTCGGGGCGCAGCGCGCAATCGTCGCCGCGCTCGACCGGCACACGCATCTGCAACAGTTCCGGCGCCTGGCCGCCGCGCGCGAGATACTTCTCGCGCACCCACGGCTTGTCGAACTGGCTCGGGTCGAATGTGGATTCCTCGAGAAACACCTGACCGCCCGAAGACGGAACATGCAGGATCAGCTCGCCGGCCTGCGTACCCAGCGCCGAACGATGCACATGCACCGCCCCGCCGGATTCCTGCGCGATCCGCTCCAGCCCCGGCCACAGCTTCGGGTTGGCCTCGAAGGAATGGATTTCCACGGCCTCGCCGAGGACCGCCCGGACCGAGGCGATGGTCTGTCCGCCGTTGGCCCCGACGTCCAGCACCGTGCGGATCGTCCGCAGGTGACTGTTGATCCAGGCCAGCGCCTGGAAATCAGGGTCGTGTACCTCCTTGTTGCGAAGCTGATGAATCACCCTTCCGTGCAACGCCTCGATTTCGCTCACTTGCCACCCCCAAAATGATCTGCCGCAGATGGTCCGCCAAAGCCGCCCAACTGTATCCCTGTGCCGTGTCGATTCCTGCCGTGCCGTGCCGATCGGCGAGAGCCCGGTCGCCGAGGTAACGCTCGATCGCGGCGGCCACGTCGTCGAGGTTGTCGGCGAGATAGCCGTTCTCGCCGTCGCGCACCAATTCGGTGAACGCCACGGTCGAGCTGCGCGCGATCACCGGGCGTTTCGCCATCCACGACTCCAGCAAAACGATTCCGAAACTCTCGCTCTCGCTCAAGTTCGCCAGACACAACGAATCGGCCAACGCTCCGATCACCACCTCGCGCGGCTGCGCGCCGTAGTAGTGAACACCAGCCCCCTGCAGCGGCAGGCCGTCGTCGTCGGGTCCGATCAGCACCACGTCCAGATCGTGCCCGGCCCGGCGCAGCTTTTCGCAGGCCTGCACGATCATGCGGTAATGCTTCGCACCGGTCTTGCGGCCCAGGACCAGCACGAACGGACGCTCGCCGCGATGCAGGCGACGGAACGCCTCGCGACCGCGGGCGATCGATTCGGCCGAGAAATCTTCGGTCGTCAAGCCGCCGCCGGGCAACGCCACCGACCGCTCGCAGACCCGATCGAAGAAAGCGGTCTTGCTCGCGGCCGGCGCGGCGATGACTGCGTCGGCGCGGGCGAATGCGTCGTAGAAATCGCGCCAGTGGTAATAGCGGTCTTCCATGTGGAAGTGCGGCAACACGACCGTGGCCAGCCCGTTGACCGCGCCCGTGCGCACGCCCAGGACCGAACTGGCGAACGGAACGCCCTGGGCCAGGATCACGTCGTAGTTGGCGGCGTTCTGGTCGAGCCAACGCTCCATCGCATGGCTGTGCGGGCCGCGGATGCGGCAGAAGCGACGGTCGATATCGCGCGGACGGCGCTTGACGACTTCGATCAGCTTGGCCACCCAACGTTCGGGCAGGTTGGCGCGGGCGCGCTCTTCCATGCCTTGGCGCAAATCGATCTCGACGCTGCCGGCCGGCCCGGTCAGTTCGATCGAGGAGACGATGTAAGCCAGTTCACGCGCGTCCTCGCTGCTGTCCATCACCGCCGAGGCGCGCAATTCCAACAGTTCGCCCGCCGCAGGCAGCGCCTGCTGGAACGAGAACTTGCCGGACAAACTCTTCGCCGCCGATTCGGCGCCGCCGACCCGCATTGATACCTGCACAGGCTGCAGCGCGAGACCTGCGACCCGGACCGACTCGATCCCGGCGGGCAATTTCACCTGAGCGATCCGCCCGGCCCAGCGCACGATCCGGCCGTCGCTGTTCTCCGGAAAATTCCAACCGCCGAGCAGACCCACGCCCAGTTCCTGCGCCAGGTCCGCGCCGATCAGCAACGATTCCTTCATCCAGGCCGTTTGCAGAACGGCCGCGTCCTCGAAACGGTCCTGCGGCGGCGGATCGGCGGGAAACAAGCGCACCTGTCCGCGCAGCGCCGGAACGCCATCGTGCGCCGAAGGCGGTTCGTAATCGGCGGAGAAGTGCAGGCGATCGTGGATCGCCCCCACGGCCGGCGCCGCCACGTCGATCTGCAATTCCTCGCTCTTGTCCAACTCGCGCAGGACGTTGAGCAAAAAAGTCTCGGCGCCGCCGCGCGCGGGCTCGCCGAAGCGGTAGGTCAGCACCAGCACCCGGCACGGCCCGTCGCGGCCGATCAGGCGACGTAGCTCCCGGCGCATGCGCCCGCCCAGGATGCGCCAGTCCAGGTGCGAGGCCACGTAATCGGTTGCTTCGGCGGACAGGCGCGCGCTCAACTCGGCGTCGCCGCACAGCTTGGGAATCCAGTCGCCCATCGCTTCCGGATTCGTCTCGATGTAGTGCGTACCCGCTTGCAGCCCCGGGAAACCGCGTGCGCCGACCGCCGAACTGAGCAAGGGCAATCCGGCAGCGAGGAAGTCCGGCACCTTGAGGCTGGAGCCGCCGCCCTCGAACAGCGGATTGACCGCGATGTCGGCGATGGCGAACAACGCCTCCTTGTCGGACTGACTAAGAAAGCCGAGCAAGGCCACGTTGGGCGGCAACGCGGCGACATTGATCGCTTCGCACACCGAGCCTACCAAGGCGAAATTCACCTGCGGATTGCGCGCGGCCAGTTCGTCGATGATGAACTGCGCGGCGCGCGCGTTCGGCGGATGCGCGCTGCCGACAAACACCGCCAGCGGCGGCTGAGTCCGCGCACCCTCGGGCAGCGGCCGCAGTCCGGCGCGATGCACTTGCGGCATACGCACGCCGTTTTCAACCGTCAGCACGTTCGACAGGCCGTAGCGTTCGCGGAAACGCAAGGTGTCGCTATCGCTGACGCACAGGACCAGGTCGGCGCGCTCGGCGATCTCGCGCTCCAGCCGCTCGGTCAGCTCGATCCATCGGTCGCCATCGTTGCGCGCCGCCAGCAGCTCGCGCTTGAGCTCGATCTCGACGTTCTGCGATGAATGCACGATCGGCATGCCCTCCGGGACCAGCCCGAGCAGCGGCGCCAAAAAGCATTGTTCGAAACTCACCACCGCGGCGGTTGCGATCTCTTCGCGAAACGCCGCCACCATGGCCGAGTTGTCCAGGCAGTGCTTGGCCGCGACCAGATCGGCCACCGACACGCTCTGCCCCTTCAGCGACTGAATATCCTCACGCCGGTGCTCGGCGGTCTTGGGCACGGAACGCTGCAGCACGCCGGGCGCGATCGCGCGCCGGATCTCGGCATCGCCGTTGTTGAAGCACAGCAAGGTCACGTCGAACTCGCGTCCGGCTTCGCTGAGCAATTCCTTGATCCGCACCTGACCGCCGCCCGCGGCCTGATGCACTTCGTAGTCGCAAACCGCCAGGATGCGCTTGCGGCCGGATCCGCCGGCCGGCGCGGCCAGAACCTGCTGGATCGATGCCACCGTGCTCTTGGCGATACCGGCCCAGGTGTAACGCTCGTCGGCGAACTGCGCGCCGCGCGCGCCCAACGCGCTGGCGGCCTCGGCGTCGTCGAGCACTTCGCGCAAGGCCGCCGCGAAACCATCGAGCTCGCTGATCCGCGCTTGCACGCCCGGCTCGATGTCCAATCCGCGCGCACCCACCGGGGTGGACACCACCGGCGCTGCGTGCCCCATGTAGTCGAGCATCTTCAGATTAGTGCCGGCGCCGTGGCGCAGCGGATTGATCGCCGCGCCGCAACGCCAGAGCAAATCGTCCTTCTGCGCCGCCTCGACGAAGCCCAGCAGTTTTACGTTGGGCGGCACCGGCTGGGTATAGGCCTGACATACCGCGCCGAGCACGTAGAAGGTGACATCGCTCAGCGCCGGCGCCAGATCCTTGGCGATGTACTCCAATGCATTGATGTTGGGCGGATGCGCGCTGCCCAGGAACAGCGCCGAACGCTCGCGCCGCGGCGCGGGGTCGGGCCGGGCTTCGGGTTCGAAACCGTTGGGCGCGAGGAAAATCCGCTCGCGCGCGAATCCGAAGGTGTCCGCGAACTCGCTTCGCTCCTCCTCGCTGATCGCCAGCACCGCGGAACTGCAGGCGATCATCCGGGCCTCCAGGTCGCGGATGAAAGCCGCGCCGCGCTGGCCGATCTCGCCGTGGAACATCTGCTCGGCAAGCCGATACTCGACGTTGTAAGCATTGTAGACGCGCAACTTGCCGTCGCTGCCCGCGCCCCGGTCGTACGGCAGGGTGAACGGCGATTCGTGCACGATCAGATCGGCCGCCGCAACCAGCCCTCCCATTTGCTGGCCGAGTTCGGTGTCGAATTCGCCGGCCAACGCCAGCGCCAGGCCGGAGCATTCCGGCCCGATCTGCTCGGAGTCGAGCTTCCAGTGGATCTGGTCGGCCTCGCGCGGCTTGGGTACGCGGACCTCGCGGAACGACGGCGAATGCTCGATGGTTTCGACCTTGGCGTCGGCGTAGGTCGCCGACAGCAAGGTCACGTCGAAGACGTCACTAAGATGGCGGTACAGCATGTAATAGCGCTGCTCGCCGCCGCTGCGCGGCGGTACGAACGCGGGGAAAAAATTGATCGCCAGTAACTTGTGTCGCTTCTGAGCCATTTCCGGTTCCGGTCAGTCCTTTGTTTCCGGCCGGTCCCGATCGGGACCGGCGTGTTGCCTCAACGCGCCTGCAAGCGGCGCAGGTCCGCGTCGACCATCATCGTGATCAGCTCCTGCAACGAGGTCTTGGGCGCCCAGCCCAGCTTGGCCTTGGCCTTGGCCGGATTGCCGAGCAGCACGTCCACTTCGGCCGGACGGAAGAACTTCTCGTCGATGATCAGATGGTCGTCCATGTTCAGGCCGACGTGGCCGAACGCGATCGCGCACATGTCGCGCACGGTCGTGGTCTGGCCGGTGGCGACCACGTAGTCGTCGCCGCTGTCCTGCTGGGTCATCAGCCACATCGCTTCGACGTAGTCGCCGGCGAAGCCCCAGTCGCGCTTGGAGTCGATGTTGCCCAGGCGCAGCTCTTTCTGCTGACCCAGCTTGATGCGCGCCACCGCGTCGGTGACCTTGCGGGTCACGAACTCGATGCCGCGCAGCGGCGATTCGTGATTGAACAAGATGCCGCTGGAGGCGTGCAGGTTGAAGCTTTCGCGATAGTTCACCGTGGCCCAATGCGCCATCAGCTTGGCCACGCCGTAGGGGCTGCGCGGATAGAACGGGGTCTTCTCGTCCTGCATTTCGGCCTGGATCAGGCCGAACATTTCGCTGGTCGAGGCCTGATAGAAACGCGCCTGCGGATTGACGATGCGCACCGACTCGAGCACGTTCAGCGCGCCCACGCCATCGACCTGCGCGGTCAGCAGCGGCTGCTGCCAGGACGAGCCGACGAAGCTCTGCGCGCCGAGGTTGTAGACCTCATCGGCCTTGGAGGTCTGCATCGCGCGTATCATCGACGACAGGTCGGTCAGGTCGCCGTCGAGCAACGTCACCTGATCGGCGATCCCCAGTTCGCGCAGGCGCCACAGCGTGTCGGTGCTGCGACGGGCCAAGACGCCGTACACGCCATAGCCTTTGGACAGCAGCAATTGCGAAAGGTAGGCGCCATCCTGACCGGTGATGCCGGTGATCAATGCGTTTTTGTTGCTCATGAGTTATTCCGTTGGTCGATGAGAATGTCTTGCAAGGTCTGGTCCATCGGGATGCGTGGCGCCCATCCGGTCGCGTCATGCAACGCCCGCGATGAGCCCACCATCCTTCGTTGTTCGGCGCGGCGCAGCTTGGCCGGGTCCTGACGGACCTCGACCTCGACGCCTTCGATCCGGCACATGGCCTCGAGCAGATCGCGCACTTTGCGCTCCACGCCCGATGCGATCAGATACAAACTGCCGCTGACGCCGTCGCGCAACGCCGCCGCGTAGGCGGCGACGATGTCGCGCACGTCGGTGAAGTCGCGCGTGGTGTCGATATCCCCGGCTTCGATCACCGGCGCCTGCCGCCCCTGCGCGATGGCCACCACTTGGCTGGCCAGCGCCGGCAGCACGAATTGCCGCCCCTGCCCCGGCCCGACGTGATTGAACGGACGCAGCACGATCGCGTCCAGCCCTTCGCTGCGCTGCCACTGCAGGCACAGCTGCTCGGCCGCGAACTTGCTGACGGCATAGGGATTGCGCGGCGCCGGCATCAACTGCTCGGTCACCGGCATGTCCGATTCGGCCACCTGGCCGTAGACATCGCCCGAGCTCACGAACAAGAAGCGTCCGCCGAATTCGACGCGCTTGAGCGCCTGCAACAAATTCAGCGTGCCCAGCGTGTTGATCTCGAAGGTCTCGCGCGGGTGCTCGAACGAGCGCGGCACGAAACTCTGCGCGGCCAGATGCAGAACCGCGTCGGGGCGCACCTGTTCGACGAATTGCCGTACCGCGTCGATGTCGCGGATATCCCAGCCGTGCGGCGGCGCATGCAGCTCGCAAGCGCCGAAATCGCCGGCCCGCACCGCCGCTTCCACGTAACGGCCGACGAATCCGCTGCCGCCGGTGACCAGCAGGCGCCGCGGCGGCGCCTGCGTATCGACGGCGCTCATGGGCGCCTCGCCACGATGGCGTAATCGGGTGCGATATGCATATGCCACAACATGTCGTTGATCGACTTGGAGCCGGGAATTTCCGGCGGCAGCATCGCCGGCGCGTTGAGCGCGCGATGGGCGCTCAACCGCTCGATGCGCGCGTCGGCGAAACCGCGGTTCTCCACCACCCAGCGCAACATCGCCGGCGGCAACGGGTTGAGGTGGGTGGGGTCCATATAAAAATAATGCGAACCGACCATCAGGTTTTCCGGGTTCGGCGTCTCCAGGAACAGCAGGCCGCCGGGCCGCAGGGCGCGCAGCGCTTCGTCGATCAAGGCCACCACCCGCTCGAACGGCAGGTGTTCGACCAAATGCATCGAAGTGATCGCGCCGGCCGAGCCTTCCGGCATGCCGCGCAAGACCTCGATCGCATCGCCTTCGATGACCTTCAAACCGGTGTCGGCGCAACTGACGACGAAATCGTGGTTGAGATCGATGCCGACGGCCTCCAGGTTGTGCTCGCCGAGCAGTTCCAGCCATTCGCCGCGGCCGCAGCCGATGTCGATGACCGGAGCCTCGGGCACGCCGGCGCCGACCTCGTGGATCCATTCCAGGTACGGCTCGATGCGCGCACGCACCAGCTCGCGCGAACCGCGGAACTCGTCCTCGAAATCCGCATACAACTTGTCCATCGTCGGCCGCACGCGCTCGCGTTCGAGCTCCGCGCTGTGCATGCGCTCGAACATCGGCATCATCCGGGCGACATTGCGCAACAGGCCGGCGTTCTGCCCGCGCAGTTCGGCCAGCTCGTCCATCACCAGATTCAAATGCCGGCCCAGTTCGTGGGTCTCGCGTGCCTGAGTCGCTTCGATGGTGTAGTGACGATCGAAAAGAGCGCCCAGGCGCGCCGCGCCATGCAGCCAGGACAGCACATGGCCGATCACCGGCTTGCGCTTCCACTGCTGCAGCTTGTACGGCAGCAACAGCCCGTCTATGTGGACTTGCTTGGCCATGCCCTCGGGCGACCAGCGCAGCTCGGCCAGCACTTCCACCTTGGTGGTGTGCCCGGAACGCAACTCGTGCAGGAAGTAGTTGAACCCCTCCGGATCGGGCTCGCGGCGCAGCACCACGCGGTAGGCCATTTCCACGAAGCTGGCATCGGAGGGTCCGAGCAGCTCATGCAAGGTGTATTCGCGCTTGACCGGAACCGAATAGGTGCTCGAGCGCCAGCGCTGCAAACTGTGCGTATCGCCGTCTTGCCCCGCGAAAAGACGATCGACCAGTCCGCGCATCCGCGCGACGGCGCCGTCGGCGTCCACCGCGCCGTCGGACTCGATCGGAATCGAGTCGCGCAGACGCGTGGCGACGGCCTGCATCACCCCATCCACGTCCATCGGGTCCAACGCGCGGCTCATCGCACGGCCTCCGGCCGCGGCGCCGGCAATGCCGACACTATGTCGATGGCCGGCGGGATCCAGGCAGTGCCTACGAACATCGACTTGTCCAGATTGGCGACGGTGAACACCAGCGCGAGATCGCGCCACTGATAATTCTTCTGCAAGTGGGTCTCGGCGCTGGTCAGCGCGACCGAGAACGAATAGGTGCCCACTCCCAGGTTGGCCGGGAAACGCACCCGATATTCGACTTCCGAACCGGCATCCAGGTGTTCGCGCACTTGCCCGGTGTGATGGGTGTTGGTGCCGAAAATGGCCTGGCCCAGGCGGTCGCGGATCATGTAGCCGAACACCAGCCGATCCACCGCGTGGTGAACGCGAACGCGCGCGCGCAGCGTCACGTCCTGGCCGACGCCGATGAATTCCACCGGCGCGCCGTGCTGATCCAGCAACTGCAGTTCGGCGATCTCCGCCTCGCCGGTGCCCGATTCGGTGGCGACCTTGCCGTCCTTCGACACCTCGGTGCGCACCGAGCTGTTTTCGCGCTTGGCGATCAGCGCGTTGTAGTAATCGAAGACCTCGTAAGGATCGCTGTCGAGCACGGCCTTGCCGCCGTCGAGCAGGATCGCGCGGTCGCACAGCGCCTGGATCGCGACCGGATCGTGCGACACGATCAGCAGGGTGGTGCCGGCGTCGCGGAATTCGTGGATGCGCTTGAAGCACTTGTGGACGAAGTAGGTGTCGCCCACCGACAGCGCCTCATCGACGATCAGCACGTCCGGACGCACCGCCGTCGCGATCGAGAACGCGACGCGCATCTGCATGCCGCTGGAATAGGTCCGCACCGGCTGATCGAAGTATTCGCCTACCTCGGCGAACGCCTCGATCTGCGGCATCAGGGCTTCGATCTGGTCTTGCGGCAGGCCCATCAGGCCGCCGGCGTGGACCACGTTCTGGCGTCCGGTGAGCTCGCCGCTGAAGCCCAACCCCAGCTCCAGCAGCGCCGACACCCGTCCGCGCACCGTCACCTGCCCTTCGCTGGGCTTGGTGGTGCCGGTGATCATCTTCAGCAGCGTGCTCTTGCCGGCGCCGTTCTGGCCGATCACGCCGATCGATTCGCCCTGGTGCACGCTGAAGGACACGTTGCGGATCACCCAGTGCTCGGCGCGCGGCTTAACCGGCACGCCGAACCAACGCGCGAAGCGCTGCAATTCGCTGGCGTACTCGACGTAGGCCTTGCCGACATTTTCGATCACCATCACCGGCAGGCTCATAGCACGTCCACCATTTCCGCAGAGGCGCGGCGGAACAGCACCATCGCGATCAGCAACAGCACAGCGGCGATGATCGCCACCAGGACCAGGCTCTGCTGCGGCGCGCGCTGATAAACGATGACATCGTGATAAGCCATCGCCAGCGGCGCGACCGGGTTGAACGCCAGGGATGCCTTGAAGGCGTTGGGCACCACCTTGATCGGATAAATGATCGGCGTGACCCAGAACCAGAACTGCAGCACCACCGCCATCACGTGGCCGACGTCGCGCATGAACACGTTGAGCACGCCGACGATCAGCCCCACGCCGGTGGCCAGCGCGACGGTCAGGGCGATCAGCAACGGCAGCCACAGGTAGTGCACGTTCGGATAGACGCCGAGAATCGGCAGGATCACCATCACCACGCACAGCAGGGCGATGTTGTTGACCATCGAGGAACCGATCGCGATCACCGGCAGGGCGATGCGCGGGAACTGCATCTTCTTGAGCAGCGAGGTGTTGTCGATGAATACGTTCTGGCAACGCTGCACGATCTCGGCGAACAGCGACCAGCACAAGATCCCCGAAATCAGGTAGATCGCGTAGGCGTACTTGTTATCGACCCCTTCCAGCCGCGCCGCCAGCACGTTGGACAAAATCGTGGCGAAGATGATCACCTGCGCGAGCGGCTGCAGAATGATCCACAACGCGCCGAAGGTGCTGCGCGAAAAGCGCGACTTGAATTCGTTCACCACCGATGAGGCGATGAAGCCGCGGTAGCGCCATGCGGCGCCGAACAAACGGAACATAGTTAGTGACTTCCCATAATTGGAGGGCCCGACAACGCGTCCGCGCCTGCGCGCTTCGTCGCCGACGCTGCGGAAAGATCGCGTAGCCGCGCGGCGATAGCATCAGCGGCGGCGCGTGGCGACAGCGTGTGCAGCACGCCTTCACGCGCGCGCCGGCCGAGTTCGGCGGCGTATTGGCGATCGTCGGCCAGACGGCGCATGTGCATCGCGGCATGCTCGACGTCGGCCTGCGCCCACTTCGCGCCGGGCGGATGCGGATATTCGCCTTCGCCGACCGGCACCAGCGTGTAATCGACCAGGCAGCTGTTGTCGGCGTCCATGAATTCCAGATTGCCGGACCAGCCGGTGCCGATCACCGGCTTGCCCAGCGCCATGCTCTCGGCCAGACCCAGGCCGAATCCCTCGGCGCGGTGCAGCGACACGTAGACGTCGGCGCAACGCTGCAGCGCATGCACGTGGGCGCGGTCGATCACCTCGTCGCGCACGACGATGCGCGGATCGCGCGCGCCCAGCGCCAGCAGGCTGAGGAAATTGTCCGGATGGCGGTAACCGTTGCTGGACTTGAGCAGCAGTTGCACGTCGTCGCGCTCGGGCGGGAACGCGCGCTGGAACGCCTCGACCGCCGCGAACGGATTCTTGCGGTGGATCCAGGAGTTGAAGTCGAACGTAACCAGAAACACGAAGCGCTCCGGCGCCAGGCCGAAATCCTCGCGGCCGAGCCCGCTGTCGGGCACCGGGCACAGCGGCAGCGGCACCCGCAGGATCGGCTTGTCGGTCACGCGCCGGAACGCCTGCTCGACGAACGCCGTCGCGACCAGGATCTCGTCGACCAGATCCAATGCCGGTAACCAGTCCTGGGGAATTTCTTCCAGCTCCCAGAACCAGCAGGCGATCAGGTAGCGGCCCTTGAGCTTGGCCTGGCCGATATGCCGCAGCGCCTCGTCCAGATAATCGGGATTGACGAAGATGATGCTGATCGCGTGCGTGGCGTCCTGGCCGATATGCGCATCCAGGCTGCGGTCGTCCAGGCCGTGCGGCAGATCGATGGCGATGTCGTGCAGGGCCACCGGATAGCCCGATTCGATCAGCGCGCGGCCGTACATGCGCGCGCTCTCGGCCAAGCCGAACTGACCGCGCAGGTAGGCGAAGATGTTCACGCCCGGCGTGTCGTCGCGCGCGACGGCGGGCGCCGCGATTTCGGCCTGCGCCTGCAGCGGCCGCGACCACGCCGGCGTGCGCTCGAAACGCGCGCGCCGGCTCGCCCGCGCGGCCAGCATGAACGACACCTTGTCGCGCAGGCGCTGCGGGAAAAGTCGGTACAGCGCGCGCAGCCAGCTCTGCCGGCGCACCCACGCCGACAGCCCCAGCAGGAACATGCCCGTATCGGACCTGGAGATCGTGAGATCGCTCAACGGCTCACCCGATGGTTCCTGTTTCGCGGAGGCGACCATCCGGATCAGTTCGCAAGCGCGTGCTCAAGCTCAGCCCGCAAATCCGCCAGATCTTCCACACCGACGCTCAAGCGCACCAGATTGTCGGTGATGCCCAGCGCGGCGCGGCGGTCGGGCGGAATCGAGGCGTGGGTCATCACCGCCGGGTGATTGACCAGGCTCTCCACGCCGCCGAGCGATTCGGCGATGGTGAACAGTTCGCAGCGCTCCATCATCCGGCGCGCGCCGTCCATGCCGCCCTTGACGTAGATGCTGACCATGCCGCCGAATCCGTGCATCTGGCGCTTGGCCAGTTCGTGCTGCGGGTGCGACTTCAGGCCCGGGTAGATCACTTTCTCGACCGAAGGATGGGTCTGCAGCCATTCGGCCAGGGCCTGGGCGTTGTCGCAGTGCGCTTTCATGCGCAGGTGCAGGGTCTTCAGGCCGCGCAGGGCGAGGAAGCTGTCGAACGGGCCCTGGATGCCGCCCACCGCGTTCTGCAGGAAGGTCATGCGCTCGGCCAGGTCGGCGTCGTCGCCGACCACGGCGATGCCGCCGACGATGTCGGAGTGGCCGTTGAGGTACTTGGTCGCCGAGTGCATGACGATGTGCGCGCCCAGTTCCAGCGGCCGCTGCAGGATCGGCGAGGAGAAGGTGTTATCGACCACCACCACCAGGCCGTGCTTGCGCGCGATGGCGGCGATCTGGGCGACATCGACCAGCTTGAGCAGCGGGTTGGTCGGGGTCTCGATCCACATCAGCTTGGTTTCCGGGCGGATCGCCGCTTCGAAGGCGGCCGCGTCGCTCAGATCGACCCAGCTGAAATCCAGCCCGGCGCTGCGCCGGCGCACACGCTCGAACAGGCGGTAGGTGCCGCCGTAGACATCGTCCATCGCGATCACATGGCTGCCGGCGTCGAACATCTCCAGGATGGTCGAGGTCGCCGCCAGACCGGAGGCGAAGGCGTAACCGTGGGTGCCGCCTTCCAGGCCGGCGATGCAGCGCTCGTAGGCGAAGCGGGTCGGGTTGTGGCTGCGCGAGTATTCGAAGCCCTGATGCTGCCCGGGGCTGCTCTGGGCGTAGGTCGAGGTCGCGTAGATCGGCGGCATGACCGCGCCGGTGCTCGGATCGGGCGACTGTCCGGCATGAATGGCGAGGGTTCCCAGGCCGAGCTTGCGGGCTCCGCCTTGCGGCTGTTGTTGGCTCATTGAATCGTTCCGTCCGCTGAGTGATCGACCGAGCTATTCGGCCGATTGGCGCAACCGCGAATTCTAACATTGCGGTTGTGAGCCCCCTGGTTCACATGGCGGCACTTCAGCGGGGGTGCAGGCGTGCTGTGGGCGCCACACGGCGGGGCTGAGACGGGGCACACAGTCCGTGCGGCGGCCATTAGCTGAATACGCGGTTCAGGCGGTGGGGCAAGACTGGGCGAGAACGGATGGCGGGCGCCTGTGCGGCGGCGGCCCGGCGGACGGAGCCGTTCGACTTCCCCTCCATCTCCCTCCGCCGCTTGCGGGAGAGGGTCGGGGTGAGGGGATGAGCGCCAAAGGCGCGAACGCTGTCGGGCGCAGCACGAGCCGATAGCCCCCAAGCCCCACCCCGTCATCGGGACAGGACTCAATACCCCGTCACCGGCCGGCCCGGTCGCCCTTACTGCACTCGGCGGCGCAGGAAGTTGAGCAGATCGATACGGGTGATCAGGCCCAGGAACTTGTCCCCGTCCATGACGATGGCGACATGGCCGCGGTCGAACACCGGCAGCAGCGATTCGATCGGATCGGCGACCGGAATCTTGTCGAGCTTGCTGACCATCGCGGTCGACACCGGATCGCGGAAACGCGATTCGTCGCCGTACACGTGCAGCAGCACGTCGCTTTCATCGACGATGCCGACGATGTGTTCGCCGTCCATCACCGGCAACTGCGAGACGTCGTAAAGCTTCATGCGCTGGTAGGCGGTGACCAACAGGTCGCCGGGGCCCACCACCACCGTATCGCGCTGCGAATAGGGCCGCAGGATCAGATCGCGCAAATCCCCATGCTGCTGGCGCTGGATGAAACCGTTGTCGAGCATCCAGTAGTCGTTGTACATCTTCGACAGGTACTTGTTGCCGGTGTCGCAGACGAACACCAGCACCTTCTTCGGCACGGTCTGCTCGCGGCAGTACTTCAGCGCCGCCGCCAGCAGGGTGCCGGTGGAGGAGCCGCCGAGGATGCCTTCTTTTTCCAGCAGCTCGCGCGCGGTCAGGAAGCTTTCCTGGTCGTTGATCGCGTAGGCCTTCTTGACTCGGGTGAAGTCGGAGATCGGCGGCAGGAAATCCTCGCCGATGCCTTCGACCATCCAACTGGCGGACTTGTCCGACAAGGTGCCGCGGTTGATGTATTCCTCCAGGATCGAACCGACCGGGTCGGCCAGGATCAACTCGGTGGCCGGCGAGAGCTTGGCGAAGGCGCGCGACAGGCCGGTCATGGTGCCGGAGCTGCCGCAGCCGAAAACGATCGCGTCGAGTTCGCCGCCCATCTGTTCGAGGATTTCCGGGCCGGTGCCGAACTCGTGCGCGGCCGGGTTGTCCGGGTTGCCGAACTGGTTGATGAAGTAGGCGCCCGGGGTTTCCTTCGCGATGCGCTCGGCCAGGTCCTGGTAGTAGTCCGGATGGCCCTTGGCCACGTCCGAACGGGTCAGCACCACCTGCGCGCCCATGGCCTTGAGGTTGAAGATCTTTTCGCGGCTCATCTTGTCGGGCACGACCAGCAGCAGCTTGTAGCCCTTCTGCTGGGCGACCAGGGCCAGGCCGATGCCGGTGTTGCCGGCGGTGCCTTCCACCAGGGTGTCGCCGGGCTTGATCCGGCCGGCCTTTTCCGCCGCTTCGATCATCGACAGGCCGATGCGGTCCTTGATCGAACCGCCGGGGTTCTGCGATTCGAGCTTGAGGTAGAGCTCGCATACGCCCGCGTCCAGGCGCTGCGCCTTGACGATCGGGGTGTTGCCGATGAGTTCGAGTACCGAGGAATGGATGGCCATGAGGTTCCTGCTAGCCGCTACCGTGCGGCGAATCGGACCATTCTAGCCGCGCCTTTGCGGGCGTTGCCGCCTCGGCTGCGTTTGCGGGAGGGGCTTGAGCCCCGAGTTTTTATCTCGGTTCGCCGCGGCGGCGCCAAGGCAACCACAGTTACCTCGGATCTGATCGAAAAGCATCGGGGCTGAAGCCCCTCCTACAAAGCGCGCACGGCGAAACGCCGCCAGGCGGCGGGATCGGGCGCAATCGGGATTGGTAGCCGCGGGCGGCGGCGATCGACGAGGATGACCGCCGCCGCCCGCGCTAAGCCTGGAGCCGCGACCGCGGACGGGTCGGGTCCATGTGGACTGAGTCGGGACTTCCGGGCCCGACCGGTGCGCAACCGGCATCGCGCCGGCAGCGCTGCATGCGTGGCCGCCTCATCCGAAGATGGGCCGCACGCACGCGAACGGCATCAATGTTGCTGATCGTAGAGTTGGATCAGCCGGTCCTTCGCCGCGAGCTTCTCGCGCTTCATCTGGCCCAAGGTGGTGTCGTCGATCGGCAGTACGCCGAGCTCGGCGTCCATGACCTTCTTGTCGAGGTCCTTGTGGCGCTGGTAGAGCTGCTTGAACTCAGGGTTGCTCTTGATGAGCGCGTCGATTTCAGGCTGCGGTCGTTCTTCGAACATGAAAGCCTCCTTCAGCACGAATGCAAACGCCCCGGTCGCGAGACCAGGGCGTTGCGGGGGAGCGTGAGATGGTGGGTCAGGCGCGGTGCGGCGCCGGCTTCACGCAATCCGACCGCACCTGAGTGTGCGGCGGCGGAGTCCTGCGGAAGGGGCGTTTGCGTCATCGGCCTGGCTCTTCGCCGAGCGCTTGCGGAGCGCTCGGATAATTGACCCTACTCCTGTGTTCTGGATCCGGCAAGGGCGATCGGCAAGCGTTTTCAGGTGCCCGCCAGGAATGGCCGACGAGCGGAAAACCGATCGCAAGCCATTGTTTTACTTGATATGGCGGTCACACTTGCGGTGACTGTCGCCAAGCGCCTGCGCCACCTGCGATGAGGCCGTATCGCACGCGGCCGTTCGTCGGCTGAGGGCGGCGAAACTGCTGCGCCGGGCGCTTTGGGGCATGGCAGATCCGACCCGTCCACGAAGGCTGCGAAGTCTTTGGTGGGAGGGGCTTCAGCCCCGATGCTTTTCGATCCGGTCGCCCCATGCTTCATTGGCTCTGACCGAAAAGCATCGGGGCTGAAGCCCCTCCCACAAAAGCTGCCGCGGCCTTCGCCCCACACAAAAACGCCACGAGCCGGACAAGCCGGCTCGTGGTCGCATATCAGGCAGCGCCCGAGGGCGCGGCGGTTACTTTTTCTTCGGCTTGGGCTTGGCCGGTTTCGGCGTATCGACGGTCTGACCGGTCTGGCCGAGCAGCTCGGCCTCCTTGCGCGCCAGCTCGGCGTCGCGCTCGCGCGCGGCCCGCAGCTTGGCGGCCTGCTGGCCGGCGACGTTGTCGAGCAGGCCTTCGGCCTGTTGCCGGGCCTGGGTCTCCTGCTCGGCGGCCAGGCGCAGGCGCTCGGCTTCTTCCGCCTGGATCTGGGCCTGCACGCGCAAGCGCTCGCTTTCGGCGCGGGCGCGGTCGGCGTCGCGGCGGCTGGCTTCGACCAGCAGATCGCTGCGCTCGCGGTCCAGACGGTCGATCTCGCGCTGCGCTAATTGGGTGCGCGTCACAATTTCGGCAATTTCCACCCGGCGATCGGCGATGCGCAAGGTCCAGGCGCGGTCGCGGCTGCGCGCGGTGCGCACCGCGTCGATGGCCTGACGCGCCTTCAAGCGCTCATACGCGCCGTATTGCGCGGCATCGGGACTGGCCTCGCTGACGTTGACGCGCTGGACCAGCCGGGCCACGTCCGGGTCGTCCGCCGACGCGGCCAGCGCGCTCAGGCAGGCCAGCGACAAGGCGCCGGCGGCGGCGAAGCGCAGGGCGAACAGGCGCGCGCTCATTGACCACCTCCGCTCTGCAGGCGGCGGCGCAACTCGGCGATCTCGGCCCGGCGCTGGTTGAGTTCGGCGTTGGTCAGGGTCTCGCGGCTGTGGGCGAAGGCCAGGTCGGCCTCGGCCGCGGCGGTCAGCGCCAGGCGCCGGGCGTCCTCGTCCTTGCCCTGCGACATCGCCGCCTGGGCGCCGCTGAGGGCGCTGCGCGCGGCGGCGAGGTCCTGCGGCGCGTATTGGTCGGCGTCGGCGTCGTCGGCGCGCATCACCGCCTGCTGCGCGGCGGACAGATCGCCGGTGGGCGGAGGCGTGGACGCGCAGCCGGCCAGACCGGAAGCGAGAACTGCGGCCAGCAGCGGCAAACGAATTTGTGCGAAGCTTGTGGGCATTAGGGGAGCGCTGTGCGGAAGGGATGACGCACGGACATTGTCGTCAAGCCGGCAGCGTGCTTGCAACGGCGCGCGCCGTCAACAAGGGGTATGAATGCATGGACATCGGCTATTTCCTGAAGCTGATGACGGAAAAGAACGCGTCGGACATGTTCTTGACGACCGGCGCGCCGGTGTACATCAAGGTCGAAGGCCGTTTGTACCCGCTCGGCAATACGGGCCTGCCTCCGGGCATGGTCAAGAAGATCGCGTATTCGCTGATGGACGAGGGCCAGGTGCCGCTGTTCGAGCGTGACCTCGAACTGAACATGGCCCTTGCCCTGCCCGACGCCGGCCGCTTCCGCATCAACGTGTTCAAGCAGCGCGGCGAAGTCGGCATGGTCATCCGCGCCATCCGCAGCATCATTCCGAGCATCGAAGAGCTGCAGCTGCCGCAGGTACTCAAGAGCATCATCATGGCCCCGCGCGGGCTGGTGCTGATCGTGGGGTCCACCGGTTCGGGCAAATCGACCACGCTGGCCTCGATGATCGACCATCGCAACTCCAGCACGGCCGGTCACATCCTCACCATCGAGGACCCGATCGAGTACCTGCACAAGCACAAGAAGTCGATCGTCAACCAGCGCGAGGTCGGCCTGGACACGCACGCCTTCCACAACGCGCTCAAGAACGCGATGCGCGAAGCGCCCGACGTGATCCTGATCGGCGAAATCCTCGACGCGACCACGATGGAAGCGGCGATCGCCTTCGCCGAAACCGGCCATCTGTGCCTGGCGACGCTGCACTCCAACAACGCCGACCAGACGCTGGAGCGCATCCTCAACTTCTTCCCGGAAGCCGCGCACAAGAACGTGCTGATGAACCTGGCGCTGAACCTCAAGGCGGTGGTTTCGCAGCGCCTGGTGATCGGCGTGGACGGCCGTCGCCTGCCGGCGGCCGAGATCCTGATCAACACCCCGCACGTGCGCGATCTGATGCGTCGCGGCCAGGTGCACGAGATCAAGCAGGCGATGGAAGAGTCGCTGGAAGAAGGCATGGAGTCGTTCGACCAGTGCCTGTTCCGACTGTACAAGGAAGGCAAGATCGAGATGGAGGAGGCGCTCAAGGCGGCCGACTCGCGCGACGGCCTGGCGCTGAAGTTCCGCCTGTCCGAGGGCGGCACCGGCGAGCACGATCCGTATGCGGACATGTACGACGCGTCCGCGGCGCACTGAAGCTAGGAACGCGTTTAGAAAAGTGAGGAACGAGTAGTGCGTTCCGTGGCAAACGGGCCCCTTGTGGGCCCGTTTGCTTAGGAGTGAGTGGAGAGGAGTGAGGAGTGAATAAAAGCAGGTTATCGCTCGACCGCCGCGCTTTTACTCACTCCTCACTCCTCTGCACTCACTCCTCAAACCTACCCCGGCGGGCGGTCCGGCTGGTTCTCGGGCAGCGCCTTGTCGAACTCCGGCAAGGCCAGGCAGGCCTGTTCGATGCGCAGAATGGTCGGGAACGCTTCCAGCGGCACGCCGAAGCGGCGCGCGTTGTACAGCTGCGGAATCAGGCAGCAGTCGGCCAGGCCCGGGGCGTCGCCTTCGCAATAGGTGCCGGTGGCGGCGTCCTCGGCCAGCATCGTCTCCACCGCGGTGAAGCCTTCGATGATCCAGTGCTTGACCCAGCCGTCGCGCTCGGGCTGCGGAACGTTCCAGGTGCCGTCCAGGTACTGCAGCACGCGCAGATTGTTGAGCGGGTGGATTTCACAGGCGATGGTCTGGGCGATCGCCCGCACGCGATGACGGTCGCGCGCGGTCACCGGCAGCAGGTTCGGCCGCGGCCAGGTTTCGTCCAGGTATTCCAGGATCGCGATGGATTGCGTCAGCGTGCGCGCGCCGTGCTGCAGCACCGGCACCAGTCCCTGCGGGTTGAGCGCGCGATAGGCCGGATCGTGCTGTTCGCCGCCGTTGCGGACCAGATGGACCGGGACGATCTCGTAATCCAGGCCCTTGAGGTTGAGCCCGATGCGCACGCGATAGGACGCGCTGGAACGCCAGTACGAATACAGCCGCAGTTGATCGCTCACCGGATGGCCTTGAAAGAGAACCGAGTGGAGAGTAACGAGGAACGCGTGCGTGCGGGGTCGATCGCAATGCCGGGGTTGCGACTGGCGCCTCGTTTCCACGCACACGTCCATGCGTCGACGCGCACCTTACCGGGATGCGCGCCGCAACACGCCGGAACGAGCGACCACTCGTCCCGCGCGCGGCGCCGTCAGGCGGAAGGCCGCTCCATGCGCTGCTCGATCGCGCCGAACAGGCTGCTGCCGTCGGCATCGAGCATCTCGATGCGCACCACATCGCCGAACTTCATGAACGGGGTCAGCGGCTTGCCGTGCTCCAGCGTTTCCACGGTGCGGCGCTCGGCGAAGCACGATGCGCCCAGGCTGGTGTCCTCGTTGGCGACCGTGCCCGAGCCGACGATGGTGCCGGCCGACAAGGGCCGGGTCTTGGCCGCATGCGCCACCAGTTGGGCGAAGTTGAACTGCATGTCGATGCCCGCTTCCGGCGCGCCGAACCATTCGCCGTTGATGTGGGTCGTCAACGGGCGATGGACCTTGCTGTCGATCCAGGCCGGGCCGAGTTCGTCCGGAGTCACGAACACCGGGCTCAGCGCCGAACGCGGCTTGGACTGCAGGAAGCCGAAGCCCTTCGCCAGTTCGTTCGGAATCAAATTGCGCAGCGAGACGTCGTTGACCAGGCCGATCAGCTGGATGTGGCCGGCGGCATCCTCGGAGGTAACCGCCATCGGCACGTCGTCGGTGACGATCACCACTTCGGCTTCCAGGTCGATGCCGTAGTCCTCGCTGACCACGCGCACCGGGTCGCGCGGGCCGTAAAAGCCGGCGCTGACGGCCTGGTACATCAACGGGTCGCTGTAGAAGCTCTCCGGCACTTCGGCGCCGCGGGCGCGGCGCACGCGCTCGACGTGCGGCAGGTAGGCGCTGCCATCGACGAATTCGTACGCGCGCGGCAAGGGCGCGGCGAGCGCGGCGAAATCGACATCGAACGCGCCGTCGGCGCTGCCCTCGTTGAGCGCGTCGGACAAGGCGTTCAAGCGCGGCGCGGTGTTGGACCAGTCCTCCAGTGCGCGCTGCAGGGTCGGCGCGATGCCGGTGGCGCGCACGGCGCGGCTCAGGTCGCGCGAGACGACGATCAGCGTGCCGTCGCGGCCGCCTTCCTTCAGGGAACCAAGCTTCATCCAGACCTCGATGTCGTTTCAGGGCGCCGCGGCGCAATGGTTTCAATTGTAACCACTAGCGGCGCCATTGGCAGCCGCATGGGTCGCAGGGCTCGCGCGGCGGGTCCGGACCGGCCGCGAAACCCGCCGTTCCGCCGCCCAAGGCCCGCCGGGACTGCGTTTGCGCGCCCCGCCCAAGCCCGTCGCCGCCCGTTTGCCCGGCCATTTTGCCGCCTTCCGGGCCGGCCCGAAAAAAAATTTGAAATCCGTTGATGGGTCCGGCCGCCCTTGTGCGGTTTGTTGAGTTAAGCGCGGCGTGGTCACGCCCGGGTTCGCCGGGACAGACCCAGCCACGTGGAGCCGGGATTTGGGATTCCGGATTTGGTGTTCGCAAGGCCCGCGGTGAAGCGCCGGGCCCGCCGAGTCCCGAATCCCGAATCCCGGCTCCACCGAGTTGAGGGCTCGTCCCTCTGCGACCGCGTGATTTTCCAATCATGCCTATGGAGTCCACCATGAAAATCCAGTCCTCTTCGCTGCTCCTGCGCGCCCTGCCGGCCGCGCTCGCCCTGTGCCTGGCCGGCGGCGCCAACGCCCAGGCCCTCACCATCGATGTCGTCAACCCGATCAAGGACGGCAAGGTCGTGTTCGAAGCGCTCGGCCCGGCCCAGGTCGGCGGCGCCAAGCAAGGCCGCGTGTCCCTGCGCATGGGTATCCGCAACGACGGCGCCACGCCGTTGAAGATCACCAAGGTCGAAATCCTCAACCAGCTCGCGTCCAACTTCCTGGCCCCGGTCGAAATCGCCCCGGGCACCCAGTACGCGTTCCAGAACTGCAATTGCGACTACGAAAACGCCGACCCGAATGCGCCGGACGTGCCGGCCTCGTTCCCGATCATCATCAGCGCGCCCTACCCGACCACGGTCAAGGTCGCGGTCTACGTGCAGGGCTTCTCCACGCCGGTGATCAAGAACCTGCCCTTCGCCGCCGCCACCAACGACAACGGCCCGCTGCGCTTCCCGGGCAAGGCCACCGATCTGCGCTTCAACGAAGCCTGGCAGACCTCGAGCAACCACGTCGGCGGCAGCCAGGCCTACGGTCTGGACAACAGCGTCACCGGCTGGGACGGCGACTCGTGGGACGACAAGCGTCCGGGCGCGGATTCGACCAAACCCGAAGGCCGCCGCGCCTATGGCCTGCCGCTGTACGCGATGGCCGACGGCATCGTCTGCGAAGGCCTCAACGATCTGCCGGAGTGGAAGAACTATCCGCGCGTGCCGAAGGAAATCGAGCCCGAGCCGATCGCGCCGAGCACCGGCCAGTATTCGGCCGGCGGCAACTTCCTCAAGATCCAGAGCGGTAACGAAGTCGCCCTGTACGCGCACATGCAGCCCGGCTCGATCCCGGCCGAACTGCTGGTGCCCGGCGCCGTCATCAAGCAAGGCCAGTACCTGGGCAAGGTCGGCTACACCGGCCAATCCAGCGGCCCCCACGTGCATGTGCACGTGAGCCAGGAAACCTCGCCGGGTTCGTGCGTCGGCAACTCCGTGCGTCCGCGTCCGATGACCTTCACCCAGCTGCAGAGCCTGACCCGCACCGAAGCCACCGCGATGGCCGGCGCCAACAGCATGGATCCGACCGACTGGACCGCGCTGAGCAACCACTCCGCGCCGCATCCCTTCAGCCTGCTGTATCCGGCCAGCACCCCGTACGCGTTCGACGCGGCCGAAACCGACAACAAGACCTACCTGGGTGTGTGGCGCGCCAGCAACGAGATCGAGATGCGCATCAACAAGCCCAGCTGGACCGCTTTCACCCAGAAGCGCGCCGAGATGATCGCCGACGGCTTCCGCCTGGAGAACATCGACACCTACGTCGAAAACGGCGACCGTCACTTCATCGGCGTGTTCAAGCGCGAAACCGGCAACGGCGCTCTGTACAACGCCGACAGCTGGGAGGACTTCACCGCGGTGTGGAAGGAACTCAGCGACGACGGCCAGCGCCTGGTCGATATGACCACCTACCTGAGCGGCACCACCCGCCATTACGTCGGCGTGTTCCGTCCGGGCACCGGCAACGCCGGCCTGTGGAGCCACACCGGTTTCAGCGCCTTCGCCAATCAGCGCGAAATCGCCAAGGGCCTGGGCCTGCGCCTGATCGACATGGAAAGCTTCGACATCGGCAATGGTCAGCGTCAGTTCGTCGGCGTCTACCGCGAAGGCACCGACAGCACCGCGCTGTGGCGTTCGACCTCGTGGAGCGGCTTCACCGCGAAGTGGGATGAGTTGTCCGACAACGGCTACCGCCTGATCGATGTCGATACCTTCGTCGATGCGGGCGTGCGCAACTACGTCGGCGTGTTCCGCGCCGGTTCCGGCGGCCATGCGCTGGAAGCGGTCAAGGGCTGGCAGGGTCTGTTCCAGTCCTCGGAGAAGTACGCCACCAAGGGCTTGCGCCTGGTGGATGTGCAGGCGATCGAGTGATTGCCTGAGTGGGGCTGGGCCTGCCGCGGTTTGGCCGGCCCAGCCTGAAAGGCAGTTCGGCGCAGGAGTTTGGTTCAGCGCAATGAGAAACGCCGCCTACGGGCGGCGTTTTTTTGTTTGGGCGATGGTCATCGGCAGCAGTGTGGTTGCGAGTGAAGCACTTCCGGCGGAGAACACCACCGTAGCGCGCCTCCTCAAATCGTCATTCCCGCGAACGCGGGAATCCAGCGACTTTCGTGTAGTGGAGACTAAAGACACTGGATTCCCGCGTTCGCGGGAATGACGACCGTGGTGGGTACGGGGCCTACGGCCTGTTCTCACCCACGCCCTCACCTCACCGCCATCTGCAACCTCGCCTCGCCACTCTCCAGCGCATTCAACCGCCGCAACAATTCCGACTCGCGATGCAACTCGCGCCGCAGCACCGGCGCGGCCGATTGCAGTTGCTGCCGCATCCCGGCGGCATCGCCGCGCGCCAGCAGCACCTCGGCGTAGGGCACCCGCGCCTTGGCGGTCTTGAGCTGCTGCTCGCCGCTGGCCTGCGCGCTGTCGGCGACCACTCGCGCCCAGCCGCGCTCGGCCTCGCCCCAGTCGCCACGGCGCTGCGCGAGTTCGGCCTGCAGCGCCGGAATGCGCGCGAGCATGAAGGCGTTGTATTCGCCCTGCGCGACATTCAGCGCCGCCAGTTCCGCGCCGGCCTCGTCGAGGCGGTCGCGGCTGAGCAGCCATTCGATCCGGGTCAGTTCCACCATCAACAATCCGGCGTGATCCTCGCCGTGCTGCTTGCGCCAGATCGACATGGAGTGCTCGATGAACGGCTGCGCCTGCTCGGTGCGGCCGCTGCGCGCCAGCAGCCGCCCGAGCGCGCTTTCCACCCGCAGCACGCGCCGTTCGTCCGGCCCCAGGTGCTCGCGCCGGATCGACAAAGCCTCGCGCCAGCGCCGTTCGGCCTCGCCGACATCGCCGCGCTCGTCGGCCAGCACCGCCCAGTTGTTGAGCACGCGTCCGTAGTCGAGGCTGCGCTTGCCGGCCACCACGCCCAGGATCGCCAGCGCGGCGCGGTAGTGCTCGTCAGCCTGGCGCGTCTCGCCCAGATCCTGGGCGGCGTTGGCCAGATCGGAATGGATGTTGGCGACCATGTCGCTCTGCTCGCCGTACAGATCGCGCGCCAGGATCAGGTTCTCGACCAGCTCGCGGCGCATGTCCTCGGCGCGTCCCTGCCCGAACAAGGCCTTGGCCAAGCCGAACTGATTGAGCTGCACCGCCACCGTGTTCGCGCCGATCTGCCGCGACAGTTGCAAGGCCTCACGGAAGGTCTGCTCGGCGCGCTTGAGTTCGCCGCGGCGCAGATACAGTTGCGCCAGACGGCCGAGCATCGCCGCGCGCTCTTCCGGCGACTGCACCATCGCGTACTTGCCGCGCAGTTGCCGCGATTGTTCGAAGGCCCGCTCGGCCGGGTCGTACTGATTGTCGGCGACCAGAGCCAGACCGAGGGTGTCGTAGGCATCGGCCAGCACGCGCGGATCGCCCTCGCCTTCGCTCAGCGCCAACGCGCGCCGCGCGACCGCGACCGCCTGCGGGCCGTACTGGCGGTCGCTCATCGAACGCGACAACTCGGCCAGCGCCTGCGCGGCCTGATCCGGACGCGCCACCGCCGGATCGAGAAATTCCTTCGCCGCCTGATCCAGCAAGGCCTCGGCGCGCTGCGGCTGGCCGAGGTTGCGGTAGGCGCGGCCGAGCACCGCGCGCAACCGCGCGCGGATCGCCGGCGTGTCGTTCAAGCCTTGCTCGATCCGCGCCGCCGAGGCGTCGAGCACTTGCCGCGCACTGACCTCCTCGTCGGCGCGCGCGCCGCGCATGCGCGGGTCGGCGGCGTCGAAGGCCGAGACCAGGAATTCGCTGACCTGCTCGGCGACCGCGGCCTCGCGCTGGGCGCGCGCACGCTCGGTGGTGACGCGCCAGACGAAACCGCCGGCCAGCAACAGCACCGTCGCGGTCGCGGCGGCTTCGCGCCAATGCCGGCGCAGATAGCGCGTGCTGCGGTAACTCCAGGTCGGCGGCCGCGCGGTCACCGTGCGCCAGTCCAGATGGCGGCCGATGTCCTGCGACAAGGCCTCGACCGAGGAATAGCGCTTGCGCGGGTCCAGCTCGCAGGCGCGCGCGGCGATCGCATCCAGATCGCCACGCAGTTGCGAGCGCCACGCGCAATCGGCTTGCGCCAGCGCGCTCGGCAGCGGCACCGGCGTATCGCGATCGGCCAGCGTGCGCCCCAGCGTATTGCAGGCCAGCAACTCGGTCAGCAGCACGCCGAGCGCGAACACATCGCTGACCACGCTGACCCGCGCGCCGCCGAGCAGTTCCGGGCTGGCGTAGGCCGGCGTGCAGAAGTGGTTGTTGCGTTCGCCGTCGCTTTGCTGGCGGTCCAGCACCTGGGCGATGCCGAAATCCAGCAGCACCGGCT
Organism: Lysobacter sp. TAB13; assembly: GCF_052113885.1. NCBI lineage: Bacteria > Pseudomonadati > Pseudomonadota > Gammaproteobacteria > Lysobacterales > Lysobacteraceae > Lysobacter > Lysobacter sp. TAB13. Next base: position 42,688 of record NZ_JBFRDR010000004.1, on the reverse strand, counting down.
CGCCGTCGTCCAGCACCAGCACGTTGCCGGGCTTGAGGTCGCAATGCACGATCAGACGCTGATGCGCGGTCTGCACCGCGCCGCAGATGCGCTGGAACAGATGCAGGCGCTGGCGCAGATCCGGCGCGCGCCATTCGCAGTATTCGTCCAGCGCACGCCCGGGCACGTACTCCATCACCAGATACGGCTGCCCGGTCGGCGTGGTGCCGCCGTCGTACAGGCGGGCGATGTTGGGATGCTGCAGTTCGGCCAGCAGTTGCCGCTCCGCCGCCAGACGCTGGGCGAATTCTTCCTGATTGACCGCGTTGCTGCGCAGCAGCTTGATCGCCACCTGCTGGCGGAACAGTCCATCGACGCGTTCGGCGGTGAACACCGTGCCCATGCCGCCGCTGGCCAATCGCTCGACCAGCAACCAGGCATCGAGCCGGTCGCCGGCCTGCAATTCGCTGCCGCCGCTGTCGGCGAGCAATTCGCCCAGCGGCCGCGCCACCTGGCCGAAGGCCTCGGTCTGCGCGCCGAGCAGTTGCAGGACTTCCTCGATCAGCGAATCGTCGTCGCTGAGCGCGCGCAACCGCTCGCGCCAGTTCTCGGCCGGCAGATCGCAGACCGCATCGAACAAGCGGCGCAGTTCCTGCCAACGCTGAGTTTGCATATCGTCTCCTGCGCGGCCCGGGGCCGGTTCAACTCAACTGCTGGCTCAACCAGGCGCGGGCGAAACGCAGATCGCGCTCGACCGTGGGCGTGGAGACTTCCAGCACACAGGCGATATCACGCTGCTCCATGCCGCCGAAATACGCCATCTCGACCGCGCGCGCGGCGCGCGGGTCGCGTTCGGACAAACGTTGCAGCGCGTCGTGCAAGGCCAGCACATCGAAACCGACGGTCTGCCCGCCCTGCAGATCGGCGTGCGACAAGGTCAGCATCACCGGCCGCGCGCCGCGCTTGTCGGCCGCCCGCGCCCGTGCTTCGTCCACCAGCACCGAGCGCATCTTCAGCGAGGCTAGCGCGTAGAAGTGCGCGCGGTCCTGCCAATCCACGTCGCTGCCGATCAGCCGGATCAGCGCTTCGTTGACCAGCGAGGTGGCCTGCAGCGTGCGGTCGCCGCCGCGCGCGCCCAGGCGCGCCGCCGCCATGCCGCGCAGGGTGTCGTAGACCTGCGCGAACAATTGATCGCGCGAGGCGATATCGCCACCGCGCCAGTCGTGCAGCAATCGAGTCAGATCCTCGCTCATGCGCGTCCCCCGACGCCGCTTCGCCCCTGCGCGCGGATGGTAGCCGAGCGGGCGCGGCGCAGAGGCAGAATGCGCGAGGCGGCAGGTCGCAGACGCGACGGACGGCACGGTTCGACGGGTCGCCGGCCTGGGCGGTGTGCGCGGACGGCCCGCCGGCGGGCGCCGGTGCCGGCCTGCGCGGGCGCCGTTTGCGCCACGCCAAGCGCCGCATCGCGCGATACACCGGCCGCGTTTGCGCCCTTACAGTGAACGGCCCGCCATGCTCGGAACCCTTATGCCTGTGCCCCGCGCCATTGAAGCCGCCGACCGCGACGCCATCGGCGGCTTTCTGACCCGGCGCTGGGGCACGGCGACGATCATGCTCGATGGACGCGCGATCGACGCCGCGGCCTTGCCGGGCTTCATCGCCTGCGCCGCCGGGCCCGATCAGTCGGGCGACGAAAGCATCGCCGGCCTGGCGACCTTGCTCGACGACGATATTCAGACCGAGATCGTCACCCTGGACGCGGTTTCGCCCGGTGCCGGCCTGGGCACGGCGCTGGTCGAACTCGCCGCGCAACGCGCCCGCGCGCTGGGCTTGCGACGGCTGCTGACCCGCACCACCAACGACAATCTGGATGCGCTGCGCTTTTATCAGCGCCGCGGCTTTCGCCTGTACCGGTTGGCGCCGGGCGCGATCGATCGCGAACGCGAGGCCGATCCGGCGATCGCGCGGCTTGGCCGCCACGGCATACCGCTGCGCGATGAGATCACTCTGATCCGGCCGCTGGATGACGAATGAGTTCGCCGCGGCCACGAATGCCGCATCGCCCCGACCCTGAAAACAAAAAACCCGCCGATTGGCGGGTTTTTCGTTGCGATCGGCTGCGTTGGATTGCAGCGACCGGCTTGGGTATGGCAGCCCCGGATGGATTCGAACCACCGAATGCCTGAGTCAGAGTCAGGTGCCTTACCGCTTGGCGACGGGGCTATGGAACGGATTCTAGCGCAAAACTTCGAAGCTGCAAAAACCGGATGCTGCGAAAAACGCAGCAAACGGCGATTAGCGCTTGGAGAACTGCGTTGCGCGGCGAGCCTTGTGCAGACCGACCTTCTTACGCTCGACTTCACGGGCGTCGCGGGTCATGAAGCCGGCCTTGCGCAGCTCGGACTTCAGGGTTTCGTCGTACTCGACCAGCGCGCGGGCGATGCCCAGGCGGATCGCACCGGCCTGGCCGGTGATGCCGCCGCCGGAGACGGTGACATTGACGTCGAACTTGTCGGTCGACTGGGTCAGCTCGAGCGGCTGGCGCACGATCATGCGCGCCGTCTCACGACCGAAGAAGTCTTCGATGGTGCGCTGATTGATGGTGATCTTGCCCTCGCCCTTGCGCAGGAACACGCGAGCGGTGGAGGACTTGCGGCGACCGGTGCCGTAATTGTGTTGGATGGCCATGTTCGTACCTTAGATGTCCAGGGGCTGCGGCTGCTGCGCGGCGTGCGGATGCTCGGAGCCCTTGTAGACCTTGAGCTTGCGGTACATGGCGCGGCCGAGCGGATTCTTCGGCAGCATGCCCTTCACACCGATCTCGATGACGCGTTCGGGGTGGCGCTCAAGCGCCTGGCCCAGCGTCTCGCTCTTCAGGTTGCCGACGTAACCGGTGAACCGGTAGTACATCTTGTCCTGCAGCTTCTTGCCGGTGACGGTGATCTTTTCGGCGTTGATTACCACCAGGTAATCGCCGGTATCGACGTGCGGGGTGTAGACGGGCTTGTGCTTGCCGCGCAGACGGCGCGCGAGTTCGGAGCACAAACGGCCGAGCGTCTTGCCCGACGCGTCGACGACGTACCAGTCGCGCTGGACGGTCTCGTTCTTGGCGGTGAAAGTCTTCATGAAAACTCTTATATGGGTGCGTGGTCGGGCTGATTTCGCCGTGCTTCCCAGCGGGAAGCGGGGGCGGAATTTCGCCTCGCGTTGTGTTTGTGGAACGAAAGAGGCGGAATGATAGCGGCCCGGGCACCCCTCCGCAAGTCGGCGGCCGCTGCGCTAGCATCTGCCGCATGCCCGCCGCACGCCCGCCGCCCCCTGCCCCGCCGGTCCTGGACCCGCTGGTGGCCCTGGCCGACCGCTGCGTCCAATGCGGGCTGTGCCTGCCGGTGTGCCCCACCTACAGCCTGGAACGGCTGGAGACCGAGTCGCCGCGGGGCCGGATCGCGCTGACCCGGGCCTGGGCGCTGGACACCATCGCCCCGACCGCCGTCGCCGATACCCATCTGGACCACTGCCTGGGCTGCCGCAGCTGCGAAGCGGTCTGCCCGGCCGGCGTGGAGTATGGCCAATTATTGGTCCAGGCGCGCCAGCGCCAGCGCGAACGGCGCCCGCCGGCCTGGCGCCAGCGCCTGATCGAAGGCCTGGCGGCGCGGCCGCGCTGGCTGAACGCCGGGCTCGGCCTGTACCGGCGCGCCCATGGCTGGCTGCCCGCCTCGCTGCGGCCGCTGCCGCGCCCGCCCCGGCCGGTGCCTTGGCCGTCCAGGCCCGCCACGCCGGCCCCGGCGGCCCGGGTCGGCTTGTTCGTGGGTTGTGTCGCCCAAGCTTATGAAAGCCCGCTGCGCGCGGCCCTGGCCCGGCTGTGCGGCGCGCTCGGGGTCGAACTCGACCCGGTCGCCGGCCAGGGCTGCTGCGGCGCGCTGCACGAACACGCCGGCAACCGCGATTCCGCGGCGCGGCTGGCGGCCGGCAATCGCGCCGCCTTCGCCGGCCACGACACCGTGCTGACCCTGGCCAGCGGCTGTCACGACGGCGTCGCCCATGCGCTGGGCGGCGGCGTGCGCACGGTCGATGCACTGAGCTTCCTCGGCGAGCGCGCCGCCGCGTTGCGCTGGCGCGCGACCCCGCAGCGGGTGGCCCTGCATCTGCCCTGCACCCAGCGCAACGTGGTCAAGTCGGTGCCGGCGCTGCGGCGCCTGCTGGCCGGCGTGCCCGGGCTGGAGGTGATCGAACTCGACGCCGGCTATGGCTGCTGCGGCGCCTCGGGCACGCAGATGTTCGCCGACCCCGAGCGCGCGGCCGAATACCGCGCGCCGCTGATCGATCAATTCCTGCGCAGCGGCGCGACGCGCCTGCTCAGCGCGAACATCGGCTGCCGGCTGCACCTGGGCAACGGCACGACGGCGCCGGTGCAGCATCCGCTGGAGTTTCTGGCCCAGTGCCTGGAAGAAACCCCGTCGGGCTGATTCCTGCTTTGGCTTTCCGCTGTTGTGGGAGGGGCTTCAGCCCCGATGCTTTCGGCTCAGGTCGCCGCAGTCGGATCGGAAAGCCTCGGGGCTGCAGCCCTCACACAACCGCCCCCGGACGATTTGTCCTGGCCGCGTAAACGACTTCTACGCCGCCCGCGCCGTAGAATCGGCGCATGAACCCTCGCGCACTCAGCCCCTTGGATCGCGTGCTCAGCGAAGCTCAGCGCGCCCTGGACACCGTTTTCGGCGCCCCCGGCGCCGAGCGCCCGAATCCGGCCGGCAACACCGCCGAGCTGGTGCTGGAACCGGCCGAAAAGCGCCATTCCGCCGGACTCATGCGGATCAACCACGTCGGCGAGGTCTGCGCGCAGGCGCTGTACTGCGGCCAGGCGGCGGTGGCGCGCGACGAATCCACCCGCCAGCACCTGCTGGAAGCGGCCCAGGAAGAAACCGATCACCTGGCCTGGTGCGCCGACCGACTGCGCGAACTCGACAGCCGGCCCAGCCTGCTCAACCCGCTGTGGTACGCCGGCAGCTTCAGCATCGGCGTGCTGGCCGGCCTGCGCGGCGATGGCTGGAACCTGGGTTTCGTGGTCGAGACCGAGCGCCAGGTCGAGGCGCATATCGACGAACACCTGGAATCGCTGCCGGAAAGCGACCAGCGCAGCCGGGCGATTCTGCGCACGATGAAGGCCGATGAGGCCCGCCACGCGGAAAATGCCGAAAACGCCGGGGCGCGGATCCTGCCGATGCCGGTGCCGACGATCATGGCGGCGGCCTCGAAGCTGATGAAGACGGTGGCTTACCGGCTTTAAAACCCGGCCAGGGCCCTTTTACGCCCGCCCCGAGCCCCGCCCTGCTCCTGCTCCCTCTCCCGCTTGCGGGAGAGGGCTGGGGTGAGGGACTTTCCGGTCGCGCGAATCCCTGAAGCCCTCGCGCCTGCGGCGCTCGCCCTCACCCCGCCCCGCCCCGGCCCAAACGCATAGCGTTTGGGCGTTCGCGGACGCGCGAGCCGATGGCTCGCAAACAGCGTCCACTCACCCCGCAAGCGGGAGAGGGAGACAAGCCGCGCTTTGCAGACAAACTGCGCAAACGAAAAAGGCCGGCTTGCGCCGGCCTTTTTCTGAACGTCCCGGCAGGACCGGGCGCCACGGCGAATCGGGTCCGATCCTCGCCTTGGCGAATCCCGAATTCCGAATCCCCAAGCCCGGCCCTCAATCGGCCAGATTGCGCCCGTGGTAAAGCTCCTCGATCTCGCGGCGCAGGCGCGCCTCGATCTTCATGCGCTCCTTGAACGAGAGGTTCTTGGCCTTCTCTTCGAACAGGTAGGTGTCGAGGTCGAATTCCTTCAGGTGCATCTTCGTGTGGAAGATATTTTCCTGATAGACGTTGACGTCGATCATCTCGTAGCGCGACTTGATGTTCTTGGCCAGGTAGTCCTGGATCGAGTGGATCTTGTGATCGATGTAGTGCTTCTTGCCCTTGATGTCGCGGGTGAAGCCGCGCACGCGGTAGTCCATCACCACGATGTCGGACTCGAAGCTCTCGATCAGGTAATTCAGGGCTTTCAGCGGCGAAATCACCCCGCAGGTCGCCACGTCGATGTCGGCGCGGAAGGTCGCGATACCGTTGTCCGGATGGGTTTCCGGATAGGTGTGCACGGTGATGTGCGACTTGTCCATGTGCGCCACCACGGCGTCGGCGATGATCTCCTTGCCGGCGTCCTTCTTGTCGATCACCGGCTCTTCCGAGATCAGGATCGTGACCGACGCCCCTTGCGGGTCGTAGTCCTGGCGGGCGATGTTCAGGATATTCGCACCGATGATTTCCGCCACATCCGTAAGGATCTGGGTGAGGCGGTCGGCGTTATACGCCTCGTCGATGTACTCGATATACCGGCGGCGCTCGTCTTCTGAAGCCGCGAAGCAAACATCGTAGATATTGAACGAGAGGGCCTTGGTGAGGTTGTTAAAACCCTGCAACCGCAGGCGCGGCAACGGCTTGACCACTGAGTAAGATTCCGGACGGACGGCGAGGGCCGAGATTATGAGGCAATTGGCCCCGGGGGGAAACGCATGGTGTTTTTGGACTGTATTGGTGACAAAAGCGTGACCGCCACTGAACTTCCATCATCGCTCTCTATCGGCCCGTCATTTTCAGCGGCAGGATTTGCTCCAGCGGCCGTATCGCCCTAAGCTCGGCCGAAAACGAAGCCCATTCCAATGTCCGCCAACCCGGTAGCCCCCTTGACTGCTTTGCGCCGAACCAATAGCCCGTTGTTGCCTGACGGCGCGACGATCGAACGTTTCCTGGCCCACTGCCACCGCAGGCGTTACCCGTCCCGTACGGACGTGTTCCGCCCCGGCGATCCGGCCAGCACTCTGTATTACGTCGTTTCCGGCTCGGTCAGCATCATTACCGAAGAAGAAGACGGTCGCGAACTGGTCCTGGGCTATTTCGGCCCCGGCGAGTTCGTAGGCGAACTCGGCCTGTTCATCGAGAGCGACCATCGCGAGGTGATCCTGCGAACCAGGGCCACCTGCGAACTGGCCGAGATCGGCCATGAGCGCCTCTACGACCTGCTGCTGACCCGGCTGTCGCTGGACGCGCCCAAGCTGCTGTATGCGATCGGCGCGCAGATTTCCCGGCGCCTGCTCGACACCAGCCGCAAGGCCGGCCGCCTGGCCTTCCTCGACGTGACCGACCGCATCGTCCGCGCCCTGCACGACCTGGCCAAGGAACCCGAGGCCATGAGTCACCCGCAGGGCACCCAGTTGCGGGTGTCGCGCCAGGAGCTTTCGCGCCTGGTCGGCTGCTCCCGCGAAATGGCCGGACGCGTGCTCAAGAAGCTGCAGGCCGACGGCAAACTGCACGCTCGCGGCAAGACGGTCGTCCTGTACGGGACCCGCTAAGCCTCGATGGGACGTATCGCCCCCTCTGCGCAGACCGCACCCTCGGTGCGGCTCGCGGAGCTGGGCGATGCCAGCGACGTAGCCGAACTGCTCGGCCAGCTGGGCTATCCCTGCACCCGCGATGAGGCCATCGAGCGCATCGCCACCCTCCACGACGACCCCCGCCATTACCTGTTGCTGGCCGAAATCGACGGCCATGCCTGCGGCCTGGTCGCCAGTCACACCCGTTATTCGCTGACCCACGGCGCCGACCTGACCCGGATCACCGCCCTGGTGGTCGCCCAGTCCTGCCATCGCCAGGGCATCGGCCGGCAGCTGCTGCGCGAAGTCGAACGCCGCGCCCGCCGCGATGGCGTCAGTCGCATCGAGGTCACCAGTAACGTCCGCCGCGCGCAGGCGCATGAGTTCTACCGCAGTTGCGGGTACTCGGATGGGTCGTTGAAGTTCGTCAAGACGCTGGGCGACTGACAGATATACAGCGCCTGAGGCGACTGCTCGCCGCCACGAAGTCTTTTGTGGGAGGGGCTTCAGCCCCGATGCTTTCCGATCCGATCGCCTGATTCGTCAAGCGCGGAGCCGCTTGCCGGAAGTGCTGCGGCGAGCTGAGCCAAGAGCATCGGGGCTGAAGCCCCTCCCACAAAAGACCTCGTGGCTTGCGCGGCGACCGCCGCCCGATCGGATTACGGCGCCGAAGCGACCTCATCCCCGCCCCGCCCCGGGCAGCCCCAGTTGAGGATCGGCGTGCCCGGCGGCAGCACGCGGCGGAACATCTCCACGCGCCGCGGCTTGGGATTGACCACCACCGGATGGCGCGCGGCCTGCAGCAGCGGCAGGTCGGCGCTGCTGTCGGAATAGGCCATCTCCACCGGCGCGGTGAAGCCGGCTTCGCGCAGCATCGTCATCTTCATGCGCGAATGGCAGTGCCGGCGCGCGCCCAGCGCGCCCAGGCGCGGGCCGACCAGGGTGCCGACCACGGGCATGTCTTCATGGGCGACGAAGGCCAGGATCGCCCGCGCCAGCTCCGGCGGCGCGCCGGTGGCGATCACCACCTGATCGCCCTGCTCGCGATGATGGTGCAGCACGTCCAGCGCGATCGGCAGCAGGCGCGCGCGGATCTGCGGCGTGTGCGAGGCGACGTAACGGTCGATCGCCGCGTCCAGATTGCCGGCGCGATGCATGCCGATGGTGCCGACCCACACGAACGCGGAAATCCCCACGCGTCGCGTCTTCAGCCACGCCACCATCGGCCCGGCCACCGGCGCGATCAGCAGCGCCAGCGCCATCCGCCACCACGAACGCTTGATCAACCAGGCGAACAGATGGCTGCCCGAATCGCCGTCGTACAAGGTGTGGTCGAAGTCGAACACGATCAGCGGCGCGTCGGCGCGCAACGCGGGAAAGCGCGCGCCCGACAGCGACGCGCTCGACACCGGGGGCGCCGGCGTCGCGCTCATGCCGCGAACAGACGCTGCAGGGCCGAGCCCGGATCGCGTTCGCGCATGAAGGTCTCGCCGACCAGGAAGGTGTCGATCCCCGCCCCGCGCATGCGGGCGACGTCGCCGGCGGTGACGATGCCGCTTTCGGTGACCAGAGTGCGATCCTTCGGCACCGCCGCGCGCAACGCGATCGAGGTATCCAGCGACACCTCGAACGTGCGCAGATTGCGGTTGTTGACGCCGATCAGCTCGCAGTCGGTCTGCAGCGCGCGTTCGAGCTCGTCGATGTCGTGGACCTCGACCAGCACGTCCATGCCCAGTTCCATCGCCAGACCGGCCATCTCGATCATCGGCCCGTCTTCCAGCGCGGCGACGATCAGCAAGATCGCGTCGGCGCCGATCGTGCGCGCCTCATAGACCTGATACGGATCGATGGTGAAGTCCTTGCGCAGCGCCGGCAGCGAGCAGGCTTCGCGCGCCTCGCCCAGGTAGGCGTTGCTGCCCTGGAAGAAGTCCACGTCGGTCAGCACCGACAGGCAGGCGGCGCCGCCGGCCTCGTAGCTGCGCGCGATCTCGCCGGGGCGGAAGTCGGCGCGGATCACGCCCTTGGACGGGCTGGCTTTCTTGACCTCGGCGATCACCGCGGCCTCGCCCGAGGCGTGTTTGCGCTTGATCGCATCGACGAAGCCGCGCGCGGGCGGCTGGGCGCCGGCGCGCGCGCGCAGGTCGGCCAGGGAGCGCACGCGGCTGCGTTGTTCGATTTCCTCGACCTTGCGGGCCAGGATCGTGCGCAAGACATCGGTCATCGGTTACTCCGTTTCGCCAGTCGTTTCGCCTGCCAGGGGCAGGCCGGGGCGCCATTGTCCCAGTTGCAGCCGATCGAGCAAGGCGACAACCGCATCGCGGGCGTCGGAATTGTGAATCGGCAACACCAGCACGTCGCCCTCGGCCGCCCATTGCAGCAATTCGGCGGCGGCGCGGGCCTCCTCCAGGCACAGCCGGATCGCGCTTTCGGGCACGCCCTGGCGCAGCAGCTCGGCGCGCAGGATCGCCGCGACCTCGCCCGGGGCGCGGCCGCGCAGGAAGCTTTCGATGTCCTTGAGCACCACCCGATCGGGCCGGAACGAGGCCACCACCGCGGCCAGCGCGCGGATGTCCTCGTCCTCGCGGTTGCCGGCCTGACCCAGCACGATGCCCAGCCGGCCGTCGCGACGGGCCGCGACTTCCAGCAGGCCGCGCAGGCCGTCGGGGTTGTGCGCGTAGTCCAGGTAGACCTCGCTGGCGCCGAAGCTCCAGCGCTGCAGCCGGCCGGGGTTGTCGCCCGGTTGCGAGCCGAAACGCGCCAGCACCGCCGCGATCCGTTCCGGGGCCACGCCCAGCGCGGCCGCGGCCAGCGCCGCGCCGGCCAGGTTGGCGATGTTGTAGCGGGCGCGTCCGCCCAGAGTCAGCGGCAGGGCCTCGACTTCGCCCAGATCATGGCGCGTCTCGCCCAGGCTCAGCCACAGCCGGCCTTCGCCGACGCCGCAGGTGGCGCCGCCGCGTTCGCGATGCGCGCGCAGTCGCGGATGCGCATCGTCGAGCGCGAACCAGGCCAACGCATGCGGCATTGAGGCGCCGCGCTGCAGCAGCAGCGCGTCGTCGGCGTTGAGCACCAGCACGCCGTCGTCGGCGAGCGCGCGCGCCACGGTCAACTTGACCTGGGCCAGATCCTCCAGCGAATGGATGCCGTACTCGCCGAAATGATCCGGGCTGATGTTGGTGACCAAGGCCGCCCGCGCCTGTTGCGGCGTCACGCCCCGGCGCAGCATGCCGCCGCGCGCGGTTTCCAGGATCGCCGCCTGCACGCTGGGCTGGCGCAACAAAGTGCGCGCGCCGACCGGGCCGGAATAATCGCCGCTGTCCACGCGTTCGCCATCGACGAACAAACCGTCGGTGCTGCTGTAGGCGGTGATCCAGCCCTGCGCGCGCGCCATCGCCGCGAGCAGGCGCACGCTGGTGGTCTTGCCGTTGGAACCGGTGACCACGGCGGTGGGAATCGCATGCAGGCGCGGCCACGGCACCTGGGTGGAACCGGGCAGCGCGTCCAGCGGCCAGGTCTGGCTGCCGGCGCCTTCGCCGATCGACACCGCGTCGTCGTCGCTATAGGCCGGCAGGCCGTGTATTCGCGCTTGTTCCAGCAGTTCGATCAGATCCGGCCGCGCTTCGGCTTCGGCGAGCGCGCGCAAGGTGCGCAAGGCGTCGCCGCGATCCCACAACGCGGCATGGCCGGGCGCGTGCGGTGGCAGCACCGATTGCTCGATCGCGCCGGCGGCGTCGGTCCAGGCCCATTCGTTGACTTCGGTGGCGGCGTAGAGCTGATCGATCGGCGCGACGAAAGCCAGCGACGCGCCGCTGGCGTGTTCGCGCACGACGATCCGGCCTTCGCTCCAACGCAGCGCGTCGCGGGCGTCGGCGAGGTTCTGTCGCCAGCCGCTCAGCGCGCGCGCATCGGCGGCGACGCCATGGGTTTCCAGCGCGGCGCCGGGCTCGTCGAAATACAGATTCGCGCCGGTGAGACGGCGCGAATCTTCGAAGGCGAAGGCGTAGTCGGGCGAGACCTTATCGGAGCTCGCCGCGTTGTCGGCAGGTTGCGAAGGCACGGATCAATCGCTCTCTTCGCGTTCGAACACCAGCCCGCGTTCGTCGCGCACCACGCCTTCCATCGCCGCGAAGGCGGCTTCGTCCAGCGCCGGTTCCAGCGGCGGCAGCTCGGCGCGCTGCGACACCGCCGCGACCACGCCTTCGGGCTGGAAGTGGATGATCTGCTTCCACGAACGCGCCAGCGCGTCGGCGAACACCAGCACCAGATCGCCGGCTTGGCCCATGCGCAGCGCCGCTTCCACCGCCTGCTGCTCGTCGGGAATGATCGAGATGGTCGCTTCCGTCACGCCGCGCGCCATCAGCGCCTTGGCGATGATGCGTGGCACTTCGTCGCCGTCGCGGCCGCGCAGCGAATCGTCGCGGCGGCAGATGTAGTGATCGAAGCGGCCGGCCACCGCTTCGGCGATCGCGTGCAGGTCTTCGTCGCGGCGATCGCCGGGACCGGCCAGCACCACGATGCGGCGGCCGCTCACGTCCAGGCGCTGGGCCAGATCGGCCATCACCCCGACCGCATGCGCGTTGTGGCCGTAGTCCATCAGCACCTTGAACGGATGCTCGTTGTAGACGTTCATCCGGCCCGGGGCCTGGAAGAAGGTGGTGTCGAAAGTGCGCAGGCCATGGCGGATCGCGTCGAGCTTGATGCCCAGCGAGAACGCCATCGCCGCGGCCACCATCGCGTTCTGCACGTTGTGCAGCGCGCGGCCTTCCATCGTCGCCGGAATCAGGTGCGTCCACAGCAGCGGGATATGGCTGCCCTTGTCGTACAGGGTGATCATGTGGCCGTTGATGCCGGCCTCCAGCGCGCAGGCGCGGCCGCCGGCGCGGATGTGCTCGCGCACCAGCGCGTGCGAGGGGTTCATGGTGACGTAGCAGATGACCTTGGCGTCGGTGTAGGCCGACATCTTCAGCACGTTCGGATCGTCGGCGTTGAGCACCGCGCAGTCGGTGGCCACTTCCACCACCACGCGCTTGATCTCGGCCAGCTGCTCCAGCGTGTCGATGCCCTTCAGGCCCAGATGATCGGACTGGATGTTGAGCACCGCGCCGACGTTGACCTCGGACACGCCCATGCCGGCGCGCAGCAGGCCGCCGCGCGCGGTTTCCAGCACGGCGATATCCACGTGCGGGTCCGACAGCACCATGCGCGCCGACACCGGCCCGGTCATGTCGCCCTCGACCGTGCGCTGGCCGTCGATGTAGACGCCGTCGGTGGTGGTCAGGCCCGGAGTGAAGCCGCCCATCTTGGTGATGTGGGCGAGCATGCGCGCGGTGGTGGTCTTGCCGTTGGTGCCGGTCACCGCCGCGATCGGCACGCGCGTGGGCGCGCCGGGCGCGAACAGCATGTCGATCACCGGGCCGGCGGCATCGCGCGGGGTGCCTTCGCTGGGTGCGACGTGCATGCGGAAGCCGGGCGCAGCGTTGATTTCGCAGATGCCGCCGCCGATGTTCTTGTAGCTCTCGGCGATGTTCGGCGAGATGAAATCCACGCCGCCCACGTCCAGGCCGATCGCGCGCACCGCGCGCACGGCCATGTCGCGGTTGTCGGGATGGATGATGTCGGTGACGTCGGTAGCGGTGCCGCCGGTGGACAGATTGGCGGTGGAGCGCAGATAGACGATTTCGCCGTCCTTCGGGATCGAGGCGGCGGTGTAGCCGACGCGCTCCATCATCTGTTCGGCCTGCGAATCCAGTTCCAGCCGCGTCAGCACCTTCTCATGGCCGACGCCGCGGCGCGGGTCCTGGTTCACCACTTCGACCAGTTCGGCGATGCTGGACTTGCCGTCGCCGATCACATGCCCCGGCGTGCGCTTGGTCGCGGCGATCAGCTCGCCGTTGATCACCAGCAGGCGATGATCGTCGCCGCCGACGAAGGTTTCCACGATCACCGAGCGCGAATGCTCGCGCGCGGCTTCGAAGCCGGCGCGGATGTCCTCGTCGCTGGAGATGTCGATGGTGATGCCGCGGCCGTGGTTGCCGTTGTAGGGCTTGGTCACGACCGAGCCGCCGAGTTTCTTCGCCGCGCGGATCGCGCCGCTGGCATCGGTGACCAACTCCTGCCGCGGCACCGGCAGACCGAGCGAGGCGAGAATCTTGTTGGTCTCTTCCTTGTCGCTGGCCAGCTCGACCGCGATATGCGAGGTCTTGCCGGTCACCGTGGCCTGGATGCGCTGCTGATACTTGCCGTGGCCGAACTGGATCAGCGACTGGGTGTTGAGCCGCAGCCACGGAATTTTGCGTTCTTCGGCCGCGCGCACCAGCGAAGCGGTGGACGGCCCCAGCGCGCGGCGCTGGGCGTAGCGGATGAAGCTGTCGCGCGCGCTTTCCCATTCCCAGTCGTCGGGCACGCTGCCGGCCGGACGGATCTCCGCCGGCAGCAGCGAGCACAGCAACTTGATGCCGAGTTCGCCGGCGGCGATGCCTTCATCGCGCTGCGCGTACTCGTAGACCACCGAATACACGCCGGGCCGGTCCTCGCTGACGCTGCGGGTCTTGCCGAAGGTGACGTTTTCGCCGGCGACGTTCTGCAGTTCGATCGCGACGTGTTCGAGCACATGGCCGAGCCAGGTGCCCTCGTCCTCGCGCATGCGCCGCACGAAGCCGCCGGGCTGGCGATACGAGCAACCGTGTTCGGCCAGGCCGGGCAGCGCCTCGACCAGCGCGTCGATGAACGCCGGCCCCAGCCGCGCGGTCGGCCAGGCTTCCAGCGCCTGCAAGTCCAGTTCCAGCCGTATGACCGGGAAGTGCGCATACAGCGAAGGACCGACGTAGACGGAACGATCGAGAATGCGCATAGAAAACCTCAGTTCATGGTGATTCGGATCATGCAGATGGGGGTCATACCGATTCAGTCAGTGCCGGCTCAAGTCATGCCGATTTGGAGCCGGCCAACGAGCCCGCCGACGCCTTGCGGGTGTTGAGGTTGAACGTAGCGCCTTTGGTCAGGATGTGCACGCCCAAACCGAGCAGGCATACCGGCTCGTCCTCGCCGACCATGTGCATCGAGGAGAACTGCAGGCCGTCGGCATCGACCACGGTGACCGAGCCGCTGCCTTCCACTTCGATGGTGTTGTCCGGGCCGATGAAGGCCGCGGTGTCCTCGTCCAGGCCGATGCCGATCGCGAACGGGTTGTAGGCCAGCGCCGCGACCAGGCGGCCGAGGCGGTCGCGCTGGCGGAAGTGCTGGTCGATCACCACGCGATTGGTCAGGCCCAGGCCCGGCGCCAGGCGCACGCTGTCGGCGCGCGGCGAGGAGCCTTCGGTGCCGAAGGCGATCATGTGTTCGCTGAGGATGCTGGCGCCGGCGCTGGTGCCGCCCACGGCCACGCCGCGTGCGTTTTGCGCGCGGATCGCCTGCGCAATCGGCGTGCCGCCGAGCATGGTGGAGATGCGCAGCTGGTTGCCGCCGGTGAAGAAAATCCCGCTGGCCTGCTCGATGCGCTTGATCCGGTTGGGCTCGAAGCAATCGCGGCGGGTGTCGAAATCCATCGCCTCGACCCGGCTGGCGCCGAGGTCGGAGAACAGCTTTTCGTAGCGGTCGCCGGTGTCGGGCAAGCGGCTGGCGGTGGGAATCACCACGATGTCGGCGCCGTCGCCGCCGCACAGGTCGAGGAAACGCTGCAGTATCTTCGCTCCGTTTTCCTTGTCTTCGGCCCCGCCAATCGGAACGATCCAGCCCCGCTCTTCACCGTCGGGGATTCTGCTTGGTGACATCCGTACTTACTCGCTTTGATCGTTCTTGGAATCAGGCTTCGAAATTACCACGCCGCAGCACCGCGCCGTCGCGCAGATGGGCCCGGCCGGCGATGAACACATCGAAGGCGGCGCCGTTTGCGTCCAGCGCGACCAGATCGGCGTCGGCGCCGGCGGCGATCACGCCCTTGCCGGGCAGGCGCAGCAGGCGCGCCGGATTCAGGGTGAAGGCCGGCAGCGCGCGCTCCAGCTCCACGCCGCGCGCCAGCACCGCATTCAGGCAATCGAGCAAGGCGCCCGATTCGCCCACGCCCATGCCGCACATCCGGCCGTGTTCGTCGAAGCAGGCCAGACAGCCGCCGGCGTCGGAACTCACGCTGATGCGCTCGGGCGGCGCGCCGCTGTCGAGGTAGCGGATCAGTGCTTCCTCCGCGGTCCAGGCGTCCTCGCCTTCTTCGACCGGGAACGCGGTCAGATCGACATGGCAGCCGCGCCGCGCCAGTTCCACCGCTTCCTCGAACAGCGCTTTGCGCCGGTTGACGTGGGTCGGATTGAACACGCGCGCCGGCAGTTCGCTGATGTCCAGCGCCTGCCGCACCAGTTCCAGGCCGCGGGGGCCGTCGCCCAGGTGCAGATGGACGATGCCGGCCTTGTTGGTCATCAGGCCGGCGACGTGCGCTTCGGAGGCCAGTTTCAGCAGTTCGTCGAGCGTGGGCTGGCTGGAGCGGTGATCGCTGATGGCGATCTCGCCCACGCCGATCAGCGGCTCGATGAACACCACATCGCCGCGCACGCTGCCGGTCAGCGTGGCCGGCGGCAGGTGATAGCCGCCGCAGTAACCCCAGGCGTTGAGGCCTTCCTCGCGCAGCGCGTAGATGCCGGCGACCAGCTCGCGGGTGCCGCGGGCGAGGTCGTCGGTGCCGAGCAGCCCGACCACGCTGGTGACGCCGGCGCGGGTGTAGCGCGACAGCATCGGCGCCGGCACGCGGGTGCGGAACCCGGCTTCGCCGCCGCCGCCGGTGACGTGGACGTGGCCGTCGATCAGGCCCGGAATCAGGCGCCGGCCCTGCAGGTCGATGGTCTCGACCGGGAGCTGTGCCGGCAGTTCGGGCGTGTCGATGCCCATCCACAGAATCTTGCCGCCGCCGAGCAACAGGTTCTGCCGGCCCAACGCCTGCGGGGCGTAGACCTGGGCGTTGAGCAGCAGGCGCAGCGCGGGTTCGTCGGTGGCGTGCTCGGTCATGGCGGGGTTACTCATGGGCGGGGCTGCGCGGGGCATCGCTGCGGCTCCAACCATAAGCGCGTTCGACCTTGGCCACACGCAGTTCGAACTGCTGGTACCACTCCTTGCGGCCGCGCTCGCGTATGGCGGTGTGTTCCAGGTTGCGCTTCCAGCCCAGGATCGAGGCTTCGTCGATCCAGTAGCTGACGGTGATGCCGAAACCGTCCGCGCCGCGGGTGGATTCCACGCCGAGGTAACCGGGTTGCTGCGCGGCCAGCTCGACCATGCGCGCGGCGGCTTCGCCGTAGGCGTCGTCGCCCTGGTCGGTGCGCAGGGAGCTGAAGATCACCGCGTAGTACGGCGGCTTGGGTGGGGTGGCGAAGCTGGCTGACATGGCTGGCTCGTGGTTGTGTTTAAGAGCAAATCCCCCCTGCCCCCCCTTTTTCAAAGGGGGGAACGGCACGGGTTGGGGAGAGGGGCGATGCGATGGGTCATATCTCGGCTCTAGGCGGCATGCGCGCGCGACCCGATCGCCGCGCCCGCAGTTCCCCCCTTTGAAAAAGGGGGGCTAGGGGGGATTTGCTTTTGCTTTTGCTTTTGCTTCTGCTCTCCCCCCAACCACTCACCCCACCGCCAACCGCTGAGTCAACGCAACAAACTCATCCAGCTTGGCCCGAGCCGCACCCGAGGCCAGCGACTTGCGCGCAAGATCAATGCCCTCCGCAATGCTCTCCACCACTCCCGCCACATACAACGCCGCACCCGAATTCAGCGCCACGATCTCCCGCGGCAACCCATCGCGATTCTCCAGCGCCTGCAACAGCATCGCCTTGGATTCCTCCGCATCGTTCACGCGCAGATTGCGGCTGGCCGCCATCGCGATCCCGAAATCTTCTGGATGCACCTCGTACTCGCGCACCACGCCGTCGCGCAGTTCGCCGACCAGCGAACCGGCGCCCAGCGAGATTTCGTCCATCCCATCGCGCCCCCACACCACCAGCGCGCGCTGCGCGCCCAGTTCCTGCAGCACGCGCACCTGGATGCCGACCAGGTCGGGATGGAACACGCCCATCAGAATGCTCGGCGCATTGGCCGGATTCGTCAGCGGCCCGAGAATATTGAACAACGTGCGCACGCCCATCTCGCGCCGCACCGGCGATACCACCTTCATGGCCGGATGGTGCACCGGCGCGAACATGAAGCCGATGCCGGCCTGTTCGATGCAGCGGCCGACCTGTTCGGGCTGCAGCTCGATCGCCGCGCCCAATGCTTCGAGCACATCGGCGCTGCCGGACTTGGACGACACGCTGCGGTTGCCGTGCTTGGCGACCTTGGCGCCGCTGGCGGCGACCACGAACATGCTCGCGGTGGAAATGTTGAAGGTGTGCGCGCCGTCGCCGCCGGTGCCGACGATATCGACCAGATGAGTCCGGTCGGCGACCTCCACCGGCCGCGCGAATTCGCGCAGCACGGTCGCCGCGCCGGCGATCTCGCCGACGGTTTCCTTCTTCACCCGCAATCCGGTCAGGATCGCCGCGGTCATGGT
The DNA here is from genome assembly GCF_052113885.1 of Lysobacter sp. TAB13. Taxonomy (NCBI): domain Bacteria; kingdom Pseudomonadati; phylum Pseudomonadota; class Gammaproteobacteria; order Lysobacterales; family Lysobacteraceae; genus Lysobacter; species Lysobacter sp. TAB13. The sequence goes on along the minus strand of NZ_JBFRDR010000004.1, from coordinate 24,794 downwards.
CGGGGAAATTTCGCCGCGCATGATGGTGCGCATCAGATCGACCATCTCGTCGTGGAAGATCTCGCGGTGCTCGATGGTGCGTTGCAGGGCTTCTTGCGGAGTCAGGGGCATGGGATGGGTTCGCGAATTAGGCACAAAGGCAATCAGGGGACATCGGGAAATCAGGAAATCGCGCGGACGCAGGGCGCCCGATCGCGAACGATGAGCTTCGCCATCGCCGCTTCCATGGCCCGCTCCCGCATTCCATTCCCCGCCTCATCCCCTCACCGCTCCAGGAAATTGCGCAGCAGCGCGTAGCCGTGCTCGGTCTTGATCGATTCGGGATGGAACTGCACGCCCTCCACCGGATGCTCGCGATGGCGCAGGCCCATGATTTCCTCGAAACCGCCGTCGTCGTATTCGGTCCAGGCGGTGACTTCCAGGTGCGCCGGCAGCGTTTCGCGCTCCACCACCAGCGAGTGATAGCGGGTGGCTTCGTAGCGGTCGGGCAAGCCGGCGAACACGCCCAGGCCCTGGTGGCGGATCGCCGAGGTCTTGCCGTGCATGATCCGCTTGGCGCGGATCACCTGGCCGCCGTAGGCCTGGCCCAGGCTCTGGTGGCCCAGGCATACGCCGAGGATCGGCGTGCGCTCGCCGAGCCGGCGGATCACGTCGAGAGACACGCCGGCGTGATCGGGCGTGCTCGGGCCGGGCGAAATTACGATGCGCTCGGGCGCGAGTTTTTCGATTTCCTCCACCGACAATTCATCGTTGCGGATCACCTTCACGTCCGCGCCGAGCGCCTGCAGATACTGCACGAGGTTGTAGGTAAAGCTGTCGTAGTTGTCGATCATCAGAACGGACATGACGCGCCTCGAATGCGGGTGGTGCCTTGGATGTCTGGAATGCCTGGATACGGTCCGGCGCCGGGACCCGGCCCGGCCATCGTGCCTGCCGAAGATGTCCCCGCGTGCGACTGAGTCGGCCCGCGAATCCGCGCCCCGCCGCCGACGCTCCGGCGGCCCCCTGGCGCGGGCACGAGCCGGCCATTATCCCGTCTGCGAACGGGCTGCGGGCGTGATACGGGCCAGGGATTGCCGGCGCGCGCCGGCGACAGGGCACGGGCGGCGGGCGGACAGGCGTTGGTAACTGGGGGCGCGCCCCGGACGGGGCGGCGGCGGCGCTCAGCGGCGGCGGGGCTGGATAGCGATGGCGGGGACACGCACGGATTCCTCGAAAGACGACGACAGGCGGACGGAGGCGCTGCGCCACCATCGCCAGCCCTGGCCGGCCTTGCGGGAATTGTGCGGGATCGCGCGGAGGATCATGGCCCTACTGTAACCGGCGCGCGGCGGTTTGTGCGACGGCCCGCGGCGCGCTGGGCTCAGGCCGCCGCTTCGCCCAGCGTGACCCGCACGCGCAGGCCGGGGGCGTTGTCGAACAAGGCGATATGGCCGCCGTGGCGGTGCGCGATCGCGCGCACCAGGCTCATGCCCAGGCCGGTGCCGGGCGAGCCGCGATGGGTTTCCAGGCGCTGGAAGCGGTCGAACACGCGCTCGCGGTCGGCGGCGGGAATGCCCGGGCCGCGATCGTCGATCTGCACCGCGATCGCGCCGCGTTCGCGCAGCACGCTCAGGCGCACTTCGGTGTCGGCCGGCGCGTACTTCACCGCGTTGTCGAGCAGATTGACCAGCATCTGGAACAACTGGTCGGCATCGCCGCGCACCGCCGCCTCGCCCGGCGCGGGCAGTTGCGTGTTCAAGGCGATGCCGCGTTCGCCGGCGATCGGCGTGTACAGCTCGGCCGCGTCGCGGGCCAGATCCGACAGGTCCAGCATCGGCTCGTCGTGCACCGGCGGCTGCGCTTCGATCCGCGCCAGCCGCAGCAACGCGCCGAAGGAATGCAGCAACTGGTCGGTTTCGCCGATCGCCGCATCCAGCTGGGCGCCGGCTTCGACACCCTGCTCGCGACGGCGCACTTCCTCCAGGCGGTTGCGCAAACGCGTCAGCGGCGTGCGCAGATCGTGGGCGATGTGATCGGTGGCGTGGCGCACGCCGCCGAGCAATTCCTCGATCCGGTCGAGCATGGCGTTGAAGCGGCGCGCGAGCCGGTCGAAGGCGTCGTCGCTGCCGTCCAGGCGCGCGCGCAGTCCGAGTTCGCCGCTGCCCACGCGCTCGGCGGTGTCGTCCAGATGGCTGAGCCGGCGCGAGACCCAGCGCGAGGTCATCCAGCCGATCAGCGCGCCCAGGGTGGCGGCGACCACGAACGCGGCCAGCGCGGTGCGCAGCATCAACGACAGAAAGCGGTCCTGGCTGCGCGTGCGGGTGCCGGTCAGCAGGGTGGTGCCGTCGGGCAGGCGCTGCAATTGCGCGACCACGCGCAGGTCGCCGTCGTCGCCGTGCTCGGTGAATTCGATCCAGCGCGCGCCCTGGCGATGGATCGGCAGCGCGGTGTTGCCGGCGACCACGCGGCCGTCGGGCGCGGTCAGCGCGTACACCGCGTCGGGGTCTTCGCCCGAGCCGATGCGGTCGCGCAATTCGCCCAGCAGCGCGGCGCGGCCGTCGTCCTGGTACATCTCGACCAGGCCGGCGGCGTCCACTCGCACCAGTTCGCGCGCGTCCTGGATCAGCATCGCCGACACCGCGTAGTGCACGCCGAAGCCGAGCAGCACGAAGGCGAGCAGGAACGAGGCGGTCACCGCCAGGGCCAGACGCGCGCTGGTCGAGCGCGGCATCAGGCGCATGCGGCCTGCTCGCACCGATGCGGTTGCCGTCGCGGCTGCGCGCCGGCCGCGCTCATACGCCCAGCCGGTAACCGGCGCCGCGCACGGTGTGCAGCAGCGGGCGCGGATAGCCTTGATCGATCTTCTGGCGCAAGCGGCTGATGTGCACGTCGATGACGTTGGTCTGCGGGTCGAAGTGATAGTCCCACACCGCTTCCAACAGCATGGTGCGGGTGACCACGCGCTCGGCTTGGCGCATCAGGTATTCCAGCAGGCGGAATTCGCGCGGCTGCAGTTCGATGCGCTTGTCGCCGCGGCGGGCTTCGCGGCTGAGCAAGTCCAGTTCCAGATCGGCCACGCGCAGGCGGGTGGGCTCGCTGCCGCCGGAACTGCCGCGGCGCAGGACGCTGTCCAGGCGCGCGCTGAGTTCGGCGTAGGCGAAGGGCTTGACCAGATAGTCGTCGGCGCCGGCGCGCAGGCCCTCGACGCGGTGATCGACTTCGCCCAGCGCGGTCAGCAGCAGCACCGGCGTGCGATTGCCGGCGCCGCGCAGGGTCTGCAGCAGGGTCAGGCCGTCGAGCGCCGGCAGCATGCGGTCGAGCACGATCGCATCGACGTTCTCGGTGGTGGCCAGGAACAGGCCGTCCTTGCCGTTGTCGGCGTGATCGACGGTATGCCCGTCTTCGCGCAGGCCTTTGGCGATGAAGGCGGCGGTATGGGGATCGTCTTCGACGAGCAGGACGCGCATGCCGACTCCGGATCGCGATGGTGCGTGAGGTGGCGGGGACAGGATAAGGGCGGGAATCGGCAATGGGGAATCGGGAATCGGGAATCGAAAAAACCCGGCGAGGACAGGCATTCCCGGTTTTGGCTTGGCTTTACCGATTCCCGATTCCCGATTCCCGATTCCCGATTCCCGGAAAAAAGATACCCCGCCGGCTCACACCGGCGGGGTATCACCCCCACGCCGACGATGCGTGGGGCTCGGGGGAGCAGGCTCGCGAAGGATCAGTTCGATGCCGGCGCCGCTTCCGGAGCCGCGGCGGCCTTGGGTGCCACTGCCTTCTTGGCCTTGTGATGCTTGTGCTTGACGGTCTTGGCGGCCGGCGCGGCGGTCGAAGCGGTCGTGGCCGGCGCGGCAGCGAAGGCGGAACCGGCGAACGCGGTGAGAGCGACGGCGATCAGGGCGTTGCGGACGTTCATGTGAGGCTCCTGGGGAAACGTTTGGGTGGGAGGTCTGGCCGGTGGGGTGGGCCCCATCGCGAAGTCAGATTGCTCCCGCCGCCCTGCCCCGGGCCTTTCCGGCGGATGAACTTTTTTTAATGTTGCGCGGCGTTCGCCGTCGTCGAGTTAAACCGGATCAATCGAAAGGAGGGAGACCCGCTGTGCCGCATTCAAATAAAGAAGGCGCTGCGTCAGGGAGACGCCATCGAGACGCGTGTAGGTCAGTCGGAATTCCTTATCGTGATGGCTGTCCCCATTCATTGGAAGATCGACCAAAGCACTCTCATCTTTCTTCCAATAGGAGATCACCAAGTCCCTTACCTGTCTCCGCCCGGATCCGACCGACAGGAGGACCCCATCGTCGGCATCAATGCTTACATCCAGAACGGCAGCGCCAACGTTCATTAGATCGATACGTATGGTCCCGTGGGGACTGGCGCCGCTCGTATCCAAGATAAAAACAGGTTGAAACTCCGCATCTGCTTGAGCTCTCAAACGAGCCGCCTGGGCCTCAAGCGCATCGGCCTGCCTCGCCATTTGAGCTTGCTGCTTGGCCTGCGTTTCGTTGTTCTCTTTGATCTCCGCACGTTGCAACTCAAGTTCAGATCGCTGAGCAAGAGCCGCATAAAGCAGCCACAGAAAAGCGAGCGGCGAAAAGACGCCAGCAAAGACATCTCCCCACTCATTCGCACGGGTAGGCCACTCTAGAAGTAGACAGAATGTAGCGGCGACGACGCTAGCAACGTATATCGCGGTGATTAACCAGAATATCCAGGAACGCGGGCCTGATTGATTCATCTATTCACCTCGATTGGTCGTACTACAACCCCCTAGCCGCCTCGGCCACCGCGCGGAACAGCGCACGCCCCTTACTCATCGTCTCTTCCCACTCCTTCTGCGGATCGGAGTCGTAGACGATGCCGGCGCCGGCCTGCACGTGCAGGCGGCCGTCCTGGATGACCGCGGTGCGGATCGCGATCGCGGTGTCGGCGTCGCCGTGCCAACCGATGTAGCCGACCGCGCCGGAGTAGACGTTGCGCTTGACCGGCTCGAACTCGCGGATCACTTCCAGCGCGCGGATCTTCGGCGCGCCGCTGACGGTGCCGGCCGGGAACGTCGCGCGCAGCACGTCCATGTAGCTCATGTCCGCCTTCAGCTTGCCGGTGACTTCGCTGACGATGTGCATAACGTGGCTGTAACGCTCGATGCCGAACTGCTCGCCGACCTCGACCGTACCCGGCAGCGAGACGCGGCCGACGTCGTTGCGGCCCAGGTCGATCAGCATCAGGTGCTCGGCGCGTTCCTTCGGATCGGCCAGCAATTCGACTTCCAGCGCGTTGTCTTCTTCCACCGTCTTGCCGCGCGGGCGGGTGCCGGCGATCGGCCGCACGGTGACTTCGCCGTCCTGCAGGCGCACCAGGATTTCCGGCGACGAGCCGACCACCTGGGTGCCGCCGACATCGAGAAAATACATGTACGGCGACGGGTTCAAGGCGCGCAGCGCGCGGTACACATCCACCGGGCGCGCCTTGAACGGCACGCTGAGCCGCTGCGACAGCACCACCTGGAAGATGTCGCCGGCGCGGATGAGTTCCTTGGATTTTTCCACCGCCTCGATGAAGCCTTCGCGGGTGAAGCCGGAAACGAAGTCGCCTTCGTCCAGGCCCGCCGGGTCCAGCGTTTCCGGATAGCTGGCGCCGCCGATGCGCAGGCGGTGCACCAACTGGTCCAGGCGGCGGTTGGCGCGCGCATAGGCCTGCGGTTCGCGCGGATCGGCGTGGACGATCAGATACAGCCGGCCCTTGAGGTTGTCGAATACCGCGATTTCCTCGCTTTGCATCAGCAGGATATCGGGCGTGCCGAGTTCGTCGGGCTTGTGCGCGCCGTCCGGCCCCGGGCCGGCCAGACGCTTTTCGATGTACTGGATGCACTCGAAGCCGAACCAGCCGACCAGGCCGCCGGTGAATCCGGGCAGGCCGTCGATCTTCGGCACGCGGTATTCAGTGCGCAGGCGTTCGACTTCGGCGAAGGGGTCTTCGACCACGCGGCTTTCGATCAGCTCGCCGTGTTCGCTGACGAACAAGGTGTGGCCGGCGAAGGCGTACACGCGCTGCGCGGGCAGGCCGATGATCGAGTAGCGGCCGAAGCGTTCGCCGCCTTCGACCGATTCGAACAGATAGGTGTGCGGGCCGTCGGCGAGTTTGAGATAGACCGACAGCGGCGTATCGAGGTCGGACAGGACCTCGCGCACGACGGGGATGCGGGTGTAACCGTTAGCAGCCTGTTGCTGGAAGAGTTCGTGCGAAATCACGCGGCAGTTCCTTCATGGACGAGTGGGCAGGAGCGACGATGGCCGACGGCCACCATCGCCAACCCACGTCGGCACAGAGGAAATGCGGGTTCGCCCAGGCTTTCATGGCGGTAACTGTAACTGCTTCGCGGGCGCGGCGCGACGGGGTCAGGCGGCCGGATCGTCGGCCGCGGCGGTCGCACCGGCGGCGCCGGCGGCATGCGCGACCGCCGACAGCAGCGGACAGTCAGCCGGCAGGTGCATGCGCACGCGCGCCGGGATGCAGTCGATGCGGAAGTGATGCGACTGGACCGGTTCGCCGTCGAGGTTGAGGGTCAGCGACTTCAGCGATTCGATCTCGACCCAGCGCAGTTGCGCGCGCGTGGCGACGCGGTCCAGCGCGGCGTGCTTGCCTTCGGTCAGCAAGGTGCGCGCGGTCGCGCCGACTTCGCCGGACAGATCCGGAACCACGGTCACATCGAGCAGGCCGTCATCGATCAGGGCGTCTGGGCACAGCACCTGGCCGCCGCCGGCCTGCTTGCCGTTGCCGATGCCGAGAGCGATGAACTCGCCTTCCCATTCGAAATCCTCGCCGTGCAGGCGCGCGCGGATCGGTTCGATCTTGCCGAGTTTGGAGATGCCGGTGACCAGATAAGCCAGTCCACCCAACATCTTCTTCAACCCCGCATCGGTCTCGATCGTCACCTGCGTGCCGAACCCGCCGCTGGCCAGATTGGCGGCCCAGTGCAGGCCGTCGGGCGCCTGCAGCCGGATCAGGTCGATCGGCCGCGGCGGCTGGCGATGGATCAGATCCAGCGCCAGCGCCGGATCGGTGGGAATCAGCGCGGCGCTGGCGAAATCGTTCGCGGTGCCGAGCGGGACCAGGCCGAGGCTGGGCAGCGCGTCGGCCGCCTCGTCGCGATGCGCCAGCGTGGTCGCCACTTCGCTGAGCGTGCCGTCGCCGCCGGCGGCGATGAGGGTGGTGACGCCGTCGGCGATGGCCTCGGCGACGTAGCGCTCGGCATCGCCGCCTTCCCAGGTGACCCGCACGTCGAGGACGACGCCGCGATCGCGCAAGGCCGCGACCGCTTCGCGCAGGGCATCGTCACCGGCCGATTTGCCGTTGAGGATCAAACGCCAGCGCGGTGAGGTCATGAGTCGGCGATCCGTCGGTTATGCAGGGCCCGCGAGGCTAGCAGCCGCCGTCGTCGGCGCAGGTGAATGTACGAATGCGCAAAATCTGTCACACACCTGTCATTGCCCATCCGGATTATAGGAGGCCATATCAGGGACGACGGGCGGAGGCTGGATTGCCTCCAAATATTCCGGAACGCGGGCCGCAAGGTCCGCGTTCTTTGTTTTTGGCGACGGTTGCGCAAGGCCTTGCGGGAGGGTCTTCAGGCCCGAGGCTTTTTTCAGGTCACCGCGATCGGAACGAAGAGCGTCGGGCCTGAAGGCCCTCGCACAAAAGCCGCGGCTCGCCTCAGCGCAACCGCTCGTGCGCCAACACCACGCCATCTTCGTCCGCGCACAGCCACTCGCCCGGCCGGATCGTCGCCCCACCGAATTCGACCTCGACATCGCGCAATCCCTGCCCGCGCTTGTCGGTCTTGCGCGGGCAGGTGCCCAGCGCCTTGACGCCCAGTTCCATCGCACCGATCGCACCGCTGTCGCGGATCGCGCCGAACACGATCACCCCGGCCCAACCGTTCTCGACCGCCTTGGCCGCGAGCAGATCGCCAAGCATCGCCCGCCGCAGCGAGCCGCCGCCGTCGATCACCAGCACCCGGCCGTTGCCGGCCTCGGCCACCGCCTCGCGGACCAGGGCGTTGTCTTCGTAGGCCTTGATGGTGCTGACGATGCCGTCGAAGGCGATGCGGCCGCCGTAGTCGCGCAGCGGCAGTTCGAGCACGCGCACTTGGGCCTCGTGGAGGTCGCACAGGTCGCAGGTGTTCATCCAGATTCTCCGCCGATGGCCGTTCGCCGCAACGACGGTGGCATGTCGATCCGCGGCGCTCGCGTCAAAGATAACGGAACCGCCGGTGACGATCGTGCGCGGAGAATCCCCGGATCGGCCTGAAAGACCGGCCCGAACCTCGGGCCGGCCGCTACTCAGGTCATTCGCTGCCGTACCAGGAAACGGCGGCCGGTGCCGAGATCAGGCTGCCGTCCTGACCGGTCCAGGACGACCAGACACCGCGATCCCACTCGCAGACCATCGGCTTCTTGTTCTCGTCGACCGCCACCAGGGTCAATCGATTGGCATGCCAGGAAGCCACCGCCGGCCCCTGCCCCGCCACGCCGCCGCGCGACGCCCACGGCTGCCAGCCGTTGTCGTGGCTGCGCTGCCAGATCTGCTTGTTGGCGCCCAGCGCGAACACATCCATCTTGCCGTCGCCCCGCGACACCGCCGCCGGTGTCGAGACCAGGGCCTGCCCTGGCCCGCCCAGCGACACCCAGCCCGACCAGGTTCCGCCGGTCCATTGGTTGTTCCACAGCGCATCGTCCAGACCGATGGCGAACACGGTCATCTCCTGGCTATTCCAGGACGACACGGCCGGACCCGACTTGAAACCGCCGCCCAGTGACTGCCAACTGCCCCATGAGCTGCCGTCGTGCGTAAGGCGCCAGATCTCGAAATCGCTGCCGTTGCTGGTCCGCGCGAACACATCGGTGGTGACGCCGTCGCGGCTGATCGCCGCCGGGTTCGAGGTCAGCGTGCGGCCGGCCGGCGCGCCCAGGTGGGTCCAGCCCGACCAGGCCGAGCCGTTCCACAGGTTCTGATACAGATGGTTGTCCAGACCGACCGCGAACAAGGACAGCCGGTTCGCCGCCTTCGAGGTCACCGCGGGCGCGAACAGGAAACCGCCGCCGAGCCCCTGCCAGTCCTGCCAGACCCCGCCGACTCGCGATCGCCAGTACATGCCCTTGTCCAGGCCGAGCGCGAACACATCGGTGCGGTTGCGGCTGCGCAGGCGTTCGAGCACGTTGCGGGTGATCTGCTTGGCCGGCTCGCTTTCCAGTTGCGTGTTGAACGGCACGCCGTTGGCGTCGGGATACACGACCGGATCGCAGTTGTAGTTATCGACGCCCCAGCTCCACTGGATCGAGCCCGATGCGAACACGGTGGCGCCCGATGCAACATCGTGGGTGGTGGTGTGCGCGATCGTGCTGTTGTCGTTGGAGTGGGTTTGCGACGCGCCGATCGTCTTGATTCCAGGGCGCCGGTCCGCGATGTTTTCGGGAAGGCTGTCGACCTCATAGCCCATCAGCGCGCGCAGATGATCGCCATGCTGCAGACCGGTGTCCTGAGTCACCCAGGTGCTGGCGTCGTCGACGACGAAATCGGCGCTGTAGTAATCCGTCGAGTTGCCCGTCGGTGTTCCCGCCGACCCTTTAGGTTCATCGAGATGAGAACGGAAGGCGACGCCAAGCAACCAATGCTCCGGCCTGGGCACAGACAGTTCTCTGAAGGGCATCGTGGCGTTGGCCGGGCAGTCACCCGTCGTGGACGACGCGCAGGGGTCGGCAGCGGTTTTATAAGACACCACCACGCGATCCGCACCGCCAGCACCGGCCTCGAAACGAATCTGGATGAAGCAGGTATTGGCCGAGAAAAATCCGAGATTGACCCCAGCATCCCGCGCCGCCTCCACATGGTCGCGCATCGATTTGGACCAATACTCGTCGTGCCCTACCGACAGGAAGCCGCGATGGTTCAACAGCACACTGGCGGATCGATGCACATCAACATTGGTGGCATAAGTAACGTCGTAGCCTTCACGTTCGAGAAAGCGGACGAAGTTGTATTCCTGGCCACGACCGCTGGTGAAGTGCGTATGGTTGAGCGTGGTCAGGAATTCACCGGCACCCACGCCGTACTTGCCGGCTTCGCGACCGGAGACTATCGCATTCGCGGGCGCTCCATTTCCGAGGTATGACGGATTTTCGCGAATTCCATACGGCCGATCGAACGATATTTTTCGGGCGTATATGCCACTCTCCCCCGTGGGATTTGCATCCGGAAACGGGCTTGAGTTGCCATAGCTGGATTTACCGCCAGCCAGTGCGCCCGGCCAGTTGTTGTACGACTGATAGGTCGTCACGCTCTGCTGGAACAGATAGTCCGAAGCGCGCGCATCGTCGCGGATCGCGAACACGATGTAGCTCTGCTTGGCGTGCGGCTGTTGCGCGCCGTCGGCGACGATGGTCAGTCGCGCCAGATAGATGCCGCTGACCCAATCGGCATCGGTCGTGAACGCGGTCGAGAGGCGATACGACTCCTGCCACTGGCATTCGATCAGGCCGAATTCCGCGTAAGCGGGATTGGACGCATCCAACACCGGCATCGGCTGCGCGTAACCGGGCAATTGTTGCGGCCCGAACACCCTGCGCGCGCCGGCGCCGGCGTACCACCCCATGCGGAACACTTCCAGCGTATAGCGCGGGCAATTCGCGCCCGGCGCGCTGCAGTTGGTGCCGGGCGCCGCGCCGTTGCCCATGTTGACGAAGAACACCACCTCTTCGCCGCGGTTGTAGCTGGTCTTGGAGGCGTAGCCTTCGATCTCACGCGCGGTGGCGGGATCGGTGAGCGGCCAATCGGAATGGCCGGGGCGTTGGTTTTCCTGCTGAACTCGATTCATGAAAAGCTCCGTGGGTGGTACGGAACTCACATTACTCGCTTCGAATCTCGCTGGTTAAGAGCCGAAAACAAGTATTTTTCGCTTGTTGTTGACTCGGCGTGGAACAGATGTGCCGAGCAGTTTCCTCAGCCGCGCACCGCAGCCACCGCATCCTTCATCCGGCGCACGATGTCGCCATAGCCGTGCTGATCCGCCCCCGGCGCGTTGAAGATCGCCGACCCCGCAACGAAAGTATCGGCGCCAGCGGCGGCGATCTCGGCGATGTTGTCCGCCTTCACCCCGCCGTCGATCTCCAACCGGATCGCGCGCCCGCTGTTGTCGATGCGCTCGCGCACGCGGCGCAGCTTGTCCAGCGCCGAGGGGATGAAGCTCTGGCCGCCGAAGCCGGGGTTGACCGACATCAGCAGCACCAGATCCAGATCCTCCAGCACCCAGTCCAGCACTTCGATCGGCGTGGCCGGGTTCAACACCAGGCCCGCGCCGCAGCCGTGCGACTTGATCAGCTGGATGGTGCGATGCACGTGCAGGCTGGCTTCGGGATGGAAGCTGATGGTGCTGGCGCCGGCCTTGGCGAAGTCCGGGACGATGCGGTCCACCGGATCGACCATCAGATGCACGTCGATCGGCGCGGTCACCCCGTGCTTGCGCAGCGCTTCGCAGACCAGCGGGCCGATGGTCAGGTTGGGCACGTAATGGTTGTCCATCACGTCGAAATGGACCCAGTCGGCGCCGGCCTTGAGCACGTTGTCCACTTCCTCGCCGAGCTTGGCGAAGTTGGCCGAAAGGATCGAAGGGGCGATGACGGTGGATTGCAGGGACATGGGGTCGGGCCGGACGGGACAGGCGGCTATTGTAAAAGCTCAGGAACGAGTGCAGAGGAGTGAGGAGTGAGTAAAGGCGGCTCGACCGGCGCTTTTACTCACTCCTCACTCCTGTGCACTCACTCCTGGCGCGTCAGCGCCTACGCAGGGTCTTGATGCGGTCGTAGGCGCGGTTGATCTCGCGCGCCTTGGTTTCGGCCTGCTGGCGGATGTCGGGCGCGGCCTGGGCGACGCGGTCGGGGTGGTATTGCGCCATCAGCCGGCGGTAGGCCTGATCGACCTCGCCGTCGGTGGCCTCCAGGGTCAGGCCCAGCACCGCGTAGGGGTTGTCGCCGCGCAGCTTGAACCAGTCGGTGTCGAAGGCGTGGCCGATCAGCACGCCGATCACCGCGCCCAGGAACGGGTTGCCGCGCAGCAGGGCCGCGCCGGCGAAGAATCCCAGCAATTTGCCGTACCAACGCTTCATCGGGTCGCCGGCCGCCTCGTTTCCGGGCCGTCGCGGCCCGCCGGCGGCCATCTTAACCGGGGGCCGCCGCGGCCGGGCCGGCGCCCGCCCGGGGCTGCCGGCGGGCGGGGGGCTACACATACCCCTCAGGCGGCGTACACTGCCCGGCCCCGTCGCGCACGCACGCGCGAGCCGGACGGCTCCCGGAGGCCGGCTTCAGACCTGTGCACCGCGATGGAGGGACTACGCACTGCCTTCAGGGGTCCCCACGTTGACGACCACACTGCTGCAATCCGAACTGCCCGGCCTGCCCTTGCGCCACCGCGGCAAAGTCCGCGATGTCTTCGATCTGCCCGCCGACCGCCTGCCCGCGGGCGCCGCTCCCGGCGGCGACTGCCTGCTGATGGTCGCCACCGACCGGCTCAGCGCCTTCGACGTGGTCCTGCCCGACCCGATCCCGGGCAAGGGCGAGATGCTGTGCCAGATAAGCAATTTCTGGTTCGGCAAGACCGCGCATATCATTCCTAACCATCTCACCGGCATCGACGTCGCAGCGGTGTTGCCGCAGGGCGTGGACGCCGCGCTCTACGCCAAGCGCGCGGTGGTGACCAAACGGCTCAAGCCGGTGGCGATCGAATGCATCGCCCGCGGTTACGTGATCGGCAGCGGCTGGAAGGATTACCAGCGCACCGGCCGGATCAGCGGCATCGCCCTGCCCAGCGGCCTGCGCCAGGCCGAGAAGCTGGCCGAGCCGATCTTCACCCCCTCGACCAAGGCGGCGGTGGGCGATCACGACGAAAACATCGACTTCGACACCGCAGTGCGCACGGTCGGCGCCGAGCTGGCCGAAGCGGTGCGCGACGCGACCTTGCGGCTGTACCGTTTCGCCGCCGATTTCGCCGCCGAGCGCGGGATTCTGCTGGCCGACACCAAGTTCGAATTCGGCACCGACGCCGACGGCCGTCTGTACGTGATGGACGAGATGCTGACGCCGGACTCCTCGCGTTACTGGCCGGCCGACGAATATCAGGTCGGCACCAGCCCGCCGAGCTACGACAAGCAGTTCGTACGCGACTATCTGGAGACGCTGGGCTGGGACAAGACTCCGCCGGGGCCGAATCTGCCGGCGGAAGTGATCGAACGCACGCGGGCGAAGTACGCCGAGGCCTTGCTGAAGCTGGCGGGGATTTCGGTGGATTGATTCGGGCTGTGGGTTCGAAGCGAAAAGGCCGCGGATGCGGCCTTTTTGTTGGGTGGAGCAAATCCCCCCTCCCCCCCTTTTTTAAAGGGGGGAACAGCACGGGCGGTTGATGTTGGCGCAGCTGTTGCTGTTGCCGTTGTTGTTCCCCCCTTTAAAAAAGGGGGGCAGGGGGGATTTGCTCTTAAGCCCGACTGTCGCCTGCTTTACAGACCCCACCCACCCAATACGCAACACTGCCCCCAACGCCCTCCGCCACACCTCCACCCCATGCGCGCTACCCTGCCCGCCTTATTCCACGCAGATCCGGGTGCGCATGAACATCGGCTACTTCTACCTGGCCATCGCCATCGCCGCCGAGGTCGTCGCCACCAGCGCGCTCAAGGCTTCGGACGGATTCACCAAGACCGGGCCGACCATCATCGTCGCCGCCGGCTACGGGGTCGCGTTCTATTTCCTGTCGCTGGTGCTCAAGACCGTGCCGGTCGGCGTCGCCTACGCGGTGTGGTCGGGCGTGGGCATCGTGCTGATCGCCCTGATCGGCTGGCTGTTCATGAAACAGGCCCTGGACGCGGGCGCGCTGGCCGGTATCGGCCTGATCGTCGCCGGCGTCATCGTGATCCAGCTATTCTCGAAAGCGGCCGCGCACTAGCCGCACCCCGCGCGCCCGTCGCGGACACGCCAGCCACCGCGCGGGCCTCGCGCCCGTCACGCCTCACCGGGAGCCGAACATGAGCAGCCTCGCCCACGCCACCGAACACGACCGCCCGATCGACCGCTGGTTCGCCAGCTACTCCGGCGATCACCGCAACGGCACCAACCAGCTCATCCACGTGTTCGCCGTGCCGGCGATCCTGTGGAGCGTGATCGCGCTGCTGTGGTGCATCCCCGTGCCCGGCACCTGGTTCAAACCGGGTATGTGGGCCGCCATGGCGATGTTCGCGGCGATGCTGTTCTACTACCGCGCCTCGCGCAAACTCGGCCTGGGCATGCTGGTGCAGTTCGCGGTGTTCACCCTGCTCACCAACTGGATCGCCGCGAGCTTCGGCTTGAACGCGCTGCTGTGGCTGGCGATCGGCGTATTCGTGGTCGCCTGGATCGCGCAGTTCATCGGCCACAAGATCGAAGGCAAGAAACCCAGCTTCCTCACCGACCTGACCTATCTGCTGATCGGCCCGGCCTGGGTGCTGTCCAAGCTGTATCGCAAGCTGGGCTGGTCGTACTGAGGCGCGCGCGGCCTCAGTCGATCCGCGGCATCAGCCACCACCATGCCGCCAGCAGTTCCGCCCACAGCAACAGCACCGGCGCCAGCGACACCCACAGCGCGCGCGGCCAAGGCAGTTTGAGCCCGGCCGGATCGGGCAGATACAGGCGCACGCTCAGGCTGAGCGCGCACCACGACAACACCATCGCCAGGGCCAGGAACGGCGCGCCGCTGCCCACGGCGCTGCCGCGCGAGAGCATCAGCGCGATCACCGCCAGCATCGCCCACACGATCAGCGCGAACACCACCGACCACAGCGCCGCGCCGAACGCCGGCCGCGCTCCGACCACGCGCGCGACCAGCGCGCGCAACAGCCACGCGCCCGGCGCCAGCGCCGCCACCAGCGCCGCCATGCCCAGCAGCCACAACAGCGGCCCCGCAGACTGCATCGCATCCTTCACAATGATGATCCCACCGCGCCGTTCGCGTCCGTCCGCAAGGCGGCCACGATAGCCCACACGACAGGCCAGCGACACCGTCATGCCCGCCCGCGATCTGGTTCTGCTGATGCTCGTCGTCCTGTCGTGGGCGATCAATTTCCTGACCTCGGCGCTGGCGCTGCGCGAGATTCCGCCGTTCCTGTTCACCGCGGTGCGCTTCGCCCTGCTCGCGCTGCCGCTGGTGTTCTTCCTCAAGCGGCCGGCGCCGGGCCAGTGGCCGCGCCTGATCGCGGTGTGCCTGTGCATCGGCGTGCTGCATTTCGGCCTGAGCTTCAGCGCGCTCAAGGCCGCCGGCGACCTGTCCTCGCCGGCGATCGTGTTGCAGAGCTACGTGCCGATGACCGCGCTGCTGGCGTGGTGGCTGCTGGGCGAGCGTTTCGCCTGGCGCACCGGCGTTGCGATCGCGATCAGCTTCTGCGGCGTGCTGGTGCTGGGCTTCGATCCGCTGGTGCTGGACAAGCCGCTGGCGGTGGTGCTGATGCTGGTCTCGGCCGCGTTTCTGGCCCTGGGCACGGTGCTGATGAAAGGCCTGCGCGGGCTCGACATGGTTTCCCAGCAAGGCTGGACCGCGCTGATCGCGGTGCCGCCGCTGCTGATCATCAGCCTGGCGCTGGAACCCGGCGGCGTGGCCGCGTTGCCGCAGATCAGCTGGGTGGCCTGGGCCGGCGCGATCTATGCCGCGTTCGTGTCCTCGCTGCTCGGCCACGGCCTGTACTACGTGCTGGTGCAGCGCCATCCGGTGGCGCAGGTGACGCCGTGGCTGCTGCTGGTGCCGGTATTCGCGATCGCGCTCGGCATCGCGTTCTGGGGCGACCGGCCCGGGCCGAGCCTGTGGATCGGCGGCGCGATGGTGCTCGGCGGCGTGCTGATGATCGCGCTGCGCAATCTGGCCAAGGCGCGCGCGCTCAAGCAAACCGCTTGAAGCTGTTGTTGTAGGAGGGCCTTCAGGCCCGATGCTTTTGTTTCCGATCATCGCTATCTGAGCCGAAAGCATCGGGCCTGAAGGCCCTCCTACAAAAGAGCGCTCTCGCACCGCCGCGGGCGCTTAGTCGCGCGGCGTCTCGAACATCTCCGCGCTCGGCTGAAAGCTGCGCGGCGCATACCCGAAATCGCGCCGCGCCGGCGCCGCGTCGAAAGTCATGTCGGTGCGCATGCGCCGCACCGCGGCTTCGCCCAGGCCGGTCGCGCGGCCGGCGGCCTGCGCGGCCACCAGCGCGAGGTTGAACAACGGCGACGGCAACTCGACCAGCTTCACCGGCGGACGTAGGCAGGCCAGCGTGCGTTCGACCATGTCGCGATAACTCAAGGTCTCGCCGCCCGGCACCGCGTAGGTGTTGCCGAAACTCGCCGGCGCGGTCAGCGCGGCGAAGGCGGCGTCGGCCAGATCGTCCACGTGCACCGGCTGGCGCAGGCCGTTGGCGCCGCGCGGCAGCGGGAAATACTTCAGGCGCTGGGCGAGCTGGGCGATCCGGGTCAGGGTCGCGTCGCGGCCGGCGCCGTAGATCAGAGTCGGACGCAACACCGTGGCCGCGTCGCTGCGCGGTTGCGCGGCGGCGAACAAGCCCGCCTCGCCTTCGCGCAATTCGCCGGCCACGCGGCGCTCTTCCGCATCGGCCGAGCCGCGCTTGGTTTCGGCGCTGGTCGAGCCGAACGCGATCACCCGCGTGGCCTCGATCCCGGACTGCGCATACCACTGGGCGAACTTCAGCAGCGGGCCGCAGCTGAAGATCGCATCCACCCGCGGCGGCAATTCCGGCATCTGCGCAAGATCGCCCTGCAGCCAGTGCAGGCCGGGGCGATCGAATTGCTCGTGCCGCGAGATCGCGGTCACCCGCCAGCCGGCGTGGGACAAACGTTGCAGCAGCGGCAGGCCGATCTGGCCGCTGCCGCCGAACACCAAAGCATGTTTCATGCACTCAATCCTGGGCGCCGCGCACCGGCAATACCGCGCGCAGCCAACCGAAGCCGATCACCGCCGACAGCAGCGAGGCGGCAAGGATACCCAGAACCGCTTCCTCGTACAGCGCCGGGTCCTGATAGGCCAGCGAGGCGATGAACAGGCTCATGGTGAAGCCGATGCCGCACATCAGCCCCAGGCCGATCATCGCCCGCACGTCCATGCCGTTGGGGAAGCGCGCCCAGCCCAGCGCGCGCATCAGCAGCGCGGCGCCGACGATGCCGACCGGCTTGCCGACCACCAGGCCCAGCACGATGCCCATCGGCAACGCCGCGGTGGCGTCCTCCAGCTTGACTCCGCTCAGCGACAGGCCGGCGTTGACGAAGGCGAACAAGGGCAGGATCGCGTAGGCCACCCACGGATGCAGCGCATGCTCCAGGGTTTCCAGCGGCGAATGCTCGTGGGCGTCGTCGATGTTGTTGCGCTTGTCGATGTGCGGAATCATCAGACCGGTGGCGACGCCGGCCAAGGTGGCGTGCACGCCCGACTTGAGCACGCACACCCACAGCACCACGCCCAGCGCCAGATACGGCCCGAGCGACTTCACTCCGCGCCGGTTGAGCAGCCACATCGCCGCCAGCGCGACCGCGGCCCAGACCAGGGCGGTCACCGACATGCCGTGCGAATAGAAGAACGCGATGATCAGGATCGCCATCAGGTCATCGACCACGGCGATGGTCGACAACAGCAGCTTCATCGCCACCGGCACGCGCGAGCCCAACAACGCCAGCACGCCCAGCGCGAAGGCGATGTCGGTCGCGGTCGGCACGGCCCAGCCGCGCATCGACGCGGCATCGCCGGCATTGAGCGCGTAGAACAACAACGCCGGCGCGATCACGCCGGCGCCGGCGCACAGCAGCGGCAGCACCAGTTGCGAGCGTTCGGCCAATTGCCCGCTGAGGGCTTCGCGCTTGATTTCCAGCGCCACGACCAGGAAGAAGATCGCCATCAGCCCGTCGTTGATCCACAGCAGCAGCGGCTTGCTGATGTCGAGCGCGCCGATGCGCACCTGCACCGGGATCTGGCGGAACGCTTCGTAGGCTTCGTGCAATGGCGAGTTGGCCGCGATCAGCGCCAGCACCGCGGCGCCGATCAGGACGATGCCGCCGGCGGCTTCGAGGCGGAAGAATTCGCTGAGTGCGCGCAGGGCGCGGCGCGTGAGGCGCGGCGAGGAGGTGATTTCGCTCATCGGGCCATTATAGGGGTGGGGGTTGCATGGGTTTTGTGGATGCGCGGCTCATCCCTTCTCCCGTTTACGGGAGAAGGTGCCCGGAGAGCCTGCCCCCGCGAAGGCGGGGGGCGGATGAGGGTGCGCGGGATTGGGCTGACGACGCGCGCCCTCATCCCAGAGCGGGAGAGGGGGACAGGCCCCTAAGCAGCGATATCCGCGATCCGAACCCGATTAGTGATGCAACATCACCAACTCGAACGCCACCCACACCAGCAACCCGGCCAGCAAAATCCCGCCCTCGCGCTTGCTCACCCGCAGATCGCCGCGCAGCATCGGATACAGCATCAGCGCGAACACCGCCGCGGCCGGCAGTTCGAAACGCACGAACGATTCCGGCAACGGCACCGTGTGCAGCGCGGCCATGCCGCCGAGCACGATCAGCAGATTGAACAGGCTCGAACCGATCACGTGGCCGACCACGATGTCGCCCTGCCCGCGCCGCGCCGCGGCGATGGCGGCGGCGACTTCCGGCAACGCGGTGCCGATCGCGACCGGCAACAGGCCGGTCAGCAGCGGCGACAGGCCGAGGCCGGCGCCGATGATCGCCGCATTGGGCGAACCGAAACCGCCCGCGACGGCCGGCGCGGCGGCGGCGAAGCTCCACAGCCCGTTGCCGCCGACGATCAGATACGCGCCCATGTGCAGCAGCACCGCGGCGATGAACACCCGCACCAGATTCAACCCGAGATGGGTCTGGGTCTGCGCGAACGCGGCGATCGCGTCCTGCAGCTCCGGCGCCTCGCGGCGCGTGCGCGCGACCGCGAAGGCGACCACCGCGACGAACACCACGATCATGCCCAGGCCCTCGGCCCGGCTCAGCGCGCCGTCCAGGCCCAGGCCGATCACCGCCAGGGTGCCCACCAGCAGCACCAGCAACAGCGGCGCCAGGGCCCGCCAACGCACCACCAGCGGCGCGGCGAGCGCGGCCAGACCCAGGGTCAGGCCGAAATTGACCACGTTGCTGCCGACCGCGTTGCCCAACGCCAGCGCCTGCTGCCCGCGCAGCACCGCCTGCAGATTGACCGCCAGTTCCGGCAGCGAGGTGCCGAAGGCCACCAGCACCAGACCGGCAGCGAACGGCGAGGCGCCGAAGCGCTGGGCCAGGCCGGAGGCGCCCTTGACGATCGAATCGCCGCCCAGAGCCAGCAGAAACAGGCCCAATACGAACAAGCCGACGGCTTCGAACATGGCGGTCATCCCCTTGCGATCAATGATTCGCGCGCTGCGGGCGCGAGCGTTCCGAATCCGATTCTATGCCCGGCCGGGCCGGTTCGTCCGCCGGCAATCGATGCCGGCGGCGACGGCCACGGTGCCGGGAGCGACGTGCTAGAAACAACCCTCGACGTAATCCACCTGCGGCGGCACGCCGATGCGCCAGTGGCTGACCTTCCCGTCGGCGCCGGTTTCGAACACCAGCACGCCGGCACCGCCGGCCGGATCGGCCACGCGCAGATACTTGCCGCCTTGTTCGTACTTGTGCGGCTGCTCTTCGACCTTGCCCGGATACAGACGGCGAATTTCGTCCGCGCTCATGCCGCGCTTGCCGCCGCCGGGCGCGACTTCTTTGTCGCCGCCCACGTCCACGCGCGCGAACTTGCCGTCTTCGACCATGAAACCGAACTCGCGCGCATTGCTCACCCAGATCGGCAGCAGGTAATAGCAAGTGCTGTCGGCCGAGGGCTTACCCTTGAGCTCGCCGCCCCAGGCCTGTTTGGTCTGCTCCACGCTCATACCGAAGCGCATGTCGCCGTAGCCGTCGAAGCGCGCGAGCGTGCTGCTCGCGGCCGGCGGCGGGTTGGACACCGGCGCGGTCGCCGGCGGCACGTTTTCCGCGGGTTGATCGGTGATCGGCGCGGGATTGACCGCCGGCGCGGTGTCGGCCGCGGGCGTCGCAGGCGCGGCGGCGGTCGGTGCCGCCTCGCGCTGGCAGGCGCTCAGGCCCAGGCTCAACAGCATCGCGGCGAGCAAAGCGGCGCGGGTCGGTGCGAAGGTCGTCGGCGCGTGTGTCATCGGCGGAACTCCGGCGCCCGGGGCGCGATTCGAATGGCCGAAGCAGCCTAGCGTTTTTACGTGAACGCGGCGAGAAGCGGGTTGGATCGAAGCCGCAGCCGCTGGCGGTGGGTTAAGCCGAATAGCGAATCGGAGAGGTCTTTTGTGGGAGGGGCTTCAGCCCCGATGCTTTTCGATCAGAAGTGGTGGAGTTTCGGGCGATCGGAGCCGAGAGCATCGGGGCTGAAGCCCCTCCCACAAAAGACCTCGAAGGCGATGGCGGCCCAAACAAAACGCGCGGCCGAAGCAGCGCGTTTTATCGTTGATCCGACGCGCGCGTCGTCACTCCTTCCGAGTCGGATCGAAATGCTTCCGCAACCCCGCCCAGCACGCCTGATAGTCGCGCTGCCGATGCGCCGCATCGAACGCCTGCGCGGTCGGACGAATCACCGCGCGGGTCTCGAACATGAAAGCCATGGTGTCGGTGATCACATGCGGCTTGCTCAGATCGGCATGCGAGGCTTTCTCGAAGGTCTCCGCATCCGGCCCATGCCCGGTCATGCTGTTGTGCAGCGAGGCGCCGCCCGGGGCGAAGCCGCCGGCCTTGGCGTCGTACACGCCGTGCACCAGCCCCATGAATTCGCTCGCGATGTTGCGATGGAACCACGGCGGCCGGAAGGTGTTCTGCGCCACCAGCCAGCGCGGCGGGAAGATCACGAAATCGATATTGGCCGTGCCGGGCGTGTCGCTGGGCGAGGTCAGCACGGTGAAGATCGACGGATCGGGATGGTCGAAGCTGATCGAGCCGATGGTGTTGAAGCGGCGCAGATCGTATTTGTACGGCGCGTAGTTGCCGTGCCAGGCGACCACGTCCAGCGGCGAGTGGCCGATGTCGGCGCGCCACAGGTGGCCCTGGAATTTCCCGACCAACTCGAACTCGCCGTCGATGTCCTCGTAGGCCGCGTGCGGAGTGAGGAAATCGCGCGAATTGGCCAGGCCGTTGGAACCGATCGGGCCGAGGTCGGGCAGTCGCAGCGCGGCGCCGAAGTTCTCGCACACGTAGCCGCGCGAAGCGCCGTCGGGCAACTCGACGCGGAAGCGCACGCCGCGCGGAATCACCGCCACTTCGAACGGCTCGACCTCGATCGCGCCGAATTCGGTGCCGATCAGCAGGCGGCCCTGTTGCGGCACGATCAACAACTCGCCGTCGGCGTCGTAGAAAAAACGGCCTTCCATCGAACGGTTGGCGGCGTACAGATGGATGCCGCAACCGTGCTGGCCCGCGGCCGAACCGTTGCCGGCCATCGTGTACAGGCCATCGACAAAATCGACCGGCGCCTGCGGCAACGGCAGCGGGTCCCAGCGCAGTTGGTCGGGCGATACCGGGCCGTCGCCGAATTCGTTATGGAACTGCGGCTGGCGGTATAGCGAGAAGGTGCCGTGCATCGCCGCCGGGCGGATGCGGTACAGCCAGCTGCGCCGGTTCTCCTTGCGCGGCGCGGTGAACGCGGTGCCGCTGAGCTGCTCGGCGTACAGGCCCATCGCCACGCGTTGCGGCGAGTTCTGCCCTTCCGGCAGCGCGCCGGCCACCGCTTCGCTGGCGAATTCGTTACCGAAGCCGCTCATGTAGCCGCGCGGATTCTGCCGCAGGCTGTCGGTGCTGGGCATCGGGATGACGTTGTCGATGTCGTTGGCTGCGGTGCTCATACGGGCTCGCTGGGCTGTTGGACGCCGCGCAATCGGCGGCATCGGGGCGCAATGGATCGTGGCGCAGATTCGGTGGGTGCGGCTGAATCTCCATGCAGCGCCTGAGCCGAAGCCGGGTCAGGCGTATGCGCGGGTGGATTGCTCAAGGCGGAACGCCAGTTCGGTGGCGATCTCCAGTGCGCGCGGCGTGTCCGAACGCCATACCAAGATCGCATTCAAATTGTCGGTACAGGTATCGTCGAGCAGCAGCAATTCGTAGCCGCCATCGTCGTTGCCGCGCTCGGCCAGCAACGGGTCCAACCAGGCGAAATACTCGCTCACCAACAGCTTGGGCCCGCCCTCGCGATACGGAAAATCCAGCAGCGGCTCGGCGAAAAAATCGCTAATCAGCTCGTGCACCTCGTCGATCTTGTCGCCGATCGCGAAGTGCTCGTAAAGCTTGAAGTGGAGCGCGGCCAGCATCACCTCGTCGGGCGACGGATCTTCCATCCACGCGGTCATAGGCAGTTGATCGGGCGATGAATCGTCGGTCCAGTCGGACTGCGGATCCGCCACCGCTTCCTCGATGGAAGCGGTGAGCGCGAGCAACTGTTCGGGTTCGAGTTCCCGGCAAGTCAATATATCGACGAGTTCCTTGAGCATGGCGATTCCTTCGCGGCGTGGTGAGCGCCTATTACAGCACGCCGCGCTGCATCTGATCGCGCTCGATGCTTTCGAACAGGGCCTGGAAATTGCCCTCGCCGAAGCCTTCGTTGCCCTTGCGCTGGATGATCTCGAAGAAGATCGGGCCGATCGCGTTCTTGGTGAAGATCTGCAGCAATTTGCGCTGATGGGTCTCCGGGTCGGCGTCGATCAGGATCTTGTTCTTGGCCAAGCGCGCGACGTCCTCTCCATGGTTAGGAACGCGCATGTCGATCACGTCGAAATAAGTGTCCGGCGTATCCAGGAAATCGACGTTCTGCGCGCGCATCGCCTCGACGGTCTCGTAGATGTTGTCGGTGAAGCAGGCGATGTGCTGAATGCCCTCGCCCTTGTAGGCGTCCAGGTATTCGTTGATCTGGCTCTTGGGATCGTTGGACTCGTTGAGCGGAATGCGCACCACGCCGTCGGGCGCGGTCATCGCCTTGGACACCAGGCCAGTCTTGACGCCCTTGATGTCGAAGTAGCGGATTTCGCGGAAGTTGAACAAGCGCTCGTAGTAGTCCGACCACTTCTGCATGTTGCCGAAGTACAGGTTGTGGGTCAGGTGGTCGATGAAGGTCAGGCCGAACCCGGCCGGGTTCTGGTCCGCGCCCGGGATCGGCTCGTAATCGGCGTAGGCATTGCCCTTGTCGCCGTACTGATCGACCAGGTACAGCATGCAGTCGCCGATGCCCTTGACCACGGGCGCATCGATGACGCGGGTGTCGGCGCGCTCGCCCACCGCTTCGCCGCCGTTGCCGAGCACCGCCTTGAGCACCTCGGCCGCCGGCTTCTTGAAGCGGATGGCGAACCCGGCCGCGCAGGGGCCGTGCGCGTCGGCGAAGGCCGAGGCGAAGCTGTCCGGGCTTTCGTTGACCAGGAAATTCACCCCGCCCTGGCGGTAGACCGTGATCGGCCGCGACTTGTGGCGCAGCACGGCGGTGAA
The DNA here is from genome assembly GCF_052113885.1 of Lysobacter sp. TAB13. Taxonomy (NCBI): domain Bacteria; kingdom Pseudomonadati; phylum Pseudomonadota; class Gammaproteobacteria; order Lysobacterales; family Lysobacteraceae; genus Lysobacter; species Lysobacter sp. TAB13. The sequence continues at coordinate 1,257 of NZ_JBFRDR010000004.1, read as the reverse complement.
GCCCAGGCGGCGGAAATAGTCGTGGAGCATCTCGCCTTGGCCGGCCGGGGCGGCGAACTCGACGAACTCGAAGCCGTCGATGCCGAGCGGATTTTCGAAGGTGGTGACCTGCATGCCGAGGTTGGGCTGTGCATTCATGGCATTGTTCTCGGGTGGCGGCCGGATCCGCTGCGGACGGCCTCAGGGAAAGGGTCGTTATAGTTTCACATGAAACCATAAGCAAGGCACAGTGCAGCATGAATCGACCGCCCTCACAGTCCGGCCCGGCCGGCACCGCCCCCTCCGACCCTGAACAGGCCGGCTCCGGCCCGACTGCGCCCTCCGCCCGCGCCGCCGCGCGCATCGGCGCGGCCCGGCATGCCCAGCTGGACCTGGACCACTTCCTGCCCTATCGCCTGTCGGTGCTGTCGAACCGGGTCAGCGGCGCGATCGCGCGGGTGTATTCCGAGCGTTACGCCCTGAGCGTGACCGAGTGGCGGGTGATGGCCGTACTCGGCCGTTTCCCCGGTTTGTCCGCGAACGAAGTGGCGCAGCGCACGGCGATGGACAAAGTCGCGGTGAGCCGCGCCGTCGCCCGCCTGACCGAGGCCGGCCGCCTGGAGCGCGACACCCACGACGACGACCGTCGCCGTTCGGTGCTGCAGTTGTCGCCGGACGGTTACAAGATTTACGACGAAGTCGCGCCGATGGCGTTGGCGTTCGAGCAGCGGTTGTTGGCGGGAATCGAATCGGCCGAGCGCGATGCGCTGTTTCGTCTGCTGGATCGGTTGGATGAGTTGGAGATGCAGGCTGAGGCGGAGATGGCGGCGAATAAGCGCTGAGCGTTGCGCTTGCTGTCGTCGGCGCGGGTGGTGCGCGCCGTACTTCCCGGCCTTGAGCGCCGCGCCCTGACATTGCGGGCGCCGGCGTGGTTTCGGCGAGAACCGCAATCCGCTTTGCGGTTGCGACGCCGCCACAATCCCATTTGAAATTGCACTGGCAATGGCGGCTTCGGCGGCCGTTGCCGTTGCCGTTGCCGTTGCCGTTGCCGTTGCCGCGATTTTGCTTTGCCTCGGCTTCGCTTTGCTGTGCGCTTTGGCTTTGGCTTCGGCTTGGCTTTGATGTTGCTGTTGCTGTTGCTGTTGCTGGGCGCGGCCTGTAACTCGCGAGACCAGGGACACCCGGAGGGCGGCGCACATGGACGTGCGCCGGGTGCCACCTTGGGCAGGATGCCCAATGTGGCACCTGCCTGCGCAAGCTACGCACTCGTGGCTTTTG